>NZ_CP081006.1:1556453-1867744 GCF_022317005.1 Mycobacterium sp. IDR2000157661
CAGCCGGGCGACATGCGGGTTGCCTGCGCGCCCCAGCGCCCGGTTCAGTTCGATGTCGGGGTTGACGCCCGTGGTGATGCGGCGGAAGACCTTGAGGATGGCCTTCTCCTCGAATATCACGCTGGTGTTGCTCTGTTCGGCGCCGGACACGCGCGGCGCGGCGTCGAGTGGCAGGTCGACGTCGGGTTCCTTGACGAAGCGCACAGCGCCGCTGCCGGAGCCCACCGTCGCCGAGGAATCGAGCAGCGCCAGCAGACGGCTGGCCGCGACGGGTTCGTAGAGCGCGTCGTATGCCGTGCGGTCGGCATCGGTACCGATGGTCGCGACCTCGGCGTACTCATCGATCGGGCCGGTGTTCCACTGCACCAGCACCTGGTATCGCTCGTGGGAACCGTCGGCGTAGGAGACGTCGAGCAGCGCGAGGTCCAGGTCGTCGCCGAGCGCGACGCGCTCCGCCTCGCGCACCTCGGCCAACTCGCGGCTGCGTCCGGCATACCACCGTTGATGCGGTAGCCATTCGGCGAACGGCAGGCTCATGACAGCTCTCCATGCTCGGGGGTCGGCGGCCGCAACGAGAACCAGTAGAAGCCGTGGCCCGGCAGGGTGAGCAGGTACGGCAACTGGCCGATCCGGGGGAACTCAACGTATCCGGTCATCTCGGTCGGCGTGTACCCGTTGTAGGCCTGCAGGTTCAGCTCGATCGGCTGCGGGAAGCGCGAGAGGTTGTTTACGCACAGCACGGTGTCGGTGGCCGCAGGACCTTTCCCGGTGTCCTTCTCGGTCTCGCGGACGTAGGCCAGCACCGACGGGTTCGAGCCGCCCAGTTCGTGGAAGCTGCCGATGGCGAAGGCCTCGTGGCGGCCGCGCACAGCCAGCATGGTGCGGGTCCAGTTCAGCAACGACGTTGAGCTGTCGCGCTGGGCTTCGACGTTGACCGACTGATAGCCGTAGATGGCGTCCTGGTTCGGCGGCAGGTACAGGCGGCCGGGGTTGGCCGTGGAGAATCCCGCGTTGCGGTCCGGCGTCCACTGCATGGGCGTGCGCACCGCATCCCGGTCGCCGAGCCAGATGATGTCGCCCATTCCGATCTCGTCGCCGTAGTAGAGCACCGGCGAACCGGGCAGCGACAACAGCAGCGCGGTGAACAGTTCGATCTGGTTGCGGTCGTTCTCGAGCAGCGGGGCCAGCCGTCGGCGAATGCCGACATTGGCCTTCATCCGCGGGTCCTTGGCGTACTCGGCGTACATGTAGTCGCGTTCTTCGTCGGTGACCATCTCCAACGTCAACTCGTCGTGGTTGCGAAGGAAGATGCCCCACTGCGCCATGTCTGGGATGTCGGGCGTCTGGGCGAGGATCTCCGAGATCGGGAACCGCGACTCGCGCCGGACCGCCATGAAGATGCGCGGCATCAACGGGAAATGGAACGCCATGTGGCATTCGTCGCCGCCGGTATTGGGATCACCGAAGTACTCGACGACGTCGGCGGGCCACTGGTTGGCCTCGGCAAGCAGCACCCGGCCCGGGTACTCGTCGTCGACCACCTTGCGGCAGTGCTTGAGGAAGGCGTGCGTCTCGGTCAGGTTCTCGCAGTTGGTGCCCTCGCGCTCGAACAGATACGGCACGGCGTCCAACCGGAACCCGTCGATGCCCAGGTCGAGCCAGAACCGCAGCACGTCGAGCATCGCCTCCTGCACCGCCGGGTTGTCGTAGTTGAGATCCGGCTGATGCGAGAAGAACCGGTGCCAGTAGAACTGCCTGCGCACCGGGTCATAGGTCCAGTTCGACTCCTCGGTGTCGACGAAGATGATGCGCGCGTCCTGGTATTTCTCGCTGGTGTCGCTCCACACGTAGTAGTCGCCGTACGGGCCGTCCGGGTTGCGCCGCGACTCCTGGAACCATTCGTGGGAGTCGGAGGTGTGGTTCATCACCAGGTCGGTGATCACCCGGATGCCGCGACGGTGCGCGGCGTCGAGCAGTTCGACGAAGTCGTCGACGGTACCGAAATCCGGCAGCACCTTGTAGAAGTCGCGGATGTCGTAGCCGCCGTCGCGCAACGGCGAGTCGTAGAACGGCGGCAGCCAAAGACAATCCACGCCAAGCCATTTGAGATAGTCGAGGCGTTCGGTCAGGCCGCGCAGGTCACCGAAGCCGTCGGCGTTCGAGTCGTGAAAAGCCCGCACGAGCACCTCGTAGAAGACGGCCCGTTTGTACCAGGTGCGATCGGTCGGCAGTACCCGCGCGTGACCGAAGTCGTCGGCGGTCGGGTGCTCGACGACACCGTCCTCGACATGGCTGCCCTCGGCCGGGTCGTGCTCGGTTGGTTCACCGGATCTTCTGACGCCGCTGCTGTGGTCCATACGATTTCAAACCTACCCATGTCGAGAAGAATTGAACCGCCGCGATTTCGCACCGTCGGTCGCCTCGACGGACCGGTTGAATACGCGGCGGGATCCGGGTTACCGTTTCGGGCGTTGTCGATCCGGTACCCCGACGAATTGAGTGGCCGTGGATGATTCCGTGCCGAACGACGGTGAAGCGTCGGTCATTGTCGCCATGGCCGACGCCGCGATGCACATGTACACCGCCGCCATCGATGCGCTGCCCGATCGCAGCGATCCCGACTTCGCCGACCGGGTCGGGGTCGTCCTCACCGGCATGCGCAAACTGCAGCGGACGCTGACGGGGGCCGCGGCGCGCAGCCGTTCGACTCCCTCGGTCATCGTCGCGCTCAGCGGGGTGCGCAAGCGCTACGACGAGTTGATGGAGAACGCTGCCGCCGGACCCGACGCGACACTGGGGCAGCGGCTTTATGTCGCTCGGGCTCGCGCGAAGCTGTCCACGCGGGAGGCAGGCAACGGCGTGGGCCTGCGTGCGGACCTGATCGAGGCGGTCGAGGCGGAAGAACCCGCCGGCGAAGAAGAGACGTCGCGCATCAAGGACCTCATCGCCGCTCTCGGCGGCTGACGTGCGTGGCTTGGGTATCTTTCGTGGGTGACGACACGCGACCACGGCGACCCGGGCGACGCTCCGTCCGTTCCCCCGCCCCTGACCGAACCGGCTAATTCCGCGCGTCCGTCGGCGGCGGAGGAAGCCCGGACGATCGCCGCATCCACCAATTCCGGCACACTCGCGACGTTGACCGCAGACGGGGCGCCGTGGGCGTCGTTCGTCACCTACGGGTTGCTCGCCGGCGCGCCCGTGCTGTGCGTGTCGAACCTCGCCGAGCACGGGCGCAACCTGACCGGCGATCCGCGCGCCAGCATCGCGATCGTCGCGCCGAGTTCGGAGGCCGATCCGCTCGCAAGTGGCCGGGTCACGCTGGCCGGTGTGGTCGAGCGGCCCGTCGGCGACGAACTGGCCGCCGCGCGCGAGGCGCACCTGTCCGGCGTCGCGGCCGCGAAGTACTACATCGACTACAGCGACTTCACGCTCTGGGTGCTGCGGGTTCAGCGCGTGCGCTGGGTCGGCGGGTACGGCCGGATGGACTCGACGACGGGGGCGGCGTACGCCGCGGCCGGGGCCGACCCGGTGCAGCCGCAGGCGGCCGGCGCCATCGAGCACCTCAACGCCGACCACTCCGAAGCGCTGGTCGCCATGGCCAAGGTGCTGGGCGGCTACCCGGACGCCACCGCGGCGACCTGCACCGGCCTCGACCGCTACGGGCTGGACCTGCGCGTCATGACCGAGCGTGGGATGGCCTACACACGGATCGGCTACGCGGCCCCGATCGACTCGATCGGGGAGTTGCGTTCGGCCACCGTGGAGTTGGCTCGGCTGGCCAGACGCGGCTGAAATACCATCGCGACCATGTCTGCTGACACTCCTCCCTCCGGTCGGTCGGCCAACTGGCAGGCGGCGTTCGACCTCATCGCCACCCGGGGCCACGAGCGTCGCGACGAACCTTTCAAGCTGGCCAGCGGCCAACTCAGCCACGACTACATCGACGGCAAATACGCGATCGACACCGGCGAACGGCTGACGACGGTCAGCCGCGCGGTAGCCGAGCTCGCCGAGGCCGAGGGCATCGAGTTCGACGCGGTCGGCGGGCTGACCATGGGCGCCGACCCGCTGGCGCACGGCGTCGCGATGGTGACGGGCGCGGCGTGGTTCTCGGTGCGCAAGGAACAGAAGCAACGTGGGCGCGAGCAGTGGATCGAAGGCACGCGGCTCGCGCCGGGTTCGCGGGTGTTGCTGGTCGACGATGTGATCAGCACCGGCGGCTCGACCGAGATCGCGTTCGACCGGGTGACCGCCGTCGGTGCGGTCGTCACCGGCGTGATCCCGATGGTCGATCGCGGCGACATCGCGGCCAAGCGCTTCGCTGCCCGCAACGTGCCGTTCGCGGCGCTGGTGACCTACCGCGATCTGGGCATCGACCCGGTCAGGGACGTCTAGCGCGCCGACTCGACCGGGCCGGCGTTAGCATCGACGGGTGCCTGAGCGCGCAGCCCCGGAGGATTTCGACTATCTCTTCGACGAGGCGCCACCCGAGTCGAGCGCAGGCGCGCGACCGGATACCGACGTGCACTTCGACGCGTTCGACGCCACCACCTGGTACTTCGAACCGGCGCCGCCGCCCTGGTACCGCACGGGGCAGACGCTCACCCTCATCGTCGCCGCGGTCCTCGCAGCGGTCGCGCTCGTCGTCTCCGGGGCGCTGCTTATGTTCCGCACGTCCGCCCCGACGGCGGTCGAGGAGGCCACCTCCACCACTGCGAGCGTGGCGAGCACCGCCCAGTCGCGGCCGCCGTCGCGCACCAGCGCGCCCGCCCCGCCCCCACCGCCACCGCCGCCGCCGACCGAGTCCTCCGCGGCGCCGCCCGCGCCCGCTGCTCCGGTGCAGACGAACCGGCCGCGCAGCCCCTCCACCAGGACGACGAAGGAGCCCGAGATCGGGGTGACGCGCACGCCGGTGACCCGGTCGCCGATCAGCGTTGCGCCACAGCGGCCGGGCGGCACCCAGCGTTAGGCGCCGCACTGCGGGTGTTCGCGCCGCCACCACCGGAATAGGCTGGACGGATGGCCGAGTTGGATGCCGCGGCCCGGTTCGCCCGGTCCCCGGTGGCGATGCTCGCGACCGCGGGCGCCGACGCCGTGCCGCACGTGGTGCCCGTGGTGTTCGCCGTCCACCGCGACGTCGTCTACACCGCGGTCGACGCCAAACGCAAGACCACGCATCGGCTTCGACGGCTGGCCAACATAGAGGTCAATCCCCAGGTGAGCATGCTCGTCGACAACTACGACGAGGACTGGACCCGGCTGTGGTGGGTGCGGGCCGACGGCTGCGCCGAAATCCATTACCGCGGCGAGGAAATGGCGGCCGGGTATGCGCTGCTGCGAAGCAAGTATCCGCAGTACCGGCGGCTCGAACTGGCCGGCCCCGTGGTGACCGTCGACGTCACCAAGTGGTCGTCGTGGCAAGCCTGAGCGGTGGAACCGGCCGACGGCTTGTGCGAGCTGTCGGCGAGGAGAATTGTGGTCAGCACACACTGCGGCGGCAACGTGGCCGTCGCGGGGAGGGAACGTCATGGCTGACAAGACGACACATTCGGCGGGCGCAGGAGCCGTCCCCGTCGCGGACAGTCCGGCCGCCATCCGCAATGTGGTGCTGGTGGGCCCATCGGGTGGCGGCAAGACCACACTCGTCGAGGCGCTGCTGGTGGCCTCCGGTGTCCTCGGCAGAGCCGGCTCAGTGGTCGACGGCACCACGGTGTGCGACTGCGACGACGCCGAGGTCGCCCAGCAGCGATCGGTCGGCCTCGCGCTGGCGTCGCTGAAGCACGGCGACGTCAAGGTCAACCTGATCGACACCCCCGGTTACGCCGACTTCGTCGGCGAACTGCGCGCGGGACTGCGTGCCGCCGACTGTGCGTTGTTCGTGATCGCCGCCAACGAGGACGTCGACGAACCCACCAAGACCCTGTGGCAAGAGTGCAGTCAGGTCGGCATGCCGCGTGCGGTGGCGATCACCAAACTCGACCACGCCCGCGCGAACTACGACAACGCGCTCGCCTCGGCACAGCAGGCGTTCGGCGACAAGGTGCTGCCGCTGTACCTGCCATTGGGACGGGCGAAGTCGGGCGGGCGTGATTTCGATGCGCCCTGCACGGGCCTGATCGGGTTGTTGTCGACGACGCACTACGAGTACGCCGACGGCAGGCGCACCGGCACCCACGAGCCCGACGCCTCCTACCACGACACGATCGAGCAGCAGAGGGGCGCGCTGATCGAGGGCATCATCGAGGAGTCCGAGGACGAGACGCTGATGGAGCGGTACCTCGGCGGTGAGCAGATCGACCAGTCGGTGCTCATCGACGATCTGGAGAAAGCGGTCGCCCGCGCGTCCTTCTTCCCGGTGATCCCGGTGTGCAGCAGCACCGGGGTCGGCACCCAGGAACTGCTGGAGATCGTCACCGAGGGCTTCCCGTCGCCACCGGAGCATCAGCTGCCCGAGGTGTTCACACCGCAGGGCAAGGCGCGCGACCGGCTGCCGTGCGACCCCGGCGGCCCGCTGCTGGCCGAGGTGGTCAAGACGACGTCGGATCCGTACGTCGGCCGGATCAGCTTGGTGCGGGTCTTCTCGGGGACCATCACCCCCGATGCGACCGTGCATGTCTCGGGCCACTTCTCGTCGTTCTTCAGCCCCACGACGCGCAATGGATCGGGGCACAACCCGGCGCATCAGGATCACGACGAGGACGAACGCATCGGCGCGCTGTCGTTCCCGCTCGGCAAGCAGCAGCGGCCCGCGCCCTCGGTGATCGCCGGTGACGTCTGCGCGGTCGGCCGGCTGAGCCGCGCCGAGACCGGAGACACCCTGTCGGACAAGGCCGACCCGCTGGTGCTCAAGCCGTGGACGATGCCCGAGCCGCTGCTGCCCATCGCGGTACAGCCGCGCGCGAAGACCGACGAGGACAAGTTGTCGGTCGGCTTGGCGCGGCTGGCCGCCGAAGACCCCTCCCTTCGGATCGAGCAGAATCCCGAGACACACCAGATCGTGCTGTGGACCATGGGCGAGGCGCACGCCGGCGTGGTGCTCGACGCGCTGTCGCGGCGCTACGGTGTGGCCGTCGACACCGTGGAACTGCGGTTGCCGCTGCGAGAGACGTTCGGCGGCAAGGCCGAAGGCCACGGCAGACACGTCAAGCAGTCGGGCGGGCACGGCCAGTACGCCGTGTGCGACATCGAGGTGGAGCCGCTGCCGGAGGGTGGGGGTTTCGAGTTCGTCGACAAGGTGGTCGGCGGTGCGGTGCCGCGCCAGTTCATCCCGAGCGTCGAGAAGGGGGTGCGCGCGCAGATGGAGAAGGGGGTCGGTCCGGGCTACCCCGTCGTCGACATCCGCGTGACGCTCGTCGACGGCAAGGCCCACAGCGTGGACTCGTCGGACTTCGCGTTCCAGATGGCAGGCGCACTGGCGTTGCGCGAGGCCGCCGCGGCGACGAAGGTGAACCTGCTCGAACCCGTCGACGAGGTGTCGGTGCTGATTCCCGACGACCTGGTCGGCGCCGTCATGGGTGACCTGGCCGGGCGGCGCGGGCGGGTGCTGGGCACCGACAAGGTCGGCGAGGACCGCACGCTGGTCAAGGCCGAGATCCCCGCGGTCGAACTGACCCGCTATGCGATCGATCTGCGGTCGCTGGCGCACGGCGCCGGATCGTTCACGCGGTCGTTCGCCCGCTACGACCCGATGCCCGAGCACGCCGCGGCGAAGGTGATGGCCTCGGCCTGAGCACCGAAGTATCAGCGCGGCGGGTCGCCGGCCCAACTGAAGCTGTTGACGTACTTGCCCATGTCGAGCGCGATCTGCACATTGGCCCCCGACGGCTTGCCGAGCCCGAAGTCCGGGGTGAACTGGCGGAACGGCCCGACCGCGGCGGCCACGAGTGCCAGGTCGTCCTTAACGGCGACCATCACCAGCACCCGCATCCGCAGATAGCTGGCGTTGGCGCCCTGCGGCCAGCAATCGGCGACCTCGCCGTATCCGGGCCGGTACCCGACCATCGCGTTGGGAATCTCATACGCCGTGCGGGTGTCCGGAAACGTCTGCGACACAAGCGTCTTGGCGATCTGCTGCGGGGTGCGGCCGCGGGCCGGCTCGCTGAACAGGCGCAGCGTGCCACCGTCGCCGCCGACGAACTCCGCGGTGACGCCGTTGGGTTCGGTGCTGATCTCGTACGCCGAACCCGCCGCGGGAAAGGACACCGAGAAGCTGTCGTCGGCGGCGGTGAAGCGGGGATTGATCTCCACCGGTGTGCCGGTGGGCGGCCTGCCGCAGTCGGGCGGGCACATGTAGCGCACCGGAGGCTTCTCCATCGAGGCGGACAGTGCGACCAGCGCGAGCGCGACGACAGCGATGGCGCCCAGCCACATCGCCACCAACCGCAGCCGCGACGCGCGGCGCGGCGCGGCGGCCTGGTACTCGCCTGCCGGAACCGCATACCCGGGAAAGTAGCTCGGCGGCTGGGGGCTCGACGTGCTCACGGGCCCTCCGCCCGGGTGCGCACCGGCCGGTGCTCGCGCCGCTGCCGCCGCGACGACCGGGACGACGCGCGCGTCGCCGAACCGCATGCGGGGCAGAACGCCATGTCCGGAACGACGTGTCCGCACTGCGTGCACAGCAGGGGTTCGTCGGCGCGGATCGGATCGTGCGCCTCGTGCAGCAGCGCCAGGTGCAGGCCGACCCGCAGCACCAGCATCGCCGCCAGGGCCAGCGTCAGGTACATCGCCAGCATCAGCAGTTGCGGGAACCGCGCGATGTCGATGAGCCCGAGCGCGAGATACACCGCGATCACCGCCGCCGCCAGCGACACCAGCACCAGGCGTACCGCACCCGGACGCTGGTCCCGCTTGCTCGGTGGCCGGGTGAACCACAGGGCCGCGCCGATCAGTCCGCCCGCGGCCGCGGCGATCAGCGGCACCGCGACTCCCCTGATGCCCGCTTCCACCACCAGGCTTTCCAGCGGGCGCTTACTCACCACCCCGGTGCCGAACTGGGGCGCCAACCGGGTGATCGTGGCCGCGGCCGTGAACGTCAGCGCGCCGAGCGCCCCGATCATGAAGCCGTCCAGCGCCTCCCGCGTCTGCGCCCGCAGCAGCCGCACGATCACCGCGGGCATCAGCATGAGGATCAACCCGCCGAGCGGCACCCCGATACCGTCGCGCAGCAGGCGGCCGCCTGTGATGGCGCTGCCCAGCGCGATGCCGTACGAGTGCGCGACCATCGCGCCGGTCAACAACACCCAGCCGACGCCGAGGCCGATGCCGACGGCGGCGGCGAGCACCAGGGTGCCGACCGGGAAGTCCCGGAACGCGTCGGACTCCCGCAGGTAGAGCAGGAACAGCAGCGGCAGTCCCAGCGCCGAGACGGTGACGATGCCAGCCGGCATGCGCAGGTAGGTGAAGGCGGCCAGGGCGGCCACCACGACGACCAGCCCGAGCCGGAATGCCGTGCGGGATCTGCGGGAGAGGTTGGGGAACAGCGAACTGGCCACCGACGGCAGCAGCAGCGGCTCGCCCATCGCGGCGCCGTAGTTGCGCAGCCGCAGCCAGTCCGGGCCTTCGGCGCGCCGGGGGGTCAGATGACAGCCGCACAGGCCGCAGAAGTTCCCGGCAGGCACTTCCGTCCGGCACACCCGGCAGTCGGTGGTGGGGACCCGGTCCTCGCTCTCGGTCATGCGCCCGCCTGCTGCAGGAAGAGCAGATTGCGCACCAGGTTCTGTACGTCGGGTGTGCCGAGACCGGTCACCAGGTCATAGCCGGGGCCCGCGTCCGCGACGGCGTTGCCGCCGAGTGTCACGTCGCGGAACGCCGGCAGCGGTGCGCCGTCGGCGATGCGGTACAGCTGCGGGTTGAGATCACCGATGCGGCGTCCGCCGTTGGCGAGCAGGAACTGGTTCATCACCGCGGCCAGCCCCGCCCAGATCGGCGCCGACTGCGACGTGCCGCCTCCGACCAACTGGGTCTGCTTGAAGATGATCTGCACGCCGGTGAACGGGTCGGCCACCGCGGAGATGTCCGGAGTCAACCGCCGGTCGGGGAAGTCGTCGGGCGACACCCGACGCTGCCACTGGGGGCGGTCGAACAACGACGACGGTCCGCCGCCGGAGCCCAACGACAGCGGCACATCGAACCACGCCTGCTCCGAGACCCACCGGCCCCGCGCGTCGGTGGACAGCGTGGTGCCTCCGACGTCGGTCATCTCGGGCAGCGACGCCACCGAGTCCAGGCCGATGTCATCCTCACCGGGTGGTGACGAGAAGTCTTGTCCGCCTTTGCATTCGAGTCCGGCCAGATCGCCGCTGGCGTTGAACGCGGTGGTGCCGCGCGTCTGTGCCGCGGCCAGCGCGGAGCGCACCGGCGCCACGTCGGCTGCGGTGATCAGCTTGTCGCAGCCCCAGCCGATCGAGAAGCTCCACACCGCGCCGGGGAATCGGCGGTCGGCCTCCTCGAACATCTGGCCGATCTTCTCGAAGGTGGCGTCGCCCTCGATGGTCGACAGCGCGCTGAAGACCACTTTGCGCGCGTCGGGCGCGACCGCGTGTGCCACCTGCAGGTCCATCGTCGTCTCGCCGCGCGGCTCGTGCAGCTCCCCGCCGACGATCTCCGGGGTGAACCGGGGCAGGTCGAAGGTGTCGGCGAAGGTGTCGAGATCGGCCTGCTCGAACCCGTCGAACGCGAAGAAGACGATCGTGGTGCCCTCGCCGGTGTAGCCCCCGGCGGTCAGCGGGCTGACGTTGTAGGTGTTGCGCAACGCCTCCGGTGTCAGGCCGGGGTCCGGCACGTCGAGCGGCACGGTCGGAGTGTGTGACATGTTGTGCGGCAGATACCCCAGGATCCTGCCCAGCTCGGCGACGTCACCGCGAAGAGCATCCGGGATGTCGGGTTGATGCGGCGAGGCGTAGAACACCTGGCCCCGCCTGCCGCGATAATCGTGCACCTCGACGTCGAAGGCGTCGGCGACCGAGTCGGCGGCACCCTCCACCACGGCCCAGTCATGGCCGGGCCGCCAGCGAACCGCCAGATCGCGACCGCCTGCCCAGTCGAACACCGCGGTCGGGTGACCGTCGTCGTGCAACGCCATCGTCAGCTGAACGTGGCTGTTGTGCGACGGCCCCAGGTCGGTCGAGCTCGCCAACAGGTGGGAGTACGGGCCGGCGATCACGGCTCCTCCGCCACGCGGCGGCGCCGGGCGCAGGTCGGCGACGAGCACCGCCGCGGCCACCATCACCAGCGCCAGCACGCCGAACCGCCGCGCCTTCACAGCCGCCAGCGTACGTCCGGACCGACCCGTCGGGTCGTCAGTTGTCGCCGGGGATCGCCGTCGGCGCGGGCGGGGCGATCACCGTCGGCGAGAACGGGTTGGGGCCGGACGGATCGATGCGCGGCGCCTTCTCGGTCGGCTCGACCGGTGCGCCGGGAGCCGGGGCGGCGGGCGGCGCCGTGGTCGTCGTCGTGGTGGTCGTCGTGGTGGTGGTGGTCTCCTCCGTCGGCTCCTCCTCCTGGGCGCACGATGCGGTGAACATCACCATCGCCAACGTGGCGGTGCCACCGGCCACCACGGCGAGGCGACGACCGAACTGAGCTGACCTCATGAGAATTCCTATCTGTCCCGACCGAACGCCGGTAGCTGTCAAGATCAGCCCGGCGTCCGAAACTCTAACCGAACGCCGCATACCGTGCAGGGGATCGCAGGCCCGCTACGCTCCGGCCCGTAACGCGGTGAGCGCATCGGCCAGCGTTTCGTACAGCGCGAAGATCTGATCCAGGCCCGTCAACTGAATGGGTCTGCTGGTGGCCGGGCCGTTGGCGACGACGACGAAGCGGAGCTTGGTGCTGACCGATTCGTGGGTGGAGACCAGAGTCTGCAGTCCCGCCGACGCGAGAAAATCCACTCCGGAGAGATCGACCACCAGCGCGGTCGGCTCCTGCGTGAGCGCCTCGGTGATCGCAGCCTCGAAATCGGGCACGGTGGCCAGATCGACGTCGCCGCCGACCGTCAACACGGCGATCCCGTCTTCGTGGGAAACCGAGGTGGAAATCGGATCATTACGCGACAACGGTCGTCCTCCAATAAAGGGCCGCCATGATCGGCGGCTTCGCTGAGCTTAACGGGTCGCCGTCGACGGCGAATGAGTCCTCCGAGGTTCCGCCTGCCCCACTCAGGCTAGTGTCGTGGCAGAGACCGATGACCCATCCCGACGACGTCTATCAGCGCTACGAGCAGGAGCGGGCCCGGGCCGACGATCTGGCGGACCGCGACCAGTTCCGTAGCGCGCTGGTCAATTCGCTGCAGGACGGCTTCTTCGTCGCCGACCACACCGGGGCGATCGTCGAGATGAACGCCGCCTTCGCCGAGATCACCGGTTACGGCCCCGACGGGCTGCCCTATCCCATGCCGCACCCCTGGGTGGTCGACAAGCATGCCGCCGACGTGCGCAGCCAGGGGCTGGCGCATGAGGGCAGGCTGGCCGACGAGTTCAAGATCCGCCACCGCGACGGCCGCGACAAATGGGTCGCCATCAGCATCAACGCGGTCACCGCGGAGCAGTCGACCCCGGGTCTGTACGTCGGCACGGTCCGAGACGTCACCGCCGCGCACGCCGCGGGTGAACGCGACCGCGCGGTGGCGCGGTTGGCCACCGCCGTCAGCGTCGCCAAGAACGTCGACGAGGTGCTGGCGATCACGCTCGCGCAGTGCCGCATCCCGCTAGACGCGGGCCGGATGATGGCGGTCATCTGGCCGCAGGGTGACGCCGAACCGGCACTGCACACCGCGGGCGAGCCCCCGGTGTCGGGTTGGGCCGAGTTGGACGACGACTGGCGTCGCACACTGGAGGACGCCCGCGACTGGATACCGCTGACGGTGACACCCGTGGGTGCGGCGCCCAGCGCGGGAACGACGCGCGGCTTCGTCAGCGTGCTCTCCGGTGCGCGCGACGTCGTGCTGTGCCTCGAGCATCGGGTGCCGCGCGTGGTCAGCGCGGAGGATCGGGCTCTCATCAACGCCTTCGTCGGCCATCTCAGCCTGGCGATGCAGCACGTCCGCCAGTTCGAGAGCGCACGCGAGACGTCGCTGACGTTGCAGCGCTCGCTGCTGGCGCCCACCGACCTGCCCCCGGGATTCGCCGTGCGCTACGAACCCG
Source organism: Mycobacterium sp. IDR2000157661 (assembly GCF_022317005.1). Classification (NCBI taxonomy): domain Bacteria; kingdom Bacillati; phylum Actinomycetota; class Actinomycetes; order Mycobacteriales; family Mycobacteriaceae; genus Mycobacterium; species Mycobacterium sp. IDR2000157661. The sequence continues at coordinate 1,569,596 of NZ_CP081006.1, forward strand.
CCGTGCCTCCGCTGGAGATCGGCGGCGACTTCTACGATGTGCTGCCGGTCGGTGCGCACCGGATCGGCATCGTCGTCGGCGACTGCGTGGGCCGGGGTCTGGGCGCGGCGGCCGTGATGGGTCAGCTGCGCGCGTCGGCGCGCGCACTCCTGCTGACCGGCGTCGAGCCGGCCACGCTGCTCGAACAGCTCGACTCGGTGGCCGCGCTCATCCCGGGCGCGATGTGCACGACGGTGTTCGTCGCGATCATCGACACCGGGTCCGCCGCCGTCCACTACAGCGGCGCCGGCCACGTACCGCCGCTGCTGGTGACGGGCGGTTCCCCGGCAGAACTGCTCGACGAGGCGAACTCGGTGCCGCTGGCCGTGCAGCGCACCCAGCCGCGGCCGCAGGCGTGCCGCCCCCTGGTGCCGGGGTCCACACTCATGCTCTACACCGACGGCCTGGTGGAGCGGCGGGACCAGTCGATCGACGACCAGATCGGTCAGGTCGCCGATGTCGTGGCCGCAACGGCTGGCCTGCCGATCGAGGAGGTCGCCGATGCAGTGCTGGCTGAACTCGCCCCCGAGGGCGGCTACGACGACGACGTCGCGATCGTCCTCTACCGCCTGACCGGCGACTCCCTGATCATCGACGACGAGGCGACCGCCGAGCGCCTGACCGACATCCGCCACCGGCTCGCGACGTGGTTGTCGGCGAACGGAGTCGCCGAAGTCGTCGCCACCGACCTGGTTCTGGTGGTCAACGAAGCCTGCTCGAACTGTGTCGAGCATGCCTACCGCGGCCGCGATCCGGGTCGCATGCACATCGAGGCCCGGATCCGTGGCGATCTCGTGCACGTGTGCGTCGCCGACGACGGGTCCTGGAAGACCCCGGCAGCCGATCCGGGCACCCGGGGTCGCGGCCTGCTGTTGATGCGCGCGGTCAGCGACCAGGTCGACCTCGACGGCACCGCCGCGGGCACCACGGTGAATATGACGTTTCAATTGTCGGACAGTCCTCATTGACGGTGCGCTATGCACACCGGTGCTCCGGGCGTGGTATGACAATCATCAGCAGGGAACGACTGTCGAGGAGAGGCAGCGATGCGCGTTGTTTGGCATGCGTTGAGGCGGGTGCGCCTCTAGGAACCGGAGGTGCTGTGTCTGGAGCTGAAGACATCACCGCCGGACGGCGTGGTCCCTCGTCGCCGGGCCGAACCGCATGACCGACAGCCAGTTCCACCTCACGGCCGCCGAGGCCGAGGCCCCGTCCGTCGTCACCGCCAGTGGTGAGATCGATCTGGCCAATGCCGACGAGTTCGCCGCCGTGCTGGCCCGCGCCGTTGCCGACGGCTCCTCCGTGATCGTCGACATGTCCGCGGTGACCTACTGCGACAGCGCTGCACTGCGCGAGCTGTTCTCCGTCGCCGCCGGCGCCAAGCTCACCCTCGTGGTTCCGGCGCAGGGACCGATCACCACGCTGCTGCGCATCTCCGGCCTCGACAAGGTCGCCACGGTCAACGTCATCGACTGATCGGAAAGCATTGCCCGCAACGCACTTCCATCCGCGCCAGCATCCGCAGCTTGTCGCACTGCTGCACCGGATCCTCGACCGCGTGAGAGCCGACCTCAGCAGCGCGATCGGGCTCGCGATCACCGTGCACGACAAGCAGTCCCGGGACCGCCCGGCGCCGATCGCGGCTTGCGGGCTCGGAGCAGACATCGTCGGTGCCCAGTTCTCCGGGCTGGGCGGTCCCGTCGTCGACGCACTGACCCATCAGGTTCCGGTGGTCAGCCCCGACCTGTGGACCGACGAGCGCTATCCCGCGCTGACCGTCGATGCCGTCGCCCGACATGCACCCGGACTGCGGGAGGATCTCGAGCGTGTGCACGGCGCGGCAGCGGTGCCCGGGCTCTGGCGCGAAGACGCCGCCGTCGTACTCTCCTGCACGCTGTCCGAGGCGGCCACTGCGACCACCGTGACCACGCTGTTCGCCTACGAGCAGCTGGTCTCGGCCGCACTGGTGACCACGGCCGCCGAGAACGCCGCCGCGTTCGAGGACCTGCTCAGCGCGCTCCAGTCGCGCGGCGCCATCGAGCAGGCCAAGGGTGCGCTGATGGGCCTGGTCGGCTGTGATGCCGAACAGGCGTGGAACATGCTGCGCCGGGCCAGCCAGGAGTTCAACGTCAAGCTCCGCGAACTGGCGGTGGCGCTGCTGGAGCACATCAGCGGCGCGCCCGCCGAACAACCCGGGATCACCGATCCGATCGCACCCCGCGAGCCCGCGCGCGACGCCGCCCGGCTGCTGTGGACCGCCATGCGCGAGGGTCGGGCACCGGGCCACGCGTCCTAGTCTTGCCTGCGGCCGGCGACGGCGGCCTCCAGACGCTCCTCGAGCGCTCCCTCGTCACGGCCCAGGGCGATGGTCGCCGCAGTCATCGCGGCGATCGCGATCGTGATGGCCACCGCCTTGATCCCGTTCACCATCAGATGCTCGCCGAGCACCACCGCGCCGAGCACGACGGCGATCACCGGTTCGAGCACCAGCATGGTCGGCACGGAGGTCTGCAGCGACCCCGCATGAAACGCCGACTGCTGCAGGAACACCGCGATTACACCGAGCAGCACCAGCAACACGACCAGATACACCGCAGGCGGGGAGAGGACGCTGGCCGCCCCGTCGTGAGTGAGCAGGTGCATGACGATCTTGGTCAGCACCGCGACGACCCCGAACATCACGCCGACGGCGACGGCAAGCAGCACCGCGCGCCGCCACCCCGCCGTGCGAACGGCGACCACGACACAGGCCAGCACCGCCGCCGTGCAGATCAGCGCGACGAGTGCCGACAGTGGCGCCGAGGCCTTGTAGTCGCCCGGTCGGGCCTTGGCCAGGACCACGAACACCGCCAGCGCCACGGTGAGCACCAACGCCCAGATCCACTCGCCCCGGGTGACGCGGCGGTTGGCAAGCCGCGCGCTCATCGGCAGTGCGAACAGCAGGGCTGAGACCAGGATCGGCTGCACGAGCAGCAGCGACCCGTAGGCCAGAGCGAGGGCCTGGAAGCCGAAGCCCGCCACCGCCGCGGCGGTGCCCGCCCACCACAGGGGTCTGCGCAGCAGGGTCAGGAACATGACGCTGCTGACGCCGTGCTCGGCGGGAACGTCCATGGTGGCGCGCTGACGGACCACGATGCCGATCGCCAGGAACACGGCGGCCAGCAGCGCGAGCAGGACAACCAGACCATGGCCTACCAAAGCGTTGAGCTCCTCTCCGACCACGGCCAGCACACGCCCCAAGCGAAACACATCGAGTCAGCGGCCGCGAAATCGACTGAGCATGGGGCGCGTCCGGGTTTCGGCCCTCGGCGCAACGGGCATTAACGCGATCATGAACTTGCGACGGTTGGTCTTGCTGGCAGGTGCGGTCGTGCTGGTCGTCGGGATCGTCGGGCTCCTATTGCCGGTTTCGATCGCCGGATCCGAGGGCCAGGAGATCGGTTGCGGTAACGCGGTGGCCGCCGACTACTCCGCGGCCCGTGAGGCGGACAACAGCAATCCCGTCAACCTTCCGGTGATCAACGAGATCGTCCCGCACACCGACGCCGTCGCCCAGTGCGAGTCTGCGGTGTCCGACCGCCGCATGTGGGCGATTCCCGTCGCGATCATCGGGGCGGTGCTGCTGGTCGGCGGGTTGCTGGTCGGCGGCCGCGGCACCCGGACGCGCTAGCTTGCTTCTCGGTCCCGCACCACCTGCAGGGGCGGGGCTTCTCCGGTGGGGGCGATCTTGTCGTTGACGTTCGCCACCACGGTGTCGACCCGGTTGACGGCACGGTCGCACAGCCCGCGCACCCTGTCACTGGCGGCGTCCACATCGTCGACGGCACTGAGCAGGTAGGCCCTCACATTGAGGCGCAGTCGCTCGCCGGCAGATCGCACGCGGCGGCGGAGCCGGTCGTCGATCTCCACCGTGACGTACGGCATCACGCGCAGCTTCATGACCTCACAGTAGCGACCGCACAGTGGCGGCGTTTTCGGACACACGAGACGCACGCTGGCCCCAGCCCCATAGCTGGACCTTCACGTCCGCTCACAATCGGTTGCTGCACTAGAGACCATTGACGAGTCGACTTTTTGGACTGTAGAGTCCAGATAGCTCGGTTCCATTCGGACAGATAGGACTGTGATGAAGTCAGCTCAGAGGGGTCGGCGAATCACCGCGATCGCGAGCGGTGCCGCGGTGACGGCCATGCTCCTGCTCACCGCGTCGTGCGCCAACGAGAGCGAGGCTCCCGAGGAAACCACACCGACGACCACTACCACCGCGACCACCACCGCGACGCCGCCCGCCGCGCCCGCCCCCGGCGCTCCGGTCGAGCCCACCGAGAAGGCACCGCGGATCGATCCGAGCGGCCCCAATCCGTTCTCGCCGACGGTGATCGCACCACCGGCGCCCACGGCGATCCCTGGGGACAACTGACCGTAGCGGGCAACCGGTCGCGTCAGGGCGTCGACTGGGCGGCGACGGCGAACGACGCCACATGGCCGATCGCCATGTCCAGCGCCGCCTGCATGAGTCGGGGATCGCGTCCGGTCTGCGAGAGCAGGTAGCCGCCCTCGACGGCGGCGAGCAATCCCGTTGCCAGCGGGCGGATGTCGACGTCCGACCGCAGTACACCGCCGTCGCGCATACGGCCGAGCGCTGCGGCCAGCAATTCGCGCCATTCGGTGAAGTGCACACTGAGCGCACTGCGCGCCCGGTCGTCGGTGTCGGACAATTCCGCTGCGAGAGAACCGAGTTCGCAGCCCCACAGTCCGCGACGAAGCGCACACCGCTGCACCATGGCGTCGCGCCACTGGTACAAACCCTTGAACGAGTCCACCTTTTCGAGTCGCAGCCGCTGCCACGACAGCACCTCGTCGGCGCGTTGGGTGATGACTTCGTAGACCAGTTCGGCCTTGTCGTCAAAGTGTTGGTAGAACTGGGATTTGCTCGCTGCACCGGCGGCAAGGACATCGTCGATGGTGGTCGCCGCGACGCCCTGGGCGTGCATCAGCTCGGCGGCGGCCAGGATGATCCGGTTGCGGGTGGCCGCGCCCCGCGATGTCAGCCGTGGCCGCGGCGCGGGATCGGATTGCGGCGGCACCACTTCACTGTATCGCTGCGGCTTCCTGCTCATCGCGGGTCTGGGCGAGTGGCCGTCCGGCGGTTTCCCGCAGTGTGAGGACCACGGCCAGGGAGACGAGCGCCGCGATCACCAGGTACCACGAGGGGGCGAGGTTGTTTCCGGTCTCAGCGGTGAGCCATGTGACGACGTAGGGTGTGGTGCCGCCGAAGGCCGCCACACAGATGTTGTAGCCGACCGAGAAGCCGCTGTAGCGCACGCGGGTGGCGAACAGCTCGACGCCGGCCGACACCGCGACCGAGACATAGATCGACTCGATGACGGCAAGGCCGCAGTGCGCGGCGATCGCGGCGATCACCGAACCCGAGTTCAGCAGCAGGAACAGCGGATAGCCGAGGACCGCGAAGGCGAGCGAACCGGCGATCAGCATCGGCCGCCTGCCGATACGGTCGGACAGTGCGGCCAGCGGCAGGATCAGCACAAGCGCGACCAGGCTGGCCAAGGTGACCGAGACGAAGGCGCTGGTCTTGCTGTAGTCCAGGGTCTTGATGAAGTAGGCGGGCAGGAACGTGAAGACCACGTAGTAGCCGATGTTGAAGACGACGAACATTCCGATCAGCTGCGCTATGGGCCGCCACGACGTCGAGACCGCTTCGCGCAGCGGTGACTCGGCGATGCGATCGCTGTTGCTGAGCTCGGCGAAATGGGGTGTGTCGTCGAGGCGTAACCGGATGTAGAGGCCGACGAGCCCGAGCGGACCCGCGATGAGGAACGGGATGCGCCAGCCGTAGCTGTTCATGGCGTCCGTCGAGAGCAGCGCCTGCAGCATGGTGACGGTCAGCGAGCCGAGCAGAAAGCCCAGCACACCGGACCACGCCATGAAGGTGATGGTCAGCCCGCGACGCTTCTCGGTGGCGAACTCGGCGAGATAGACTGCCCCGCCGCCATATTCACCGCCGGCGGAGAAGCCCTGCAGGCAGCGCAGGAACAACAGAAGCAGCGGAGCGGCGACGCCGATGGCGGCGTACGTCGGCAACAGCCCGATGAGCACCGTGGCCCCGGACATCAACAGGATCACCAGTGCGAGCACCCGTTGCCTGCCGAGCCGGTCCCCCAACGGCCCGAAGAAGAACCCGCCGAGCGGGCGCATGAAGAAGGCCGCCGCGAAGATGGCGAAGGTGTTGAGCAGCGCCGCGGTCTCGTTGCCTGCCGGGAAGAAGTTGGCCGCGATGAACGTCGCGAGGAAGCCGTAGATCGCGAAGTCGAACCATTCCACCGCGTTGCCGATCGAGGCGCCGGTGATGGCCTTCCGCACGGCGCTGGACATGCCGATCCTCCGAATCTAAGCGTCCCGCTGAGCATTTCGCTTACGGGTGGCAGTGACCCTGAAAAGATAGCCGTCGGCGAGGTCGGGAGCGACGCGTTTCGGCGGCTTCTGCTAGGACCGCCGTCGCAGCCCCTCCAACCAGAACGGACGGCTTGCCACCACCACAAGCGCCAGCACCACCACCGGCGCCGCCAGCGGCACCCACGGCCACTGCACGGGAACCGCCGCCGCGGCCAGGCCCACCACCGTGAAACCCGCCGCGCCAATCACCGTGGGTGCGGACGCGACGCCGTGGCGCACGACGAGATACGCCGCCGCCGACAAACCGCTCACCGCCGCGAGCATCGGCGCCGGGCCGTCGAGCAGCAGCGCCGCGCCGGCACACATCACAGCCAGCGTCGCCGACGGCCGGAAGACGTTGCCCAGCAGCACGAAGCCCACACCTGCCGCACACACCGCCAACGCCACCGCGTCCGAGCGCAGCGCCGCGGCGGCCAGCATCACCAGGCCGAAGCCCGTCGACAGCAACCGGTTCACCGCCGCCCCCGTATCGTGCGCCTCCGGTCGGGCACCAGTTGCATCGCCTGGTCGAGCGCGTCCTCGTCGCGCCATGCCACCACGTCGACCCCGATCGTGCGCATGTCGCGGTACATGAACGACCGCTGCAGCGACCAGATCTTGGCCGCGAGCTCGTCGCAGCCCTCGGCGAACGGCGCCCCGCGCAGGACGTCGACGGCGATCACGGTGTGCCCGCGCTTGCGCAGATCGATCAGCGCCAGCGCGAACTCGGTGTCCAGCAGCGTGGAGAACGCGATCACGATCGCCCCCGGCGGGACGGCCGCGCGGGGCGCCAGCGTGCCGGACGTCGTCTCGTACCCGTCGCTCACGCCGAGCACCGCGTCGAGCACGCGGTAGAACTGCCGCCGACCGATGTCGGCGCCCAGCCACCGCGGCTGGCGGTCCCCCAGCGCGACCACGCCCGCCCGGTCGCCACCGCGCAGCGCGCTCTGCACCACCTGCACGGCGCCGCGGGCGGTTCGGTCGGTGGCCTCGGTCGCCGGGCCCGCCGGCTGCGGATAGTTGTCGACGAGCACGACGATGTCGACGGCGCGATCCGTCAGTCGCTCGGTGACGTGCAGGCTGCCGCGTCGCGCGCTCACCGGCCAGTTCACCGTGCGCAGTTGGTCGCCGGGCACGTAGCGGCGCACGTCGGCGTACTCCACTCCCGGCCCGAGGTGCCGGGTGAGATGGGTGCCCAGCCGGTCGAGCAACTCGGTGCGCGGGATGGCGGTCGACTGCGGCGGAGCCATCGGGAACACGTACACGTCGGCCGCGTCCACCACCGCGGTGCCCTCGAGCAGCCCGCCGCGTGCCGACACCGACAGCTGCACGCGGATCGGATAGCGGCCCCACCGGTCGGCGCTGACCGTGACCGCACGGCGATGCGGCGCAGCCTCGTCGACCTGCAGCGTCATGGCGGCCACGACGTCGACGGTCAACCGCAGCGGCTCACCCTCGGCTTCGGCCGCAACCGTCAGCCGGGAGCTCTCAGACTCGAAGCACCGGTGCATGCCCGGGTCGGCATGCACACGGGCCGTCGGCACCGGCCGCTGCCAGCCGATCGAGCACAGCACGCCGAGCAGCGGGGCGGCGAACACGACCAGGTCCCAGCGCGACCCGATCACCGCCGTGGCCATCGCGATCGCCGTGCACGTGACCAGTGCTCTCGTCAGAGGCGAAGCGCGCCAGTGTAATTGAGCCTCGGTGACACGGGGCTGCCATTGTGCTTCCGGCGCGCGGGTCACGCGTTGGTCCGCGGCACGGGCAGCCGACGCAGCAACTCCTCCACCACGTCGCTGCCCTGCACCCGCCGAACCCACATCTCCGGTCGCAGGGTGATGCGGTGTGACATCGCAGGCACCGCGAGCGACTTGACGTCCTCGGGCACGACGTAGTCGCGGCCGAGCAGCAGCGCGCGTGCCCGTGCGAGTTGCAGCAGGTCCAGTTCGGCCCGCGGGCTGGCGCCGACCGCGATCTGCGGGTGCTGGCGGGTCGCCGCGGCCAGGGACACCACGTAGCGCAGCACGTCGTCGTGGACGGTGACCTGCTCCACCGACTCGCGCATCGCGAGGAGGTCGTGGGCGTCGACGACCTGCTCGACTCTCGATTCGGCCGAGCCCCGCTCGAGGCGCCGGCGCAGCATGTACGCCTCCTCCTGCTCGGACAGATACCGCAACTCGAGCCGGATCGTGAACCGGTCGAGTTGCGCTTCCGGCAGCGGATAGGTGCCCTCGTACTCGATCGGGTTGTCGGTGGCCAGCACGATGAACGGCGCCGGCAGCTTATGCGTGACGCCGTCGATGCTGACCTGCCCCTCGGCCATCGCCTCCAGCAGTGCGGCCTGGGTCTTGGGCGGTGTGCGGTTGATCTCGTCGGCGAGCAGCAGGTTGGTGAAGATGGGCCCCGGCCGGAACTCGAAGCGCCCCGACTGCATGTCGTAGACGGTCGAGCCCAGCAGGTCTGCGGGCAGCAGATCGGGGGTGAACTGCACCCGCTTGAAGTCCAGGCCCAACGCGGCGGCGAAGGACCGCGCGATCAGGGTCTTGCCCAGGCCGGGCAGGTCCTCGATGAGGATGTGCCCGCCGGCCAGCACGGTCGTGAGAATCAGCGTGAGTGCGCCGCGCTTGCCGACCACCGCGGTGCCGATCTCGTCGAGCACCGCCTCGCAGTTGGCCGTGGTGGTGGCCGTTGGCGGTCCGGTCGGACGGGTCATACGCGCTCCAGCCGTTGCAGGATCTCGTCGAGTGCCGCACGGCCCGGCCCGGGCGCGTCGGCACCGCTGCGGGCGACGTTCTCCGGGTTCACCCAGTCCCACAGTTCGGCGCCGAACAGCATCCGGCCCGTCGCGTGATACGCCGTCGAGTCCTTGCTGCGCTTCTGTCCCGTCGCGATCTCGAACTGGCGGGCCAGCATGGGACGCAGGTGCCGGTCCCAGTCGCGGCGGGTGGACTCCGAGTTCCCGATCAACGTCTCGGTGCGAGACAGCCAGCGCTGCAGGCCTTTCGCTGCGTCGTCGGCGGGCGTCTCGCCGGCGACGGCACCGGTGTCGCGGATCAGGTACCACCGCAGGCCGAGCAGCGACACGGCGACGGCGGTACCGGAGACGATCAGGATCAGCCGCCGGTCACCCGCCGCCAGCGCGATCAGCTCAGCGCCCGCGACCAACAGGAACGCCAGCACCACATACCGTTTCATCGCGTCGCCCCCGATGAGCGCTGCGGCAACTCGGTCAGTACCCGGTGCAGGACCCGCACGGCCGCGTCGCGGTGCTCTTCGGACATCACGTGCGGTGAGAAGCGCGCCTCCTCGAAGAGTTCAACCAGTTCGGTGGCGCTGTCGGCGGGCAGCGCACCGCTGTCGACGGCGCGGGCGAGCACCTCGGTGGGGGTGTCGAAGTCCTGGGGCACCGCTCCGGGTACCCGCCCCAACTCCCGTTCCATCGCTGCGTAGCAGGCGATGATCGCCTCGCGCGGCTCACGGCTGAGGTCGCCGATCTCGGCCAGGCCGATCTCGGCGGCCCGCGCCAGCGATGTCGCTGCGGCGGGAGCCTGCGCCACCGGTGCGTCGAAGTCGTCGACGACGGGCACGGGGATTCGGGTCTGCCGCCGGGACGCCACCGCCGTGCCCACGACGACGAGCGCCATCAGGATCAGCATCGGCGGGATCAGGTAGTTGACGACGTTGGTGTCCGACGCGTCCTCGTCCACCGCGGATGGCGGACCGCCGTCGCCCGGTGCAGGCGGGTCGGCATCGGCCGCCTCAGACGGTGTCGACGCCGGTGACTCGATCGGCCCGGGCTCGTCCACCCCGCTCAGCAGCGTCACCAACGCCAGCCACCCGACGATCGCCGCGAGCGCGATGAGTGCGAACCGCCACGACGGCCGTCCCGCGCCTGAAGCGCCGCGGGGCAGCGCTCCGGCGGCTGGCCGGGTAGGCCTGGGGTCGCGCATCCGCGAGATGATCGCAAAGCCGATGATCGCGACGGCGGCACACAGCAGCACGAGCACCGCGGCCAGCGCCATCGGGTTGCTTTCCGGGCGCTCCGATTCGTCGGCAGGCGGTGGGCTGCCCGGTACATATCCCCGCAACGCCCACGCGGCAAGGACTATGAGCGTGATCACCACGATCACGCGACGAATCGACGTGTCAATACCGGACATGGCCCTGCCGCCATCCTGTCACTTCAACCGCGCCTTGGCCTCCTTGACAACGGCCCCGGCGTCGCGGCTGGCCTGCTTGGCCTTCTCGTAGGCGTCCTGGGCCGCGGCGAGCGCCTGTTCGGCGTCCCGCAACCGCCGTTCGGCGTCCTGATGTCGCAGCCGCGCGGCGGCCAGGTCGGACTGCAACTCGGTCAGCGCACCGTCGGCGTCGGCCTTGGCCCGCTCGGCCGCGGCCAGCGTCGCGCGCGCCTGTTGTCGTTCGCGGCGCGCCGCCGCCTCCTTCTCGTCGCGCGGCGCGCTCGGCGGGGCCTTCGATTCCGCCTTCGGTTCGGCCTTCCGTTCCGCGGTGCGCTTGGTCGCCGGGCTGACCACGATGGCGGTGTCACCGAAATCCCCGAAGCCGGACCACTTCTCGGCCTTGGTCAGCCGGCCCAGCCGGTCGGCGACCGCGGGGTCGGCGACCGCCGCCTGGATGGTGCCGGTGACGTCGTCGCGCAACCCGCCGGTCGGTCTGGGCATCTCGGCGTCCTCGAACGCCCGCCGGACCAAATCGTCGACGAGCCGGCGCTGCTCTGAGGACAAATCGCGGATGCCCTGGCCGTCCATCGCCGCGTGCGCTGCCCGTAACCGCTCACCAAGATCCCTCAGCCGGCGCGGCACCTCGGCGTCGACGAGCGCGAGGCGGTTGACCACCCAGGCCGCCGTGGTGGGCTTGCGCGCCGCGGAGATCCGTTTGGCGTCGCCGGCGTCACCGCGGCGTCGGGCGTCACCGGCGAGCGTGGTGCGCAACGCGGTGAAGTCCTCCGGCCTAGCGGCGTAGAGTTCGTCGAGTCTGTCATCGGCCATCGTCAGGTTTCAGTCTCCACCCGGGTCGGCGCACGAGGGCCGGATTCCGCGCTACGGCGCCTGCCCGTGCTCGCGCAGACGAGCGTGCGCTCGCCGCTCAGCGAGCCGGCAGAGTTTCGTCGCGGGTCGTGACGCTAGAAGCCGGCGAGCACATTCAGCAGGACGTCGGTGCGCCACCAGATCAGCACCGCGAACACCAGCAGCGCCGCGGCTGTCGCGCCCGCCTGGACGAGGTTGCGCGAGTTCCGCGGCGCGTAGGCGTACGCCGCGGCGATGACGGCGCCGGTCACCAGGCCACCGATGTGACCCTGCCAGCTGATGTTCTGCGAGCTGATCAACGGGATGACGAAGGTGATGACCAGGTTGATGCCGATGATCGCGATCACCCACCGCACATCCATGTTGAGCCGCCTGCCGATGACGAACGTGGCGCCGAACAACCCGAAGATCGCCCCGGAGGCACCCGCGGTCTGCGCCGCCGGTGAGCTCGCCAGATAGACCAACACCGACCCGCCCAGCGCGCTCACCAGGTAGAGCCCACAGAACCGGAGCCGTCCCAGTGCCGCCTCCAGCGGTGGGCCCACGATGTAGAGCGCCCACATGTTGAACAGGATGTGCGCCGCGCCGTAGTGCAGGAACGCCGACGTCAGCAGCCGGTAGAACTCGCCGTCGGCGACCGCGAACGACTGCAGCACCAGTTCGCGCTGAAAGCCGGGCACCAGGATCTGCAGGGCGAACATCACCACGTTGATGCCGATCAGCACGTAGGTCACCGTCGGCTTCGCCGCCGCCACACCGCCGAACTGGGTGCGAGCCTGCCGAACCGACTTCGCTCCGGCGTCAACACATTCCAAACACTGATGTCCGACCGCGGCATTGCGCATGCAGTCCCCGCAGATGTAGCGGTTGCAGCGTGAACAGCGGACGTAGGTGACGCGGTCCGGATGCCGGTAACAGGTCGGTGTCACCGCAGGAGTCGCGCCGAACTGGGGACCGGTCACAGCGTGCCGAACAGTTCGATGTGGTTGCCGTCGGGATCGGCGACGAACATCCAGCCCATGCCCGGCACCGGCGCGAACTCGCTCAGCGGTTCGTAGGTGACGAGTCCCACTTCGATTCCGGGGCTCAGCAAGTCCAGCTTCACAGCCACCACCTTAGGTTCAGGGGCCGTCGAGCCGTCGATCCGACGGGTCCTGCATAACAATTCGGTCACTGTGTGAGATCACGATCAATTAAGGCCGGACGCCCATTACTGAGAGAATTCAAGATCTCTGCCCGGGTGCTTATCGAATTCGGTCGATATTGCGGTATAGATCACGCCTGTTCGATGTAACGCCAGCGTGTGGGCTGTTTTCGGCAGGCTCGACGGCGTTTGGCGGTTCTCGGTTTCGGCTACCTTTGTGATCGGGGACGGGGGAATTCGACAACGCACTACAAAGCAATTGAAGGAAGAATCACATGAAGATCCGTGGTATCGCCGCGCGCCGACAGATCGCCGGTGCCTGTGCCGCCGGCCTGCTCGGCGGTTTGGCGGCAGCGACCATCGCCGCGCCGTCGGCCATGGCCGCACCCGAGTGCAGCGCAGCAGGCGTGTCGGGCACCGTCAGCAACGTGACCGGCGCGGCGCGCGCCTATCTCGACACCCATCCGGGTGCCAACCAGGCTGTCACCACCGCGCTCAGCCAGCCGCGGCCGGATGCGTCCACAACGCTGCGTGGCTACTTCACCGCCAACCCCCAGGAGTACTACGACCTGCGTGGCATCCTCGCGCCGATCGGCGACGTGCAGCGAACCTGCAACATCCAGGCGCTGCCGCCCGATCTGGCGTCGGCCTATGACGAGTTCGTCGCGGGCTAAAGTCGGGAAAGGAACCCGTCGCCACAGTGCCGTGGCGGCGGGTTTTTTCGTGCCCGCATCCGGCGCTTAGACTGGCTTTCCATGAAGCCGGGAAACGCAGCCGCGGTCGCCGCGGCGGTGGTGCTCGCGCTCGGCGCGGCAGGCGTGGCCCACGCGCAGCCGGAACCGCCCGCGCCGCCGCCACCGGCTCTGAAGACCGTTATCGACGCCGACGGCACGTACGCGGTCGGCACCCAGATCGCGCCGGGCACCTACAGTTCGGCGGGGCCGATCGAGGACAGCGCCTGCTACTGGAAGCGCACCAGCGGTGAGGAGATGGTCGACAACGCGTTGACCAAAAAGCCGCAGGTGGTCCGGATCGAGCCGGGTGACACCTCGTTCACCACCAACGACTGCCGGCCCTGGCAGCTCACCAACGCGACGCCGCCACCCAAACCGGGCCCCGGCGACGTGCTCGGCCAGTTGGGCTCGTTCCTCGGACCCGCCATTCTGTCCGGGCCGCGCTGACACCGATGCCCGACGCCATCGCCGCCGACGGCAGGATCCGCGTACCGGCCGACCTGGACGCGGTGACCGCGATCGGCGACGAGGACCATTCCGGGATCGATCCCGCCGCCGTCGAACGGATCTGGCACTCGGTGCGGCACTGGTATCAGGCCGGCATGCACCCGGCGATTCAGTTGTGTCTGCGCCGGCACGGCCGCGTCGTCCTCAACCGCGCGATCGGGCACGGCTGGGGTAACGGCCCGGCGGACCCACCCGACGCCGAGAAGGTCCCCGTCGCCACCGACACCCCGTTCTGCGCATACTCGGCGGCCAAAGCCATCACTTCGACCGTGGTGCACATGCTCGTCGAGCGTGGCTGCTTCTCCCTCGACGACCGCGTCTGCGAGTACCTGCCGAGCTACACCAGCCACGGCAAGCACCGCACCACGATCCGCCACGTCATGACGCACAGCGCGGGCATCCCGATCCACACCGGGCCGCGGCCGGATCTGCGCCGTATGGACGACAGTGCGTACACGCGCGAGAAGCTCGGTGAACTCAAGCCGCTGTACCGGCCGGGGCTGGTGCACATCTATCACGGCCTGACGTGGGGCCCGTTGATCCGCGAGATCGTCGGTGCCGCCGCGGGTCGCAACATCCGCGACATCCTGGCCACCGAGATACTCGGCCCGCTCGGCTTCCGATGGACCAACTACGGGGTGGCGCCGCAGGATGTTCCGCTGGTGGCGCCCAGCCATGCCACGGGCAAAGAGCTGCCGCAGCCGGCGGCCACCGTGTTCCGGTTGGCGGTCGGCGGGTCGCTGTACAAGATCATCCCGTTCTCGAACAGCGCGCAGTACCTCACCAGCGTGCTGCCGTCGTCGAACACCGTGTCCACGGCCTTCGAGTTGTCCCGGTTCGCCGAGCTGCTGCGCCGGGGCGGCCAACTCGACGAGGTTCAGGTGATGGCACCGCAGACCCTGCGCGCCGCGACGACCGAGTGCCGGCGGCTTCGGCCCGACGTCGCGGTAGGCCTGGCTCCGCTGCGGTGGGGCACCGGATACATGCTGGGCTCCAAGCGGTTCGGCCCGTTCGGCCGCAACGCCCCTGCGGCGTTCGGACACACCGGGCTGACGAACATCGCCGTCTGGGCCGACCCGCAACGCGGGCTGGCCGCCGGGCTGATCAGCAGCGGCAAACCCGGACCGCACCGCGAGGCCAACCGCTACACCGCGGTGTTGGACTCGATCACGGCGAACCTCCCGCGCTGACCGGCGGCCCTGACCGCCGAAATAGCGTTCCAGGCTGTCACGACGCGCCCTCGACGACCAGGAATGCTATTTCGGCGGTTCCAGAGGGGCGGCACGGCGCACACCGCGGTAGATTCCGCGCCAGACGATCCACGGGATCAGCACCCGATCGATCGACCAGCCGGGAAAGCGGAACGCACGCCCGCCCGGCGCGAACACCTCGAGGCCGTCGGGCTGCGGGCCGAGCACCGAGCCCCACCGACGGCTCGCCGGCCGGAAGGCCCGCAGCGGGCGACCCGCCCACTCGGCGCGGATGTTGTGGGCCAGCAGGCCGTCGGCGCGGTTGCGCGCCGACGAGCGCAACGGGTCGGTCGCCGCGACGTCACCGATCGCGAACACGCCCCGCTGCCCGGGCACCCGAAGCTGCGGTGTGACCCTGACGAAGCCGTGCTCGTCGAGCAGTTCGGGCGGCAGCCACCCGGTGTTGGGCCGCACCCGGCCGATCGCCCAGAGCACCGCGTCCGCATCGGCCGGCGGCTGCCCGGTGCTCCAGTGGACGGGACCGGTGGTGAGGTCGTCACAGTCGAAGCCGTCGGGCAGCACCGCGCGGTGGCCGGCGTGCATCCCGACGCCGAGGCCGGTCAGCAGGCTGCGCACCCGATCCCACACCTGCGCATGGTGATGCGTCAGCGCGCGCTCGCCGGGGAAGTACAGGTCGACCCGCTTGCCGGGCCACGTCTTGGCCAGGTTGGCGGCGCTGCTGACCGCGGCCGCCCCGCCGCCGATGACGATCACCGAACGCGCCGCGGTCAGCCGCTGGTGCGGCCCGTCGAGATCCCCGGCGATCTGCTCGGCCGTCTGCAGGACCGGACGTCGCCAGAAACCGTTGGTGACGCCGGTCGAAATGATCAGTGTCTCAAAGGGTTCGACGTCACCGCTGCCGTCGTCGCGCGTCACGAAGACCTTCCGCGCGGCCAGGTCGACTCCGGTCAGCGTGCCGTGCACGGTGCGTACGCGGTCCAGGCCCCGGAACCGGTCGAAGGTGATCCAGTTGTAGCGCGCCCAGTCGTCGGGTCGGGACAGCCGCATGCCGAGTTCCTGTCCGCTGAGCAGGCCCGGCTTGGCCGAGATGCCGACGACGTCGGCGTGGCGGGCGAGCTTGATCGCGGTCAGCACGCCGCTGTCACCCAGACCGGCGACGACGACGCGCGGGCGGGTCACCGCCGTCCGATCCGTGGCATCCGCCCACCTTAGTCATCGGGTTAGCCATCGGGCAGACTGCCGAACTCGCGGACCGTGCAGTGCAGGCGTGCGCCCAGATGCTCGTCGCCCAGTCACCGTCGGGGTGCCGGTTCACGCTGAACAGGGCCACCGCGGCGCGCTCGGTCGCCGCGTCGGTCCACCGCCAGAACCAGCCCTCCATCTCGGTGCCATGCGAGCACAGCGGATCGCTGAAGGGCAGGTCGGCGCCCGTGCGGCGGTAATGCTGTGCGAGCGGTGCGGCGACGAAGCGGGCCATGGCCTTGGCGGAGTCCACTGCAGTCATGCCGGTGTCGTTGACGTTCACGCGCCCGCGCAAACCCCGCGATCCGCCTAACCGCCGACAACACCTAGGACGGCGGGTTCAGACCCACCCGGAACATCGACGGCCACATCTTGCCGGTGACGAGGTACTCGTCACCGGCGATGTGGGCGATGCCGTTGAGCACCTTGCCGCGGTCGCCGGCCTGGCCGGGCCACAACCCGGTGGCATCGACGACGGTGTTCACCTGTCCGGTCGACGGGTCGATGCGCACGATCACGTCGGTCTGCCACACGTTGGCCCACACCTGACCGTCGACGCACTCCAACTCGTTGAGGTTGCCCAGCGGTCGGCCGTCGCGGGTGACCGCCACCGATCCGGTCTCTGCGAAGGTCGCCGGGTCGTGGAAGCGCAGGCGGTCGGTGCCGTCACTGCGGACCAGTCGGGCGCCGTCGTCGCACAGCCCCCAGCCCTCGCCGGCGACCGGGACCTCGCGAAGCGGGGTAAGCGAGGCCTTGTCCCACTCGACGGCGACGCCGTCGCGCCAGGTCAGCTCCCAGATCCGGTCGCCGACGACGGTGATCCCCTCGCCGTAGTAGTCGTTCGGCGTGGCACCTGCACGCCGAACTTCGCCGGTGGCCGGGTCCAGTTCCCGCACCTGCGACCGGCCCGCGATGCCGGTGCCCTCGTAGAGCGCCGACCCGTCGAACTCGAGGCCCTGAGTCCACGCCGTCGGGTCATGCGGAATCTCGCCGAGCACGGTCGGCCTGATCACCGGCGCCGGGGCGGGCTGAGTCGGCGTGTCGCTCTCGGCGGCGGGAGGTGACCCGGTGCAGGCCGCGGCGAGGAGCATGGCGGTCGCGGTCAGACATGCGGCTAGGCGCCGCGCGTGGGGTGCGCGCATACGCCATGCCTACCCGATGCGGGGAATCCCGCGCTGCGATCGCGGTGAGTTCGGGCCGATCAAGCGGTCAGGCCGTCGCGCAGCTGATTCAGGCACCTGGCGAGCAGGCGGGACACGTGCATCTGCGAGATCCCCAGCTTCTTCGCGATCTGCGTCTGGGTCTGCGACCCGAAGAATCGCATGGTGAGGATCTCCTGCTCGCGCGCGGGTAGCTCGGCCACCAGCGGACGCAGCGCCTCCCGGAATTCGACCGTGTCGATGCCCGAGTCGTGGTCGCCGAGCCGGTCGACGATCGCCGGGCTGTCGTCGTCGTTGCCGCCGACGGGCGCGTCGAGCGACCGGGTCTGGTAGCACTGCGCGGCGATCAGGGACTCGACCACCTCCTGACGGTCGATGCCCAGTTCGCGGGCCAACTCGGTCGGGGTGGGCGCGCGGCCCAGGCGTTGACTGAGCTCGGCGGTCGCGCTGGTCACCTGGGCCCGCGACTCCTTGAGCCGACGCGGTACATGCACCGCCCAACCGCTGTCCCGGAAGTAACGCTTGACCTCGCCCATGATCGTGGGCACGGCAAACGAAAGGAAGTCGCTGCCCGAGTCGGGGTCGAACCGGTCGATGGCGTTGAGCAACCCCAGCCGCGCGGTCTGCACCAGGTCGTCGCGGGGCTCGCCGCGTCCGTCGTAGCGGCGGGCGATGTGCTCGGCCAGCGGCAGGCAACGACGCACGATGTATTCCCGCAGGCTGCGGTGTTCGAACGAACCTACGGTCAGAACAGCCAGTTTCCCGAGCAACTCGGGAACGTCGCGGTAGTCGGGATCAGGGGAGCGCACGCCGGTGTGCGCTGACCGTGGTCGGGTCCGCGTCATTCGGGCTCCTCTCTGCGTTGCGCGCACGTACCCATCTCCCCGCAGGCTGATAAAGGTGGACACCCGGAACCGGTGAGGCGTTCGTGGATTGGCCGGGATCGGCGGCGAAGGTTTCGCGCGGCGGACGACCTCGGCGGTCAGGGCCGCACGGCGTCGATGGCCCGGCGGATGCGCTGTTCGCTGACCGGGCGCGGGGTGCCGAGCTGCTGCGCCCAGAGACTGACCCGCAGCTCTTCGATCTGCCAGCCGATGTCGCGGACGTCGGCGGCCGCCGCACGCATCGGAGGCAAAGCGCTGACCAGGTCGTCGTAGGCGTCCTGCACGGCGTGCACGCGCTGCATCCGGTCGCGGTCGGCGCCGACGCCGTGCGGCAACCGGTCCAGGCGCCTGCCGACCGCCAGCAGGTAGCGGTGCAGATCAGCCAGGCGCGTCGCCCCGGTGACGGTGACGAAGCCGCGAGGCAGCAGCCGGTCGAGTTGGCCGCGGATGTCGGCGATAGCGTCGGCCTGGGCGGGCGGCGGTGTGCCGGGCACAGCGAGTTCGGCGTCGTTGGCTGCGGCCAGCACCTTCTCGACCCGCGCCACGACGCCCGTGGTGGTGGACGCCAGCTCGGCGGCCACGCGGTCGCGCAGCGCGGTGAACTCGGTGCGGCTCCACACGGGTCTCCACACCAGCATGTCCGTCGCCGCGTCCGCGCAGTCGTCGAGCAACGCCTGCAGCGACCCGTCGGGATTGGCGCCGAGGACCAGCTTGGTACGCGGGGCCAGCCCACGCTCGATGGCCTTGGCCGGTGACGGGATCGACAGGCGCAGCAGACGGCGGGTGCCCGGTCGCATTGCGGCGTCCTGCTCCGCCGCGGTCGGGAAGACGTGCACGTCGACACAAGTGCCCGCGTCGATTAGCGCTGGGTAGCCGCGCACGGCGTGCCCGCCGACGGTGCGCTCGACGCTGCGCGGCAGCTCGGCCAGGTCGTCGGGCCACCCCCGCAACCCCGTCCGCTCGATGTCGCCGGCGACCGCCTCGGCGACGGCTCGGCGCACCGGCGCGGCGAGCTGGTCCTGCAACACCTCGAGGTCCTTGCCGCGGGCGAGTTCGGTGCCGTCAGCGGCTTCGACGGCGAAGGTGACCCGCAGGTGCGCAGGCAGTCTGTCCAGATCGAACGCGGTGATCGGCACGAGGATGCCGGTGCGGCGGTGTAGTCCGCGCTGCACCGCCTCCAGCAGCGACCCGGCTTCCGGCGTGATGTCGGCCAGCAGCGCCCTCGCGGTGTCCGGTGCGGGGACGAAGTTGCGGCGCAGGCCCTTCGGCAACGACCGGATCAGCGCAGTGACGAGTTCCTCCCGCAAAGCCGGTACCTGCCAGGCGAATTCGTCGCGGCCGAGCCGGGCGAGCACCTCGACGGGCACATGTACGGTGACCCCGTCGTCGGCGGCACCCGGCTCGAACCGGTACGTCAGCGGCAGCACCAGATCACCTGCCTGCCATGCGTCCGGCTGCTCGCTGGTGTCCTCGGTGTGCAACAGGTCGTCGCGGGTCATGGTGAGCAGGTCCGGGGTCAGCTGCCGCTGCTTGCGCCACCACCCGTCGAAGTGCCGCCCCGACACCACCTCGGCGGGCACGCGGGCGTCGTAGAACCTGAAGATCTCCTCGTCGCCGACGATCAGGTCGCGGCGGCGCGCCTTCTCCTCCAGCTCCTCCAGGTCGGCGCGCAGCCTCGTGTTGTCGCGGAAGAAGTGGTGCCGGGTCTGCCAGTCGCCCTCGACCAGCGCGTGCCGGATGAACAGCTCGCGGGACACCTCGGGGTCGACGCGCGAATACCCGACCCGACGGCGCGGCACCAACGGCAACCCGTACAGCGTCACCCGCTCGAACGCCATGACGGCGCCGCGCTGCGCATCCCAGTGGGGCTCGCTGTAGGTGCGCTGCACCAGGTCACCCGCGATCCGCTCCACCATCTCCGGTTGGATGCGCGCCCCGATGCGGCCGTAGAGCCTGCTGGTCTCGATGAGGTCGGCGACGACGATCCAGCGCGGCGGCCGCTTGGTCAGCACCGAACCGGGCGCGAGGACGAACTTCGAGTTCCGCGCGCCCGCGTATTCGCGAGTATCACCCTCGCGCAGCCCGATGTGCGACAACAGGCCGGCTAGCAACGCCGCGTGCACGGCGACGGGGTCGGCTGGCTCGTCGGACTCTCGGATGCCGAGATCCCCCGCGATGCCGCGCAACTGACCGGTCAGGTCCTGCCACTCGCGAATCCGCAGGTAGTGCAGGAACTCTTGGCGGCACATGCGCCGAAACGCGTTGCCCGACAATTCCGCTCGCTGCACACCTAGATAGCGCCACAGGTTCAGATAGGAAATGAAATCCGAGTGCTCGTCGGCGAATCTGGCGTGCTTCTGGCGGGCGGCGTCCTCGCGGTCGACGGGACGCTCACGGGGATCGGGGATCGACAGTGCCGCGGCCAGCACGAGGACCTCGCGCACGCACCCCTCGGCGTCGGCCTGCAGGATCATCCGGCCGATCCGCGGGTCGACCGGCAACCGGGCCAGCCGTCGCCCGGTCTCGGTGATCACCTCCTGTGCGTCGAACGCGCCGAGTTCCTGCAGCAGCAACACGCCGTCTCGGATGCTGCGCCGCTCCGGCGGGTCCAGGAACGGAAACGTCTCGATCGCACCGAGATTCAGCGCCGCCATCTGCAGGATGACCGCCGCGAGGTTGGTGCGCAGGATCTCCGGATCGGTGTAGCGGGGCCGCGAGGCGAAATCGTCCTCGGAGTACAGGCGAATGCAGACCCCCGGCGCGGTGCGGCCGGACCGGCCCGCGCGCTGGGCGGCCGACGCTTGCGAGATGGGCTCTATCGGCAACCGCTGCACCTTGGTCCGCCTGCTGTAGCGCGAGATGCGGGCGGTGCCGGGGTCGACGACGTAGCGGATGCCGGGCACCGTCAGCGACGTCTCGGCCACGTTGGTGGCGAGCACGATCCGGCGGCTGGCGCTACTCGGCTGGAAGACCCGCTGCTGCTCGGCGGTGGACAACCGGGCGTAGAGCGGCAGCACCTCGGTGTTGTTATCGACAACGGCGCGCAATGCCTCACCAAGGTCGCGGATCTCGCGCTCGCCCGACAGGAACACCAGCACGTCGCCGGGCGGTTCGGCCTCGAGCTCGCCGATGGCGTCGATGATCGCCTCGGTCTGATCGCGCATCTCGGTGCGCACCACTTCGTGGTCGGGATCGTCCGGGTCGTCACCCACGTCGGCGGCCGCGACGACTTCCAGTGGCCGGTAGCGGATCTCGACTGGGTAGGTCCGACCGGAGACTTCGACGACCGGCGCTCCCTCGAAGTGTGCGGCGAAGCGTTCCGGTTCGATCGTCGCCGAGGTGACGATGACCTTGAGGTCCGGCCGGCGCGGCAGAAGCTCGCGCAGATAGCCGAGCAAGAAGTCGATGTTGAGGCTGCGCTCGTGGGCCTCGTCGAGGATCAGGGTGTCGTAGCGCAGCAGCCGGCGGTCACGCTGGATCTCGGCGAGCAGGATGCCGTCGGTCATCAGCCTGACCAACGTGCGCTGGCTGGCCTGGTCGGTGAATCGGACTGTGTAGCCGACGGTTTCACCCAGTGGAGTGCCGAGTTCGTCGGCGATGCGCTGGGCGACGGTACGGGCGGCCAGGCGGCGCGGCTGGGTGTGGCCGATGGTGCCGCGCACGCCGCGGCCGAGCTCCAGGCAGATCTTTGGCAGCTGGGTCGTCTTGCCCGAACCGGTCGCGCCGGCCACGATCACCACCTGGTTGTCCGTGATCGCCCGGGCGATCTCGTCGCGGCGCGCGCTGACCGGCAGGTCAGGGTAGGTGACCATTGGCAGTGCGGCGATGCGCGTCGCCACCAGCGCCTCGGCGGCGGCGATCTGGTCGGCGATGCGGGCGAGCTTCTCCGGCGCGGGGCCGCGCACCTGCTTGAGCCGGCGACCGAGGCGCGCGGCGTCGCGGATCGTCAGGCCGTCGAGGCGCGAACGCAATTCAGCGACGGACGGTTCTGACACTCGGGTCACAATAGGCGTCGCGCGCGGACTCGACCTCCTCGCACAGGCGCTCGGCGTCGGTGTAGAGGCCGCCGTAGACCGCCCACTGGGTCGGCTCGTCCAGTCGACGGCCATGAGCGTGCCTTGTCAGTTCGCCGAGGGCGCGCCGGCAGCGCCGCGCTTCGTCGCTGAGCGGTTCACCGGTGAAGTCCTCGGTGGAGTGCATCGCGCCTGCGGCCGTCACCGCGTCGCGTGTCGTGGCCAGCAGTATGCCGTAGCGGCGCAGGAACTCGTCGTGCCGAGGCGACACCTCGCTGCGCTCGACGGCGCGGACCAGGCCGGTGATCACGCCGCGTAGCTGCTCGGCGATCCGTTCCAGGGTGTGCACGGTCACTCGGTGGCCGATGACGCTGGTGCGATCGCCGGCCAGCAACCGTCGCGGGTTGAGCTTGGTCGTGCGCACCGCGTGGTCGACCGTGTGGCGGGCCTGCGCCGCCATGTTGACCACAGCGTCGGCGCGACGGCGCCAGTCCCGGTCGACGTCCGCGCCAGGATCTTCACCGGTCAGCCCATCGCAGATGTCGGACAGCAACTCGTCGAGCGACTCACTGAGCGACTCGACGGCATACCGGGCGCTGCGGTACCTCAGCGGTGGCGCGATGAGCAGACTCACCGTCAGCGCCACGGTGGCGCCCAACAGCACCATGGCCGCGATCTCGGGCAGCGGGCCGTTAGGTGTGTTCGCCGCGGGCGATTCGAAGGCGCCGTAGGCGAAGATCGCCGCCACCGCGACATTGATCCCCTGGGCGCCCAGCCGATGCCACCGCCCGATCGCCAGCGCGACGAGCACCATCGCCGGGAACAGCCACAGCGCCACACCCCAGACCCACACGGTGGCGCCCACCATGCCGATGCCCAGCAGCATCGCCGCGATGTAGCGGACGGCCTTGGCGATCGAATCTGCGACTGTCACCTCCACCAGCATCAGTGCCGAGAACGCCGCGAAGGTGGCATGCGGCGAGCCGATCACCCACGTGGCGAGGTTCCACGCGATGGTCGCCGCGAGCACGGCCTTCGCCACCACCAGTGCGGTCTCACGATCGGGTCGCAGCCCAGTTGCGCTGCGCCGGAGCCGGGCGGCCAATGTGTTTCTCACTCAACCGCGCGTTCCCGCTCAAGACCGACTCAAACGGACGCCCGGCCCTTGTCGGGTGCCCAGTAGTCGAGCATCTCGGCGAAGGTCTGGAACGCCGGAACCGACACGCCGTAGGTCGCTTCGAAGTGGATGCTCAGCGGGAAACCGAGATCGCCGACCCCGTCGATGACGCGCTTGTACAGGTCGAGCATGAGCTTGCGCTTCTCACCGGGGTCGCTGGCCGCCATCCGCTTGACGAACTCCTGTTCCTCGGCCACTGCGGTATTGCCCGGGTCCTGGATGAGCCAGTTGATCAGACCCACCTTGGTTTCCAGCTTCGGTACGAAACCGAACGACAGCAGGATCTCGGGCCGGTGGTCGGTCTTGTCGGCGAACTCGTGCAGGAACCCGACGATCGCGTCGGAGTACAGCAACTGGGTCATGCCGTACGTCGCACCCTGCTCGCACTTGAAGTTGAACCGGCCGTGTTCGCCGTCGCGGGTCGGGATGAGGATCGCCCCGCGGTTGGGCACCAAACCGTCATAGAGGGAGAGCGCATCGGTGGGCGCGACGCCCGAGCCCTCCCCGTCGTTCATCGTGCGGGGCACCCCGACGAAGGCGATGCCGTCGAAGCCGGCGCCGGCCAGGTCGGTCAGCCGCTGCCGCAACGCCGGTTCGTCCAGGAACGCGGTGACCTGGGTGCACAGCCCGTTCATGCCGGCGAGTTCCGGCCTGATGATCGACCAGAAGTCCAGCACGTCCATCTTCGGCTTCATCTCGATCGGCCGGCCGGAATCCTCTTCGATCATCCCCGGGATCATCACGTGCCGGATCCTGCCGTCGAGGCCGGTCTCCGCCGAGCAGCGCACCACCTTGTGCGCATCCTCCAGCGCCTGCTCGTGCCCGCGCTCGACATTCGGCGGCACGAGTTCGAGTGCGATGGTGTTCAGCGTCACCAGGTTGCTCCTCTAGACCAGTACTTCCCGCCGCGCGGCAGGTCCTCGATGACCACTATCCGCGCTCCCCTGGGTGCATCACCATACAGACCGGCGCAAACTCCCCGGCGGTCGACGTCAGCGCGGGCCGACTCCGCACCCGCTCCCGGCCCGGAACTCGACGACCGGCATCGCCGTGCCGAGGTCCTCGATCCGGTGCCCCAGCGTGTCTTCGAACACGGGCTTGAGCACCGACCAGGTCCTCGGATGCCGCGCAATGTAATCGGTGAGCGCGCGGGCGGCTTCCTCGGCGGGCAGGATCCGAGCATTGGCGGGCGCAGCCCGTCGAGTCGCCGTGTACACCGCCGCCCGTCCGTTCGCTCTGATGTTCTTCAACCACTGCGCGCGGTCACCGAAGCCCGAGGCGACGACGTAGACGTCCGGTTCCGGACGACCGATGACCTCGAGCACCACCCGGCGGATCCGCCCGGATCGACGGCCGACGTGCTCCAGCATCAGCAGGCGGTCGGCGAACAACCATCCGAAGCCCGCCCGGAACACCCCGATCGGCGCCCGGATAAGACGGCGCGTGCGCAGCGCGCTGCCACCGAGGAGCGCCGCCAGTCGCGCACCCCACCCACCCGTCTGCGCAGCCATTCTCTTGTGGTACCGCAATGATTGCGCCAACACAAGTGAAAGGCACGCCGCTCGCTGTCACGGCGACACCTCGGCGATCGGGCGTCGATCCTCAGCGACATTTTGACGCCGGCGTGTTTGCGACCCATGTCCGCCGGTAAGCCCCGTGTCACGGTCGATTCTCAGCGGCTGACCACGATCGCGATCAGCCTCGACAACTACAAGGGTTCACATGATGTACGGACGACGCGGGCTCGACACCGCCGAAGGCGTTCTCATCGCGCTGCGCCACTGCAGCGCGGACGAGGCGTTTCACGAGATCATCGGGGTGTCGCATCGGCACCAGGTGCCGGTGTTCACCCTGGCGGAAGCGCTGGTGAACGCCGCCGCGGGGTGCCGCGGATACGACGAAACGTCGGCAGGCCGCGCGGTGATGATCGAATGGGGCGCGTTACTCGGCGCCTCGTCGACTGCGGCCGCGGGATGACGCGCTCCGTACGGTGGACAGTGTGAGCGTCGCCCCCACCACCGTCTCGTTCGGCGACCGCTTCGCCCGCGAGCTTCCCGAGCTGGCGGTGCGCTGGCGCGCCGAGGATGCGCCCGCCCCGCAGTTGCTGGTGCTCAACGAGCCGTTGGCTGGCGAACTGGGTCTGGACGTGCAGTGGCTGCGCGGACCGGAGGGCGTGCGCCTGCTGACCGGCACGCTGGTGCCCGGCGACGCGACGCCGGTGGCCCAGGCGTACGCCGGCCACCAGTTCGGCGGATACGTCCCGCGGCTGGGCGACGGCCGCGCGCTGCTTCTCGGTGAACTCACCACCACCAGCGGCGAGCTGCGCGACCTGCATCTCAAGGGCTCGGGCGCGACGCCGTTCGCGCGCGGCGGGGACGGGCTCGCCGCGGTCGGGCCGATGCTGCGCGAGTACGTCATCAGCGAGGCGATGCACGCGCTTGGCATCCCGACGACGCGGTCGCTGGCCGTCGTCGCCACCGGCCGCCAGGTGCAGCGCGAGACACCGCTGCCGGGCGCGGTGCTCGCCCGCGTCGCCAGCAGCCACCTGAGGGTCGGGATGTTCCAGTACGCCGCCGCGTCCGGCGACGTCGACGTGCTGCGCCGGTTGGCCGACCACGCCATCGCGCGACATCACCTGCGGGCCGCGACAGCCGACAATAGCTACGTCGCGCTGTACGACGCGGTGATCGCCGCGCAGGCCGCGCTCATCGCGCAGTGGATGCTGGTCGGGTTCGTGCACGGAGTGATGAACACCGACAACACGACGATCTCCGGCGAGACCATCGACTACGGGCCGTGCGCGTTCATGGAGGCCTACGACCCGGAGACGGTGTTCAGCTCGATCGACTCCTGGGGCCGCTACGCCTACGGCAACCAGCCGACGATCGCGGCGTGGAACCTCGCCCGGCTCGCCGAAGCCCTGCTCCCGCTCTTCGCCGACGACCAGGAGCAGGCGCTGGCCGTCGCGCAGGCCAGCCTCGGCCGCTTCGGCGAGCTCTATCAGGACGCGCTGGCCAACGGGATGCGCGCCAAGCTGGGGCTTGCGCCGGCCACTCCGGACGACGCGGCGGTGCCGCTGATGAACGACGTGATCGCGCAACTGCAGCAGAGCCACGTCGACTTCACCTCGTTCTTCCGCCACCTCGGCACGGCCGCCCGCGGGGACGCCGAGCCCGTGCGGGGGCTGTTCCTCGACCTGGCCGCGTTCGACGGCTGGCTGGCGCGGTGGCGCGCGCTGGAACCCGACGCCGGCGTCATGGACCGCGTCAACCCGGTTTACATCCCGCGCAACCACCTCGTCGAGGAGGCACTGGCCGCGGCCACCGACGGTGACCTCGCGCCGGTGCGGCTACTGCTCGACGCCGTCACCGCGCCCTACGACGAACGGCCGGCCCTGAGCCGCTACGCCGAGCCGGCGCCCGAGGACTTCGGGAAGTACCGAACCTTCTGCGGAACATGACCCCGCACATAGACTGAACGTCATTCCCGGGAAGCAACGGTGGGGAGTCGAAGATGACTGTGCGACGGTTCGTGACGGCAGCACTGCTGGGGGTGTCGCTGTCGGCCGGAGTGGTGCCGGCGGTAGCCAACGCTCAGCCCGGCAATTGCTGTTGCCCCGTCGGCCAGACGGGCGTCATCTACGGCTGCGCGTCATTCTGCGTCCCCGGCAAGGCCCTCGACGTCGACACCGGGCTGTGCGTCGCGGCCCCGCCGCCGTACCCGCATGCACCGATCCCGCCGCCGGAGTACCCGCGTCCACCGTTCTAGGCACCCATCAGCGCCGGCTACCCGTCGGTGGCACTCGGCACAGAGTCGTTAAGGCTGGCCCGCAGCAGCTGCCAGGCCAGGTGGCGGGCCTCGGCCGCACGATCGTGCAGCAGTCGCTGCGCTGAGTGAACGGCCTCCTGGTCCGGCGATTGGCCGTCGACCACGGCGACGTAGGTGTCCTCGGCCACCCGCATGGCGGCCAGCACGGCCTCGTTGACGTCCAACAGGACGTGGCTCAGCCGGTCGTCGGGGACGAGTGACTGCGCGTTGGCGAACTCGAGCGAGAAGTCCCGCACCGCCTGGCCGATGCGCTCGAATACAGGCCGCATCGCCTCCTCGCGGGCCGCACGGTCGGGCATGCCGAGGATGCGGGCGCCCTCCTCCCACAGCACCGCCAGCAAGTGGGTCTGGGCGTGGACCGCGCGCGACACCTCCGTGGTGGCCAGCCGTTGCTGCTGGGCCAGCAGGTGGCCGCGCTCGACCCTGGCCAGCTCCCGCTGCGCCTCGAGTTCGGCGCGGGCCAGGTTGCGGTGTGCCTCCAGGTCCGCGCGCGCCAGTTCGCGCTGCGCCTCCCGCTCGGTTTCGTGCAGCGCCCGCAGCAGCGCCAGCTGGCGCGCCGACCGCATCTCGGCGGCCGCGAGTTCGGCGCGCAGCCGGTCGGCCGCCTCGGCTGCGTGGCGGGCCGCACGCCGATGGATGGACTGCGTCTGCCACACCGTCACCAGACCGAGCGCGAAGACGGCCGCGCCGAAGAACCAGTCCGCGCGTGAACCGGTCTCGCCGGGGCTGAGCATCACGATCAGTGCGATGACCAGCACCGTCAGGCCGGCGGCCAGTACCCACACCGAGCCCCTCTGCGCCCGGGCGGTGGTGATCCGCCTGGGCCGGTGGTCGTCGCGTCCGGGTTCGGCGCCCTGCGCCGATTCGTCGTCGTCGAATTCCCCGGCAGGAGCGGTCGATTCATCCTCCGGCGACGTGCGTTGCGCCAACTCAGTCAATCTCGCCCTCCCGTTCGCCGGGCCCGCGACGAAGCGACGTCAACCCGGGCCACACCGACGCTATCCGCGACCCGTGCCCACGTCGAGCAGCGGGTGCCCGACGACCGTCGTATCCGCTGCTCATCACCGTGAAATCCGTTGCAGCAGAATCGAGGCGCTCAGCGGTCGAGTTCACCGGCGATACCGCGCTCGATGGCCAGGCGGGCCGGCTCCGGCAGCGCGAGCAGACCGTCGAGTTCCCGGCGGGCCTGGTCGTAGGCGCGTTCGCGTTCCTGCGGGGTGGCCGAGGTGTCGGTGGCGACGCGCAGCATCGTCTGGGCCCGGGCGATGCGCTGCTGTTCGGGAGCGGAGAAGTCGCTGCGCCGACGCCGGATCGCCTCGGATTCCGCGGCGTCGAACGCGGTGACGTAGTCGGTGACGGCGTCGACGTATTCGCGTGCGGTGTCCGCGTCGTCGACCAGGTCCTCGGCCTTCGCCGGCCGCAGCAGGTCAGCGCGGACCTTCGTGCGGTGGAACCGCTCGGTCAGCGGATTGCGCATGTCGGTCATCTGCGGGAAGTCGAGCAGCTTGGCGATGTCGAGTTCGTACTCGAGCCAACGGGTGTCGGTCTGATCGTGGGCCTTCACCGCGCGGGTGACCGCCTGCCACTGCACGGCCGGCGACGCGGTCGGGCGGTCGGCTGCCTGCTCGGGAAGCTCGGGCGGGGGACTCTGGCGGTTGCGGGCGGCTCCGAACGCGCGCCATCCGCCGTACAGCACGCCGGCGAGCGGGACGAGCAGGAGCAGCAGCTCGGCCAGGCGGATGACGATGCCCATGACGCCAGGATGCCACCGCTGTGGGAGGCGGCGAGGAAGCGCTGATGTCAGGCGTGGCCGTAGATGCGCGCGATGTCGGGCGAGTCCAGCCAGCCGGAGTAGGTCGGCCGCTGCGGCCAGCCCGGCGGGGTGTCCTGCCATTCCTCCTGCCGTCCCCATGGCAGCAGGTCGATCAGCGCGAACGAGTGGCTGAGCTGTTCGGTGCCGCGCCCGTTGGTGTGCCAGGTGCGGTAGACGGTATCGCCGTCCCGCAGGAAGACGTTGACCGCGAAGCCGCCGCCGGGTGGGGCGTCGACGTCGGCCCCGAAGGAGCTGTCCGCCGACGAGTACCAGGTCATCTTGTTGCCGACCTTGGCGCGATAGGCCAGCGCCTCCTCGATGGGGCCGTTGGTGACGACGACGAAGCGGGCGTCGTAGCTGTCGAGGAACTCCAGCCGGGTGAACTGCGAGGTGAACCCGGTACAGCCGCCGCACTGCCATTCGGCCCCGTCGGTCCACATGTGGTGGTAGGTGATCAGCTGCGAGCGGCCGTCGAAGACGTCGGCGAGCCGCACCGGGCCGTCTGCACCCACCAGGGTGTAATCGGGCAACTGCACCATGGGCAGGCGGCGGCGCTGCGCGGCGATCGCGTCCAGCTCACGCGTGGCGGCCTTCTCGCGTCGGCGCAGGTCTTCCAGCGCGGCACGCCAGGTCTCGGGGTCGACGACCGGCGGCAGCGCGGCCGGCGTAGTGGGAGCGGGATCGATCGCCATGGTGTTCCTCTCACTGTCGGTCACTGATGATGCTGACCGACGCAGCGAGCGGAACTCATCGCTTCGCTGCATCGCTTTGCCCGGCGAATCAGGTTCGCGCAATCAGTTGCTCGTTTTCGCCGACCCACGAGGCGATCTCGCGGGCGATCGGCGAGGCCTGCAGCCGAAATGACCGCAGTGGCCCGATCAGCGGTTCGTCGTACCCGGCGAACCACAGTCCCGGTGTCGCGGCAGGCACTCCGTTGACCACCGGTTTGCCGTCCTCGTCCAGCACTCCGTGCCGGCCGACCAGCGGTTCGAGGCCACGCCGGTATCCCGTCGCGGCGATCACCGCGTCCGGGGTCAGGCATGTCCCGTCGGCGAGCACCACCCGGTCCCCGTCGAACGACGCGACCGCCGCCACGACGCCGATCCGCCCCGCCCTGATCCGCGGCACCAGTTCATCCCCGATCGTCGGGATCTGCTCCTCCTCCAGCAGCGCGGTGTAGATGCCCTGCCGAGGTGGCGGCAGACCGTCGCCTTCCAGGTCGCCGAACCACATTCGGCGCAGCACCGCCGCGGCGCCGTCGAGCACCGGGACCGGGAGCCGGTCGAGTGCGCGGGAGAACGCGTCGACGGGGATCCCGGCGGCCGCGCGCGGTACCAGATGCGGCGGCGTGCGCACCGCCATCCGCACCCGGGCCGCCACACCGTCACTGAGCTGCAGCGCGATGTCGGTGCCGGAGTTGCCCGCCCCGACCACCAGCACGTCGCGGCCGGCGAACGGCCCGGCGTTGCGGTAGTGCGCGGAGTGCAGCAGTTCACCGGTGAACGCGTCGGCTCCCGGCCACGGCGGCAGCTCCGGCGTGTGGTAGTTGCCCGTCGCGACGACGACGGCCGCGCACCGGATCGGCGCGCCTGCGGTGTGCACCAGCCACCCCGCGTCGTCGCGGTCGATGCGAATCACCTTGGTGCGTAAGAGGAGTCGCGGCTGTTGCTGCCGGACATAGTCCTCGAAGTAGGCGACCATGTCGTCGCGCCCCGGCCAGCGTCCATACCGCAGCGGGATGCGCTGGCCGGGCAGATGCGACCAGTAGCCGCATGTGTTCAGCCGGAACCCGTCATACAGCCGCCGCCACGACGACGCGGGGGCGTCGGCCCGGTCCACCACGAGCGCATCGATCCCCTGCTCGTGGCGCAGTTGGCGCGCTATCGCCAGCCCGCACGGGCCCGCGCCGACCACGACCACCCGCTCGTGCATCGGCTACGGCAATCGACGGGTGGTCAGCAGACCTTGTGTCAGGTCGCGCTGCAGCTGGTCCAGCATCGACCGGCGCCGCAGTGGCGGGCTATCGGTGTGGGCGTGCTGCGACACCCCTTTGATGACGTCGGCCAGCGCGTCGACCGACGACCATCGTGGCTGCCAGTCCAGTTCACGCTTCGCCCGGTCGCAATCGAGCAGCGGAACGCTGAACGCCATGTCCAGCCAGCCCCTGTCGATCGGCTGCAGACGGGCCCGCCAGCTCAGGTCGACGAGCGGGCCGAGCAGCGCCGACGGGACGTGGATCGGCCACGCGCCAAGCACTTTGGCCACGTCGTCGCGGCCGACCGGCGGCTCGGCGGCAAGTCGACGCAGCAGCGCGGTTCCGACGTTGCCGGATACTCCGGTGACGACGATTCGCATTGGTGTCCCTCCCCACTCGGTCACCGCTGAGCCGTCACCGGCAGGAATGCGGTTGTGTGCAGATGTTCGCTGTGAGGGCCGCGACGACGATGGGCATCTGCCCGCCCCCGCAGGCCGACGTGTACCGGACCTGAGGGTCAGCCTGCGACGGCGTGGGCAACCCGGCGACGCTGGTGGATCCCGGTGAGGAAGTTGCCCACCTCGACCGCGCAGCGGCGGGCGTGTGACGAGTCGACGAGATCGAATCCGTGCCCCGCGCGCGGAATCTCGCTGTAGTGCACAGCGTTTCGCGACACCGAGCGCAGTTCCCGGTGGAAGTGGCGTGCCTCCCCCACGGGGATGATGGTGTCGTGCTCGCCGTGGATCAGAAAGAACGGCGGTGCGTCGGCGTGGATGCGCGCCATCGGCGAGGCCGCCTCGAATACTCCGGGATGACGCGACTGCCTGCGGCCCACCACCACTCGTTCGAGGAAGTTCTGGAAGTTCTGCCGCGTCGGGGTGGAGCGGTCCTGCCAGTCATAGCGGCCGTAGATGCCGACGACCGCGTCAACGGAGGTATCGGCGTCCTCGGCGAGCTCCCCGCGGAACGCGGACTCGCCCGGGGTCAGGCCGGCCAGCGCGGCAAGATGGCCACCCGCCGAACACCCGGCGACCGCGACGAAGTCCCGGTCACCGCCGAACTTGTCGACGTTGGCACGTGCCCAAGCGATCGCGGCGTTGACGTCCTGGATGTGCCGCGGCCAGCGGTGCACGGGTGACACCCGGTAATCCATCGTCAGGCACACCCAGCCGCGCTTGACCAGATGGTGCAGCATCGTGTGCCCCTGCATGACGCGCGAGCCCTGCACCCACGCACCGCCAGGGACGAACAGCAGCACCGGCGCGTCCGGGGGCAGATCCGGAAGCCGCCACACGTCGAGCAACTGGGCCGGATGGCTGCCGTACTGCACCGAGCTGCGGTACAGGCAGCGCTGACGCTGTGCCCGGAACCGCAGGTACGGAGGTATCCGGCCGGCTTTGCCCATCGCGACGGGCTCGCCGGCGGCATCGGCGGGGGCTGCCGCTTGCGGATTGCCCCCGATTCGGCGGGTGACCATGCCACGCAGCGCCGTGGGCGCGTAGTGACCGCCGTAGAGCATCATCGCGGTGAGCCCCGCGAACGGCTCGAGATGCCTGCCCACCACGGGCAGCGAGGAGTAGAACCTGGTCGACGCCATCGCGACGTCCATCGGGTGC
The DNA here is from genome assembly GCF_022317005.1 of Mycobacterium sp. IDR2000157661. Taxonomy (NCBI): domain Bacteria; kingdom Bacillati; phylum Actinomycetota; class Actinomycetes; order Mycobacteriales; family Mycobacteriaceae; genus Mycobacterium; species Mycobacterium sp. IDR2000157661. Next base: position 1,602,437 of record NZ_CP081006.1, read on the forward strand.
AGGGCACGCAGCAGGTTCATCGCGTCACTCCGCCACACCGGCGCCGGCCTCGCCGACGCGACCGCTACAGGACCCGCATGCGGCTTCTTCCAAACTGAACTGTCCACAGGACGGGCAGATGAAGTCGAGCATGTCGCGCCTTTCCGAGCCCGGCGGTCGCCGGTGTTTATCCAAGTCCGGCTCGCATACCCTGGCATCTTCGATGCAAAACCAACGCGGGCCGGGTTCTCGCGGTGGGTACGGTGGCTACGTGAGGTACATCGACGTCGACGGAGTCGGTCGGGTCAGCCGGATCGGCCTCGGCACCTGGCAGTTCGGCTCCCGAGAGTGGGGTTACGGCGACAACTACGCCTCCGGGCCGGCCCGCGACATCGTTAGACGATCGTTATCTTTGGGCGTCACGCTGTTCGACACCGCCGAGGTGTACGGCTTCGGCAAGAGCGAGCGGATCCTGGGCGAGGCTCTCGGCGTCGATCGCGCGACCGTGGCGGTGGCCAGCAAGGTGTTTCCCGTGGCACCGTTCCCGCCGGTGGTCAAGCGGCGCGCACGGGCCAGTGCGCGGCGCCTGCAGCTGGAACGCATCCCGCTCTACCAGGTCCATCAGTCGAACCCGGTGGTACCGGACTCGGTGATCATGCCGGGTCTGCGCGACCTGATCGACAGCGGCGTCATCGGCGCGGCCGGCGTGTCGAACTATTCGTTGGACCGGTGGCGCAAGGCCGACGCAGCGCTCGGGCGGCCGGTGGTCAGCAACCAGGTGCACTTCTCGCTGGCGCACCCGCAGGCGCTCGATGACCTGGTGCCGTTCGCCGAGCGGGAGAACCGCATTGTGATCGCCTACAGTCCGCTGGCCCAGGGTCTGCTGGGCGGCCGTTACGGCGTCGACCACCGTCCCGGCGGGGTGCGGGCGATGAACCCGCTGTTCGGGACCGAGAACCTGCGCCGCGCCGAACCGCTGCTGCAGACGCTGCGCGACGTCGCCGAGGAGGTCGGGGCCAAGCCGGCGCAGGTGGCGTTGGCGTGGCTGATCAGCCTGCCCGGCGTGGTCGCGATTCCGGGCGCCTCCAGTGTCGAGCAGCTCGAGTTCAACGTGGCCGCGGCGGACATCGAGCTCAACGCCAGGGCGCGCGATGCGTTGACCGACGCCGCGCGCGCGTTTCGGCCCGTCTCGGCGACCCGGTTCCTCACCGACCTGGTCCGCGAGAAGGTGGCGGGCCGCTAGGGGACCGTACGCCTCCGTGCACAATGCACGGCGTGCGTCCTGTGCTCCCCAGCATTCGTCGATGGCTGACGCCGCGCCGCCGCGACGTCGCAGTCGAGGCGTTCGGCGACCGCGGGTGGACGCGGGCCGAGACAGGCGGTGAATCCGACCGCCGCGAATTGGTGTTGACCACCTTCAACATCTGGAACGACGCCCACTTCGCCGATGAACGTCACCATGCGATCAGCGAGGTCGTGGTGCGGCACGAGCCCGACATCATGGTGTTCCAGGAGGTGACGCCGCGCGCACACGACATTCTGCTCAGCCACCCGTGGGTGCGCAGGCACTGCTTGTGCGCCGCGGTGACCGGCGGCGGCGCCGGCGACTACGGGATGTTGCTGCTGTCCCGTGTGCCGCTGCGCGGCGTCACCTATATCCAGTTGTCCAGCAGGATGCTTCGCGGCTTCCTGTGCGCGGACGTGGTCGCGGCAGGAGTGCCGACGACGGTGTGCTCGGTGCACCTCGACAGCGGCAAGGCTTCCGCCGGCCTCCGCGCCCGCCAACTCCGTGACGTGTTCGACGCGCTGGGAACGGTCGACGACGCCGTCGTGCTGGGCGACTTCAACATGCGCGATGCCGAGAACGCCCGGATCACCGCGCCGTTCACCGACGTCTGGCCGCTGCTGCGCCCGGACGAGCCGGGATACACCGAGGACACCTCGGTCAACCTGATGCGGCTCGACAGCACGAACAAGGACCGACACGTCCGGTTCGACCGCGTGCTGGTGAAGGGATCGGCCTGGCGACCGACGGCCATCGATCTGCTCGGCACACAGCCGATCGCCCAGTCACATCCGCGGATCTTCCCGTCGGACCACTTCGGGCTGCTCTGCCGGCTGGTCAGCGACGGCTGAACCGGCCGCCGAGGTACTCCGCGCGACAAGCCGTGCGGGCCAGCTTGCCGCTGGTGGTGCGCGGGATGGCGCCCGCGGCGACGAATCGGACGTCGGCGACGGCGATTCCGTGGCGCGCCAGCACCGCGTCCCGCACGGCGTCGACCGCTGGCGCCGGGTCGGTCCGGCCGGTGCCGGTGGCGCGTTCGGCGACGATCACGAGCTTCTCGGTGCCGCCGGCGGCGGGCACCGTGAACGCGGTCGCGTGTCCGCGTCGCACCATGGGCGACGCGGTTTCGGCGGTGGCCTCGATGTCCTGCGGATAGTGCTGGCGGTCGTCGATGACGACAAGGTCGGCGCGACGGCACGTCACGTAGAGTTCATCGCCGAGGAAGACGCCCAGGTCCCCGGTTCGCAGCCAATTCGCCTGCGGCGCAACACCGTCGGCGTGACTGCCGGCAGCCAGTCGGGACACGAGCTCGGCGCCGAAGACGTCGCGGGTCTCCTGGGGCCGCCCCCAGTAGCCGCGGCCGATGTTGTCCCCGTGCAACCAGATCTCTCCGATGTGGCCGTCGGGCAGTTCGGTCGCGGTGGCGGGATCGGTGATGACGGCCCACTGACTGCGTGCCACCCGGCCGCACGAGACGTGCGCCACCGCGTCGGGTGCATCCGCTGCGACGGGGACCGCCAGCCCCCGGGTCAGCGCGTCGCGGTCGAGGCGGACGGCGCTCGGCCTGGCGTCGGGCGGGATGGTCGAGACGAACAGCGTCGCCTCGGCGATGCCGTACGACGGCCGGAAAGCGTTGTGCTGCAGCCCGTACGGCGCGAAGGCGGCGGTGAATGCGGTGATGGCCTCGATGTCGACGGGTTCGGAGCCGACGATCAGCACCGCCTTGGTCAGGTCGACCGCATCCCCGGGTGCCGGACGTCCGCGTTGTGCGGTGTACTCGTAGGCGAAGTTCGGCGCCGCCGTCACCACCCGGCCGTCGCGTGATTCGTTCGACAGCGCCTTGATCCAGCGCAGGGGGCGGCGCAGGAACGCCGTCGGCGACATCAGCGTGGAGTGTCCGCCGTACACGGCCGGGAAGCCGATCATCGACAGCCCCATGTCGTGGAACAGTGGTAACCAGCTCAGGCCGTGCACCTTTCGGTCGAGCAGGTCGATCGACAGGATCATCTGGATCAAATTGGTGCCGACCGCGCGGTGCGTGATCTCGACACCGACGGGCGGGCGTGTCGCACCCGAGGTGTACTGCAGGTGCGAAACGTCGTCGAGCCGCAGTTGCGCGGGGGTGAACCCGTCGTCGTCGGCGGTGTCTTCGATCTCGTCGAGCAGCACCACGTGCGGCCTGGCGACACCGTCGAGGTCGTCGAGGAAGCTGTGCACGTCGGCCGCCGCGGCCGTCGTGGTCAACACCGCCGACGGTTCGCAATCGCGCAGGGCGGTGTCGAGTCGCTGGGCGTGGCCCTGCAGTTCGGGCGCGAACAGCGGCACCGCGACGGTGCCCGCCTTGACCGCCGAGAAGAAGCCTGCGACGTAGTCGAGGCCCTGCGGCGCCAGGACGGCGACGCGATCACCGGGCCGGGCGACCCGCTGCACGCGCGCGGCGATCGCCTGCAGCCGCGCCCCGAGTTGTCTCCAGGTCAGTTCCGCGGGTCGGCCGTCTTCGGTGCCGGTGTAGTCGAGGTAGCGGTACGCGGGCGCGTCACCGACGTTGGCGATGTTGCGGTCGATCAGCGAGATCAGCGTGACACCCGCAGGCACCTCGACACCGCCGTCGGCATCGAGGCAGTCCTCGATGCGCAGCAGCCCGTCGTGTGTCACCCCCGTCATGATGTGCTCTGCAACGTCAGCACGGAGATGTCCGGCGGGGCGCCGACCCGCACCGGGGGCCCCCAGAAGCCGGCGCCGCGGCTGACGTAGAGCCGGGTGTCGTCGACCGTCGACAGCCCGGCCAGCGCCGGCTGCGCGGTCCGTACCAGATAGTGGAACGGCCACATCTGTCCGCCGTGGGTGTGCCCGGACAGCTGCAGGTCGACGCCGCGCGCCGCCGCCTCGCCCACCATGACCGGCTGGTGGGCGAGCAGGATCGTCGACCCGCCGGCCAGGCCGGACAGCGCCGCATCGAAATCGGGTGCCTCCGAATGGGATTCACCGGCATAGTCGTTGACACCGGCGAGGTTGATCACCGCGGCGCCGCGCCGGATCTGGGTGTTCTCGTTGCGCAGCGGCTGCAGCCCGAGCCGGTTCAGCTCCCGCAGCCAGGCGAATGGATCGTCGACGAAGTACTCGTGATTTCCGGTGACGAAGTAGGCGCCGTCGCGAGATACCAGGTCGCGCAACGGTTCCGCGGCCTGACCCAGTTGCTCGACGGTACCGTCGACCACGTCGCCGACGATTGCCACCAGGTCGGGCGTCGTCCGGTTGATCATCTCGACGATCCGCTCGGCGTGCGCGCGTCCGGCCAACGGTCCGAGGTGGATGTCGGACACCACCGCGATCCGGTAGCCGCTGAACGCCGGATCGAGGTTGCGCAGGCGCACCGGAACCCGAAGCAGGTCGGGCGGGCCGACGGCGGTCGCGACGCCGTAGCCGACGAGGCCGACCGATGCGGCGCCCGCGGCCGCGGCGGACGCGCGGGCGATGAACAGCCGCCGATTGAGCGTCGCACTGTCCGAGGGGGTTTGGGCCCGTTTCGGAGACCGGCGAACCCATCGGCGCAGGGCCAGCCGCACCGGCTCGAGCAGCAGCGAGGTGAGGAACAGGTAGGCGGCCAGACCGAACCACACGTAGCCGGGCCACGCGATCCACGTCGTCTCGGTCGGTCCGAGGATCCTGGGCAGGATCAGCGCCGCGGCGAGCAGAGCGGCCAGCGCGATCACCACCACGGTGAGGATCCACCGCGCCCGGCCCGGCCGCGTCGTGTCCCTGACCAGTCGCTTCCACAGGTAGAGATGGATGAGGGCAAGGACCGTGCCGAGCACAACGAGGAACATGCACACCCTTCGCCAGACACCCGCGGCGTTGCACGGGTACCTCCATCATGCCGGGCGGGTCGGAAGTGCGACCTTGGCGACGAACGCGTCAGGCCGGGTGCAGGGACACCGCGATTCCGGAATAGCGCACCATGCCGGTCACGACGTCGATGTCGTCCTTGCTGGTGAGGCGGTTGACGTTGGCCGCGTGGTGACCGTGTGGAATCGACACCGCCCCGCGCCGCATCGCCTCGTCGAGCTTGGCCACGCCGGTGATCTCCCCGTTGGCGCTGCGCACCGTGACGGGGGCGCCGCTGACGACGCACGCTGCCGCGCCGTCGTCGGGATTGATCAGGATCTCGGCGGGCTCGCCGAGGAAGTCGAGTTGCCCGTTGAGCTTCTTGCGCTGCCTGCGCGGCACCAACACCAACGGCGGGGGCGGCTCGAGCGCGGCGAGCTGGCCCACGAGCAGCGGCGGCGCCAGACGCCAGCCGCCCATCCGCTCGATGTGCGCGTCGACCCACGCGGCGGGCAGTTCGCGCCCGGCGTCGGCCCATCCGGTGGCGGCCACCTCGTCGTACTTGGCCCGCGCGCCGGCCAGCAGGACGGTCAACACGTCGTCGTCGGTGCTGCGGTCGGGGTCGCCGAGCGTGCCGAGGTCATAACCGAGCCGCCGGCCCAGTTCGGCGAACACCCACCACATCGAGCGCCGCTCACCCACCGGCGCCACCACCGCCGGGGTGTACTGCACCGACACCCGGGCGCTGAGGATGTCGTGGATGGTGATGTCGGGCCGCTCCAGCGGATCCTTGGTCGGCAGCACATGGGTGGCCAGTCGGGTGGTCTCGTTGTCGACGATCTCGGTGGTCGCGAACACCTCGAGCCGCTGCAGTGCGGGCACGAGCGTGCCGGTTTCGGGGAAGCTGGTGACCAGGCTGCCGCCGACGTTGATGAGCGCACGGATGTTGCCCGCCGCGATCTCGTCGGGCAGCACCGCGCACGGCCACTCGTTGATGAACGCCTGTGCCTCGGGTCGGCTGCGGGGGCCGGGACCGAAGGCGCCGTCGATCGGTGTGATCGGCAGCAGGTCGCCGAAGGCCTCGAGTTGGTAGGCGAAGCCGGGGTGGAACCAGGTGCCGCCCGGCCGGTTCATCGCGCCGGTGAGGATCATCAGCACCCAGGCCAGCCATTGGGTGACGTTGGCCCGCTCGGCGGTCATGGTGACGCCGGTGCCGGTTTCGATGGCCACGCAGTTCGCCGCGCGCACCGCCGTACCGAGCCGGGTCAACTCTTCGGGGTCGACGTCGGCGAGGTGCGCGGTGTGCTCGAGCGTGAACGGTTCGACCGCAGCCGCGAGGTCGCCGAGACCCTGCAGCGGCACGTCGGCCTTCATGCCGTCGCGCAGCAATTCGCGCACCAGGTAGGCCAGCACGGCGTGATCGGTGCTGGGGCGCGGCGCGAGGTGACCGGTGGCCAGTCGGGCCGTCTCGGTGCGGCGGGGATCGATCACCCAGACCTGGCCGCGCCTGGCGATCTCGCGCACCGTGCCCGTCGGGTTGGGCATCGAGATCGCGTGGCCGTGCGACACCACCGGGTTCACCCCGACGAGCAGGAGGAAGTCGGCGTTGTCGAAGTCGGTGCGGCCGGACAGCCCCATGAAGCCGCCGACGAGATCGGAGACCAACGGCTTGGCGGTGCCGTCGATCGTCAGCGGGCTGAACTTGGCCGGCGTGCCGATGGCCGCGTGCAAAGCCTCGGCCATCCGGAAGCCGGCACTTTCCATGGTGGAGAAGTAGAACGCGACCGACTCGGGTCCGTGCCGGTCGATGATGTCTTTGAGCCTGGCGCCCAGGTCGTCGAGGCACGCATCCCACGAGGCGTCTCGAAGGGTGCCGTCGACCCGCATCTGTGGACGTTCGAGCCGGTCGGGGTGATGGTGCAGCAGCGGCAGCGCCCTGCCCTTGCCGCAGGTGTACCCCTTCGAGAACGGATGGTCCTGATCACCGCGCACCCGCAGCACCTGGTCGCCGTCGACGTCGACCAGGATTCCGCACACCGAGGTACAGATGCGGCAGAAGCTACGCACCGTCTGCATGGGAGAGAACGTACTCTCGCCAGCGGAGAATCACGCCTGCATTCGCGAGAATGCGATTATCGGCCGAGGGTCCGCCCTATAGCGCGACGGTGTCGTAGTCGCGGACATGGCCGATCAACGTGCGCAGCTGATCGTCGGCCGTGCCGAGGGTGTTGTCGATCGCGGTGAGCCGCGCCGCGTAATGCCCTACGGGGTACTCGGCCGTCATTCCGATGCCGCCGTGCAACTGGATGGCTTCCTGGGCGATGTGCCTGCCGGAGCGTCCGATCTGCAGCTTGGCCCGCGCGGCGATCACCGGATCGAACCGGCCGTCGGCGATCGACATCGCGGCGTAGAAGTTCATGCTGCGCGCGAGTTCCAGCGAAACGTACATATCGGCGGCGCGCTGGGTAAGCACCTGGAAGCTGCTCAGCGGAACCCCGAACTGCTTGCGGCTGGTGAGGTACTCGGTGGTGAGCCGCAACGCCTCCTCCATGGCGCCGACCGCCTCGGCGCACAGCGCCGACTGGTGGCGGATGACGGTCCGCGCGATGTGCTCGGTGGCATCCGCACCACCGGACAGCGGCTCGGCGGGCGTGGCGTCGAAGTCGAGCTGGGCGCCGCGCCTGCCGTCGAAGGTCCGAAAGTCGTGCCGCCTCACCGCTGCGCCGTCGGTCAGGAAGAGGCCTGCGCCGCCGTCGGGCAGCGCGGCCGTGACGATGACCTTGTCGGCCGAATCACCGGCCAGCACCGGGTGTTTGCGGCCGGTCACCGTCCAGTCGTCACCGCTGCGCTCGGCCCGGGTGCTCGGTTCGGCGGACGGTACCCGGGCGCCGGGCTCATCGTGCGCGAAGGCCAGCAGCGTCCGCCCCTCGGCGACCTCGTCGAGGAGCTGCTGCTCGGCCTCGAGATCGGCAAGCAATCCGCCCGGTACGAGTGCCGCCGGAGCGACCGGTTCCGGAGCGAGCCGCCGACCGAGCTCGGTCATCACGACCATGATCTCGATCTGGCCGGCCTCGTCGGGGTCGAAGCCCAGGCCGAGGATGCCGACCTCGGCCAACTGGCTCCACACCTCGCGGCGCCATGCGGGCCCGGTGTCGCTGATGCCCGTGATGCCGGCGATGTCGGAGTCGCGCGAGAGGACGTCTCGGGTGACGTCACGCAGGAGTTGCTGTTCTTCGGTCAGGTCGAAGTCCACGGTTCGCTCACAATCCCAGAATCGTGGACGCCACGATGCTGCGTTGAATCTCGTTGGTACCGCCGTAGATCGACGTCTTGCGGTAATTCAGGTAGCGCGGTGCGGCGTCCTGCGCCCACGCCGGCTGGTCGAGTTCGCCACCCACGTCGAACGGCAGCGCCTGCGGACCAGCGACCTCGACCAGCAACTCGGTGGCCGCCTGCTGCAGCTGGCTGCCGCGCAGCTTGAGGATCGACGACGCCGGGTTGGGCTTTCCGTCGGCCTCCGATCCGCTGACCCGCATCTGCGTCAATTCCAGTGCCAGCAACCCGTTCTCGATCTCGGCGACCCGCGCGGCGAACAGCGGGTCGTCGAGCAGCGGTGTCCCGTTCACGGTCAGCTCGGCGGCCCGCGCCTTGACCTGAGACATCCACAGTTTGGTGAGCCCGATGCGCGCGATGCCGGTGCGTTCGTTGCCCAGCAGGAACTTGGCGTAGGTCCAGCCCTGGTTCTCCTCGCCGACCAGGTTGCCCGCCGGGATGCGGACGTCTTCGAAGAAGACCTCGTTGACCTCGAAGCTGCCGTCGATCAGCTCGATGGGCCGCAGCGTGATGCCCGGGGTCGACATCTCGGCGAGCAGGAACGAGATACCCGCCTGCTTCTTGGGGGCGTCGGGATTCGTGCGGGCGAGCAGGAAGATCCAGTCCGCGTGCTGGCCGAGTGTCGTCCACGTCTTCTGCCCGTTCACCACGTAGCTGTCGCCGTCGCGCACCGCGGTGGTGCGCAGCGAGGCGAGATCGGAGCCGGCCTCCGGTTCGGAGAAGCCCTGACACCACCAGATGTCCAGGTTTGCGGTCGGCGGCAGGAAGCGCTCCTTCATCTCCTGCGAGCCGAACTGAGCAATCACCGGGCCGACCATCTTGGTGTTGAAGGCCAACGGTTCGGGGACACCGGCCAGCTGCATCTCGTCCAGCCAGATCTGGCGCTGCAGCGGCGTCCAGTCCTTTCCGCCCCATTCGACAGGCCAGTTCGGCACCGCCAGCCCGTTTGCATGAAGGATGCGCTGGCTGGTGATCATGTCGTCGGGGAAGTCCGGCTCTCCCTGCTGGACTCGCTCGCGGATCTCGGCCGGGATCTCGGTGGCGTAGAACCGCCGCAACTCGTCGCGGAAGGCGACGTCCTCGTCACTCAACGCCAACTTCACGGTCTGTCCTCTCGTCGGTGCTGATTACGGCTGACTACCCACGCGACACTACTTCCAGGCGAAGACCGGCTGCTCGAGGTCGTCGACCGGGTCGTGGCGGCCTTCGAGGCCCAGCCACCGCAACTGCAGCAGCACCGCGCCGGTGGGGGCGTGGATCAGGTCGTTACCGAGGGGGATCTGCACGACCGGCCGCGGGCTCTCGGGGATCTCGACGAAGCGCGGCGAGTCTTCGCGCTGTAACTGGTGCAGCCCGACCCGGTACACCGCCGTCACCTCGTCGGGCGCCGGGTACAGCTCGAGGCGTCCTGCGCCCCAGATCACCACCGGCGTGATGACGTAACCGGACCGCGTCGAATAATCGTCCAGCAGGCCGAGCACCGTCGACCCGTCCAACCGGACCCCCACCTCCTCGTCGAGTTCGCGCAGCGCGGCATCGACCACGGTCTCGCCCGGGTCGAGCCGACCGCCGGGCAGCGCCCACTGCGCGGCGTGCGTCGAGAGTCGAGAGGCCCGTCGACACAGCAGAAACGCCGCGCCCCCCGACACGTCGATCATGCGGCCGTCGAGGCCGTCCTCCGGCATCGGTCGCCCGGCGATCCAGTCCTCGACATCGGCGGGGTCCACCCTGTCCTCGCCCAGTTCCGAATCGACCAGCACCACCGCCACCGCGGCGTGCCGCTTGGTGGGATCCGTCACGGCACGGCGCTCATGCCGGGCGATGTTCGCGCGGATTCGGTCCCGCAGCGCCTCGTCGTAGCGGATGGTCACCGCTCGACCATAGCCGTGGCTGCCAAGCACCTTGTTTGCGTCGTAACCTGCAGGGCAACACCGTGCGGTACGACCACAACAGAAGGGGACCATGATGGCACTCGACGACGACGACATCACCACCTCCGGCGGCGGCGGCGAAGGCACCGCCGACGGCGGCTCCAACCCCGAGGGCCATGACGGTGGCGCCGACGGCACCGCAGGCGGCGAAGGCACCGCCGACGGCGGCTCCAACCCCGAGGGTCACGACGGTGGCGCCGACGGCACCGCAGGCGGTGAAGGCACCGCCGACGGCGGCTCCAACCCCGAGGGTCATGACGGCGGTGCCGACGGCACCGCGTGACATCTGCTCGATTCTGAGCCCGATGCTTCAGCGCTGCATCGCGACCGACGCCCGGACGTTCGCCGACGAGTACTGGGGTCGCAAGCCGTTACTCAGCAGAGCCGAGGCGCTGCCCCGCGACTTCGGCGATCTACTCAGCCCCGACACGGTGGACGAGTTGATCGCCGAGCGCGGGGTACGCGCGCCGTTCGTCCGGCTGGCCAAAGAGGGCGACGTCCTGGCCAAGGACTGCTATCTCGGGCCCGCCGGTTTCGGCGCGGAGGTGACCGATCAGCTCGACTCGGCGAAGGTGCTCGGCGAATTCGCCTCCGGCGCAACGATTGTGCTGCAGGGCCTGCACCGGCTGTGGCCCCCGCTGATCGACTTCGTCCGGCAGGCGGTCGACGATGTCGGGCACCCGGTACAGGCGAACGCGTACATCACGCCGCCGGTCAACCGCGGCTTCGCCCCGCACTACGACGTCCACGACGTCTTCATCCTGCAGGCCGCCGGGCAGAAGCGCTGGATGGTGCACGAGCCCGTCCATGAGCACCCACTGCCGTCGCAGCCATGGACCCGGCACCGCGAGGCGATCGCCGAGCGGGTCGCGACCGAACCGGTCATCGACACCGTGCTGAGTCCCGGCGATGCGCTGTACCTGCCCCGCGGTTGGGTGCACTCCGCGCAGGCCATGGAGTCCACGTCGATCCACCTCACCATCGGGGTCTCGACGACGACGGGAGTCGACGTGGCTCGCGCGGTGGTCGAACAGCTGGCGACCGACGCCGCGTTCCGGCGCTCACTGCCCATGGGCGTCGATCAGACCGACGTTGACGAGACCATCGCCACGGTGACCAAGGTGATGGCCGAGATGGTGGCGTCGCTGCGCGACGACGCGGCCGGCCTGAGCGGTGGCGCGGCCGCGCAGTTGGCTCGACGCTACGTCGACCAAACCCGCCCGGTCGCGGTACGACCCCTGGCTTCGCTGTCGGCAGACGCCGCAACGACGGCCGTGCGGTGGCGCCATGGACTGGTCGCGACCGTCGAACGGCGCGAGGGTCGAATCGTGCTGCGCCTGCCCGACCGCACCATGACGTTCCCGGATTCCTGTGCAGATGCCGTCGTGGCGCTGCACCGCGGACTGGTGACCGACGCCGCCGCAATGCCCGGACTCGACCGCCAGGATGCGACAGTGCTCATTCGCCGGCTGCTGCGGGAGGCCGTCCTCGTTCCGGTGCCCGGTCGCGCATGACCGCAGCCAACCGGGTGCCGTGCAGCGACCAGTCGCTGGCCCGCGACGACCCGATGTACGGCACCGCGTCGGCGGGCTCGAAGTGGCTGATGATCGAGTTGTCCGGCGGCTGGGGGCCGTTGGCATTCCTGCAGTCACCCAACTGCATCGACCCCGACGTCGGGCGCGCCATTGTGCGCAGGGCCGAGAAGGCCGGCATGCGCATCGCGGCGATCCGCCGCCACGGTCGGCGCCCCGACGTCGCGCGGTGGCGGTGGTTCGTGGCGCATTCCGACGTCGGACGCGAGGCCCTCTACGCCGGCGAGGTCGCCGATCCACGCGAGTTCCTGGACATCGACCTGGACGGCGGCGACGGCCGACTGTGCGCCGATCCACTGGTGGCGGTGTGCGCGCACGGTAAGCACGACCAGTGCTGCGCGGTACGCGGCCGCGGCGCTTGCCGGGCCATCGCCACAAAGTTCCCCGAGTTCACCTGGGAGTGTTCGCATCTGGGCGGCGATCGGTTCGCGGCGACGATGCTCATTCTCCCGGCGGGGCTGTGCTACGGGCGGGTCGACTCGGCGGACTCGGTCGATCTGGTGCGCCGCTATCTCGACGGGCGCCTCGACAACAGGTTCCTGCGCGGGCGGACGTCGCTGCCCCATGCGGTGCAGGCCGCCCAGTATTTCGCCAGGGACAAGTACGGCGATGACCGGATCGACGCGCTGCACCCGCTGGACGTCACCCGCGGCGAGCATCAGATTCGCGTGGTGCTCGCCGGCGAGCGCGGGCCGGTCGAAGTCGTTCTTCACGAGCAGTTGTCGGAGCCGTTGTTGTCGCAGTGCCGGGCCAAGGTCGCCGGCCAGGTCCGCGTCTTCGCGCTGGGGTCGATCGGCCTGACGTCGGCGTGAGACCAGCACCGACCGGGTATTCCACGCTGTCACCCTTCGGCCGACCGTCAGGACACCCGTGAGCAAGACCTCTCAGCGCGAACTCGGCGAGACCGACAGTCCCATCGAGGACTCGCTCGAACAATCCTTCCGGCGCATCGTCGACGAGGGCACCCAGCGGCTGCACCGCAGCTTCCGCGAGGTGCTCGTCACGGGCTTCTTCGGCGGCACCGAGGTCGCGGTCGGTGTGCTGGCCTACCTGTCGGTGCTCACCGCCACCGACAGCCACCTGCTGGCCGGACTCGCGTTCTCGATCGGCTTCCTGGCGATGCTGCTCGGCCGCAGCGAGCTGTTCACCGAGGGGTTCCTGGTGCCGGTGACGACCGTCGCCGCCAAGCGCGCCAACGTCGCCCAGCTGCTGAAGCTCTGGGGCGGAACGCTGCTGGCCAACCTCGTCGGCGGCTGGGTGATCATGTGGCTGATCATGACGGCCTACCCCAAATTGGAGGAGCGGGCCATCGAGTCCGGCACGCACTTCGCCACCGCACCGCTGTCGCTGGAGACGATGGCGTTGGCCCTGCTCGGTGGAATGGTCATCACCCTGATGACCCGGATGCAGCAGGGCACCGAGTCGGTGTTCGGCAAGATCGCGGCGGCCGTCGCGGGCGCCTTCCTGCTCGCCGGAACGCAGATGTTCCACTCGATCCTCGATTCGCTGCTGATCTTCGGGGCGCTCATCACCGGGCACGCACCGTTCGGCTACACCGACTGGCTCTACTGGTTCAGCTACACCGTCGTGGGCAACTTGGTGGGCGGTCTGCTGCTCGTCACCCTGCTACGGCTGCTGCGCAGCAAGGATCGCATCCGCGACGAGCGCCGGCAGGCCGAGGCATCCTGAGGCGATGACCGACAACCCGGCAGGAGTCGTCGAGTCGGTCGACCCGCCGGGGCGGGCGCGGCGGCGATGACGGCGCATCGCGGTGGTGCTCGCCGTGCTGCTGCTGGCCCACCAACCCAAGCAGGTGGTCCATGCCGCCCGCGCCGGGGTGGACCTGCAGCTGTCGGGGCACACGCACGGCGGCCAGATCTGGCCGTTCAACGTCCTGGTGCGGCTGGAGCAGCCGGTGGTGCACGGCCTGAGCCGCCACGGGGAGCGGACCCAGCTCTACACCAGTCGCGGTACCGGTTTCTGGGGTCCGCCGTTTCGGGTGTTCGCACCCAGCGAGATCACGCTGCTGACCCTGCGCCGACCGTAACGGCCGGCGGCTCAGGCGTTCTGGGCAGCGGCCCGGGCCCGCTCTGTCATCGACGCGACCACTCCGCCGTCGTTGAGGATGTCGGTGCCGGTGAGGTAGCCGGCCTTGGGCCCGGCGCAGAACGCGAACAGCTCCGCCATCTCCTCGGCCGTCCCCCACCGCGGGACGGCGGCGTCGGTCACCATCGCGCCCGCGCCCGCCTGCTCCTCGAGCCTGCCCATCTCGGTGTCGACCGAACCCGGCGAGACCGACACGATGCGCAATCCCCGCCCGGTGAACCGCTCGGCCTGCGAGCTGCTGTACCACCGGACGAAGCTCTTGCTCACCGCATACGCGATCCCGGACCGCAGCTCCTCGGGAACGACGGCACACGCCTCGAGCATGTCGCGCAGGAAAGCCTCGCCGTCGTGCATCGCCGCAGGGAAGCCGGCCGTCGGGATCATCTCCGCAGGCAACAGGTGGGCCGCCATCGACGCCACGTTGACGATCGCTGCGCCTCGGCCCGCCGTCTCGTGGAAGACCTCGTTCACGTTGACGGTGCCGATCGCGTTGGTCCGCATCACGTACTCCGCGTCGCCCATGCTGGGGCTCACGCCGGCGGTGTGGATCACCGACGCGATGGCGCCCATACGCGATGCGATCTCGAAGAGCGACGCGACGGCCTGCCGATCGGTGACGTCACAGTGCACTCCGGTGGCGGCGATCCCGCGGTCGGTCAACGCGGCCGTCGCGTCGTCGAGGCGGTCCCGGCGGATGTCGCACAGCACGATCGCATGATCCTGTCCGACGATTTCGGCGGTGGCTCGCCCCATGCCGCCTGCGCCGCCGGTGATGACCGAGACCGAAACCATACGACGTGTATACCAAATACGAGACAAAACGTCTTGTAAAACTCCCCCTCGCGGTGGGTCGGTCAGCAGCCGAGTTCGACGGTGGCGGCGCTGACGATATCCATGGCGCCGCCGGGCGATACGCCGAGGTCCTGCTGGACCATCTCGGCGGCATAGCGCGAGCCCACGCCCTGCTCGATGACGGCGCAGACCTTGTAGCCCTCGGACAGCAGTTGCTCAGGAGTGAGGAACCGGTACCTGTCCTGCAGCAACCACAGGTAGTCGGCATCCTGGGCCGTGGCCGGGGAGGCTGTGGCCAGCGCGGATGCGGCCAGTGCGGCCGCTGCGAGCCATAGCGAACCGGTCCGTCGCATGTGGGACATGGTTTCCTCCCCTGTGATGCAGTGACGCTGAGCCGATGCTATGCGTGCGCTCTCGCGACCGTTGGCAAATCATGGGCCCCGGCTGATCGAGACTCGTGTCATCAGCCCGCCGCGGTCGCCGACTCCGGTGCCGAACGGCCACGCGGTTCGCGGTCCGTCATCAGCCTGATGATCTGCTGCCGGTCAGCGTCCGACGGCAGACCCATGTCGGGACGGTAGCCGTAGACCTCGTGCAACGGCGTGACGCCGGTGCGGCCGGTGAGGATGTCGACCGATTCGGTGCTGATCAGGCCGGGATGCTCCACCCCGCAGGCCTCGGCCACCTTCACCAGATCGCGGCGCAGCGCCTTGATGTAGTTCGCGGCGCGAACGGCCTTGTCCTGGGGAACGAGCCCGCGGGCCAGCCAGGTGTTCTGGGTGGCGACGCCGGTCGGGCAGGTGTCGGTGTGGCACTTCTGCGCTTGGATGCAGCCGATCGCCAACATCGGCTCCCGCGCGACGTTCACCATGTCGCAGCCCAGGGCGAAGCCGATCACCGCATTGTCGGGCAGGCCGAGCTTTCCGCCGCCGATGAAGGTGACCTGCTCGTGCAGATTGCGTTCGGCGAAGATGCGGTACACCTGGGCGAAACCCAGCTGGAACGGGAGCGAGACGCTGTCGGTGAAGATCATCGGCGCGGCGCCGGTGCCGCCCTCACCACCGTCGATCGTCACGAAGTCGACACCGCGGTCCGTCTCACGCATGGCGTCGGCGAGGTCGCACCAGAAGTCGAGATCCCCCACCGCCGACTTGATGCCCACCGGCAGACCCGTCTCGGCGGCGAGCATCTCCACCCAGTCGAGCAGGCTGTCGGTGTCGTCGAACTCGGCGTGCCGCGACGGGCTGACACAGTCACGTCCCTCCGGGACCCCGCGGGCCGCAGCGATCTCGGCGGACACCTTGGCGGCGGGCAGCAGGCCGCCGAGGCTGGGCTTGGCGCCCTGGCTGAGCTTGACCTCCAACGCGCGCACCGGCGCACCGGCGACGACGTCCTTGAGCATGTCGAGGTTGAAGCGGCCGTCTTCGTCGCGGCACCCGAAGTAGGCGGTGCCGATCTGGAAGATCAGCTCCCCGCCGTGCCGGTGGTGGCGCGATATGCCGCCCTCTCCCGCGTTGTGCAGGCAGCCGGCCAGTCGGGCCCCTCGGTTGAGGGCCTCGGTGGCGTTGCCCGAGAGCGACCCGAAGCTCATCGCGGAGATGTTCACCACCGACTGCGGGCGGAACGCCTTGCGCCTGTTGCGCGGGCCGCCGAGAACTTTGGCGCACGGCAGCTCGACCTCGTAGCCGGCTCCCGGCGAGGTGGGCGGCGTCGCCCGCGGGAAGGTCCGGTGCTTGATGACGGGATAGCCGGCCGTGTGCTCCACATCGTTGTCGGTGCCGAAGCCGAAGTAGTTGTTCTCCTTCTTCGCCGAGGCGTACACCCACCGGCGCTGATCCCGGGTGAACGGCCGCTCCTCGTCGTTGGCCGCGACGATGTACTGCCGCAACTCCGGTCCGACCGACTCGATCAGGTACCGGGCATGCCCGATCAGCGGGTAGTTGCGCAGCAGCGCGTGCTTGTGTTGGAAGAGATCGTGCGCGACGACAGCCGCCACGGCGGAGGCGGCCGCAGCGGCGATACCACGAAGTGACCGGCCCATTGCCGTTGGGTTTCCGAATGGTCGCCGCTCAAAACAGATCCAGCGAACCGGCTGTCCTCAACCCGCGGGGTGCGGCATACGGTCGGAGGATGAACTTCGACGAGTACCGGACCTACGACGCGATCGGGCTGGCGAAACTCGTCGCCGACAAGGAGGTGTCGGCGGCTGAACTGCTGACCCTGGCGCGCGAGCGGGCCGGCGCCGTGAACCCGCGGATCAACGCTATCGTGAGTGACATCCCTGCGGCGGCGGCAGCCGACTACCGCGGTCCGTTCGCCGGTGTGCCCTTTCTCATCAAGGACCTTGCGCAGGACTACGCCGGGCTGCCCAGTTCCCAGGGTTCCCGGGCCTACCGGTCGCTACCGGTCGCCGAACACTCGACGGTGGTGCAGCGCTGGATCGACGCCGGCCTGCTCATCTTCGGCAAGACGAACACCCCGGAGTTCGGCGCGAAGGGGATCACCGAACCGGAGCTGTGGGGGCCGGCGCGCAACCCGTGGGATACCACCCGAACGCCGGGCGGATCGTCGGGCGGATCGGCGGCCGCGGTCGCGGCCGGCATCGTGCCTTGTGCAGGTGCGAACGACGGCGGCGGGTCGATCCGCATCCCGGCGGCCTGCTGCGGGCTGGTGGGCCTCAAGCCCGGACGCGGACTGACTCCCTCGGGACCGGGCAGTGGCGAGCCCATGCACGGCGCGGCGGTCCAGGGCGTGGTCTCGCGGACGGTGCGCGACACGGCCGCGATGCTCGACGTCATCAGTGGCGGCGAACCGAGTGGCCCGTATTCACCTGCGCTGCCGACGGCGTCGTTCGCGTCTTGCGTCGGGGCCGATCCCGGCCGGCTGCGGATCGGCGTTCGGGTGCCCTCGGCGATCACCCCCGACCCGCACCGGGAAGCGTGGAACGCCGTCGAGGCGGGGGTGCGTGCGCTCACCGACCTCGGCCACCACATCGACGAGCTCACCGAGGCGCCCTACGACGACGACGCGTTGGCCCGCGACTTCCTGTTGACGTGGTTCGTCCACGCCGCATGGGAGGTCGCCGAGGCGAAAAGGCTCACGGGTGCGGGTGACGAATCGTTCGAGCGCGACACGCTCGTCATGGCCGCACTCGGCCGGGGCACCAGCAGCGTGGACTATGTGGCCGCCGTCGAGCGACGTCACGAGTACACGCGCCGGCTGACGACCTTCTTCGGAACGTACGACCTGCTGCTGACGCCGACGCTGGCGACGCCACCGCCGAAGATCGGCGAGTTCGACCTGCCCGTCGCACTGCAGCGCGCAGCGGACGCCCTGCTCAAGACGCGTACCGCCCGCTTCCTGCGCTACACCAAGGTGGTCGACGACATGGTGGACAAGAATCTCGGTTGGGTGCCGTACACGCAGCTGGCCAATCTCACTGGGCGCCCGGCTGTTTCACTGCCGCTGCACTGGACCGCCGACGGCCTGCCGTTGGGGGTCCAGTTCGTCGCCCCGCTGGCCGGCGAGTCGACGCTGATCGGCCTGGCCGCACAGCTCGAGCAGGCGCTGCCGTGGGCGCACCGCGTCGCCCCGCTGTGAGAGCGGGATCACCCGCCGCGGGCCCACGACGCTTCGAAGAAGTCGAGTTCGAGCTGCATCGCTCGTCGGTAGGCCGTTCGGGTCGCCGCGGTGTCGTCAGCCTGCTCGTCGAGTAGGCGCTCGAGTGTGGCCGCCGTCGACTCGAACTCCGGGTCGGCGTAGGTCTGCACCCACTGCGCGTAGGGGCCCGCTCGCGAAGCGTCCAACGACGCGCCGAGCCACGCGTACAACCTCATGCACGGCGCCATCGCCGCGTAGAGGACGCCGAGCGCACGGGTGCTGGCGGTCGCGAGCAGGAACTCGGTGTAGGCCAGGGTGGCGGGCAACGGTTCGACGCCGGCCATGTCGATGTCCCAGGAGGCTGCGTACGACGCGTGCAGTCCCAGTTCCTGGCGTACCCCGGTGAGAAGGTCGGCCAGCGCAAGCAGGGTCGACGTGTCCGGGCTGCGCGAGAGCGCCAACGCGTAGGCGCGCGCGAACGATTCGAGGAAGAACGCGTCCTGGGCGACGTAGCCTGCGAAAAACTCCCGCGGCAGGGAGCCGTCCCCGATCCCCTGTACGAACGGGTGTGCCAGCACGGCGGCGGCGATGTCGGCGCTGCTCGACCACAGTTCGGCAGCCAGGGTCACGGCCGGTACCTTCCCTCCAGCATTACGTCCTTTCTAACAGCGGTGCCACTTCGGCTCCGGGGACGCCCAAACGCGAAGTTTCTTCATTGTTATTCAGGTTTGTCTCAGCTGTCACATGGGTAACTTCAGTAACAGTGGTGGTAGTGGCCACCACGTCTGCACAGCACAGAAAGAGCCGAATGGAAATTTGCTATGAACACAGTCCTCTACTTCAGCCCCAGCGGCGCCATCTATGAGACCCGCGCCTACACCAAGGCCGACATCGCCCAACTCGTCAACGACCACGGACTGCAGAGCCTGACCAGTTCGGACCACCAGTTCGACTTCTGGTTCGCCCCGTCCACCCAACGCTGTCAGCAGCGGACCAATGCGGCCGCCACCGAGATGCTGCTGGCGACGACGAACTTCTCGGCCCGAACCGTGCCCCTGCTGCGCGGCTGCGTGGTCGTGGCCACCCACGATGCCGACGGTGACCTCGACGGCCTGAGCTGGCAGCAGCTCGACCTGCTGGTGCACCGCAGCCGCGCGCTGAGCAAGCGCGACCAGCGGTTGCTCACCCGCCGGATCACGCGCGACGACCGTCGTCGGCAACGCCATGTCGACGCCGCCCGGGTCGGCAGCGTTCCCGCCGCCCGATCACGCACGCCCGCGGTGCACTGAGTCTTCAGTCCCCCTCGCCGACGAGCCGCTCACGCAGGATTGCGGCCCGCAGCGTCAGGTGGTTGCGCTCGGCCAGATTCTGGGCCTGTTCGGCGGCTTCCGCATAAAGCGCTGCCGCTCGGCCGATCTCACCGACCTTCTCGTGCAGATAGGCCGCACAAGCGGTGTACCGCGGTAGTCGCGGATCGAGCTCGGCGAGCGCGGCGATGCCCGCCCGAGGTCCGTCGGCCTCCCCGACGGCGACCGCGCGGTTGAGCCGCGCCACCGGACTGTCGCTGATCCGGACCAGTTCGTCGTACCACTCGACGATCTGCACCCAGTCGGTCTCCTCGGCGCTCTGCGCATCGGCGTGCAGTGCGGCGATGGCGGCCTGCGCCTGATACTCGCCGAGCCGGTCGCGCGCGAGCGCGACCTGCAGGATCGCCACTCCCTCGGCGATGAGATCGGTCCGCCACAGGCTGCGGTCCTGCTCGGCGAGCGGCACCAGACGGCCGTCGCCGCAGGTACGGGCCGGGCGCCTGGCGTGGTGCAGCAGGAACAGCGCCAGCAGCCCGGCGACCTCGGGGTCGTCGGTGCTCGCGAACAGCTGGCGCGCGAGCCGGATCGCCTCGGCCGCGAGGTCGACCTCGCCGCTGTATCCCTCGTTGAAGACGAGGTAGAGCACCCGCAGAACCGTGCGCAGGTCACCCGATCGGTCCAGCCGCACTCCGCTGACGGTGCGCTTGGCGCGGCTGATGCGCTGGGCCATCGTCGCTTCGGGAACCAGGTAAGCCTGCGCGATCTGACGGGTGGTCAGGCCGCCGACCGCCCGCAGCGTCAACGCGACGGCCGACGACGGACTCAGGCTCGGGTGCGCGCAGAGGAAGTAGAGCGCCAGCGTGTCGTCCGCGGCGGCCGCCGGCACGCGACGAAGCTCGTCGGCCACCCGCAGCTCGCGCTCCCGCCGTGCGGATTCGGATCGTGCGTAGTCGAGGAAACGCCGCCATGCGGTGGTGATCAGCCAGCCCTTCGGATCGTCGGGCGGGTTCGTCGGCCATGTCTCGAGGGCCCGGATCAGCGCGTCCTGCACCGCATCCTCGGCGGTGGCGAAGTCGGCCCCACGATGGACGAGCACGGCGATCACGCCCGGGATCAGATCGCGAAGCCGTGCCTCGTCCATCGCACCGGTCGTCACTCGTGGAAGGAATCCGACGTGGACATCAGGGCCCGCACTTCGAGCCACTCGTGGATCGGCTTGCCGCCTGCGCCGGGGGCCGCAGACAACTCACCCGCGAGTTCGAGGGCACGCTCGTAGGAATTTACGTCGACGATCATGAAGCCGGCGACCACGTCCTTGGTCTCGGCGAACGGGCCGTCGGTCACCGGTGGTCTGCCCGCGCCGTCGTATCGCACCCACGCGCCCTCCGGCACGAGGGCGTGGCTGGCGACGAATTCGCCACTGTCCTTCAGGCGGTCGGCGAAATCCTCCATGTACCGGATGTGCGCGTCGATCTCGGCAGGTGTCCATTGGTCCATCGGCACGTCGTTGACCGCAGCCGGCGCACCCCGGTAGTGCTTGAGGAACAGGTACTTCGCCATCGATGTCTCCCTCCAGGATCGCGACCCTAGTCGGTCGCTCACCCCTGGGACGGAGCCGAGACGGCGTTCTCGACAGCTTGCCCGCAACCTGCTTTCAGACCCGCCCGTTGAGGATCAGATGCCAGTACGTCTGCGGCAGGACGTAGCGGTCGAAAGCCCACGCCGTGCGACGGGGCTTGGTCGAGTCGACGAAGGACGGCAGCGACGACGCGAGGGCGCCGGTCCGGTCGAACTCGCCTGCGATCAGGCGATGGCTGTCGGTGGTGATCGGGGCGACGGTGTAACCGTCGTAGGCGCTGAGCAGTCGGCCGCTGCGGGCTGCCAGCAGGTTGTCCACCAGCACCGCGACCTGTCGTCGCAGCGCACCCCCTGACGGATCGGTGTCCACGGCGGCACCGTCTCCGGCGGCCCACACGTTGCCGTGGTCCTTGTGGCGCAGCGTGTTCGGATCGATGTCCACGAGCGCGTGCGGATGCTCACCGGTCAGTCCCGATGCCTTCAGCCAGTGCGGCCCGCGAAACGGCGGCACCAGGTGCAGCAGGTCATAGGACAGCTGTTCCGTCTTGCCGTTGTCGACGGTGATCGTTTGGGCGTCGGGGGCCAGCGCGGTGACCCGTGTGCCGTGCAGGACCCGTACACCCAGCTCCCGCAGGCTCGTTGCCAGCCTGTCGTCGAGGTCGGGCACCCCGAGGAACCGTGGGCGGTCGATCACCAGCGTGATGTCGGGCCGGAGCCCGCTTCGCCGCCAATGGCCGGCGGCCAGGAACACCGGTTTGATCGTGGTCCCGGTGCAACTGACCGGCGCCCGCGGGACGGTGAACACCGCTCGGCCGCGTGGCGGCATCGCCTGGACGAGCCGCCAGGTCTTTTCGGCGTGGTCGAGGTAGTTGCTCGCGACGGCGGCGGTGCGCAGGGCGGCGTCGATCCCGGGCAGTTCCTCGGTGTCGGGCACCAGCCCGGTCGCCAGGACGAGGTCGCGGTAGCCGAACCGGTCGCCCGACGCGCACTCCACGGTGGCGCCTGCCGGGTCGACCGCCACGGCCGAGTCCCGCAGCCAGGTGCACCCGCTCGGCATCACCGATCGCTGGGTCCGTTCCGCGTTGTTCAGGCTCGCCTCTCCGCCGCCCACATACGACAGCAACGGGCGGTAGGTGTGCACGAGTTGCGGCTCGATCACCGCGACGTCGGTGACGCCCTTGCGGAGCAGTCTGGCCGCCGCACTGACGCCGGCATTGCCGCCACCGATGACGAGGACGTCGAAACTGCGGTCGGGGCCGGGACTCATTCCTGACCTCTACCCCGGTCCGGTACGCCGGAACCGCGGCCGAGTCTTACGAGTCGATGTCACCGGGTCCGACTCCGGGCCGTCGCTATGGTGCAGCCATGAGCCTGGTCACTTACGAACTGGACGATCACATCGCCACCATCACGCTCAACCGGCCGGAAGCGCGCAACGCGATCAACGGAGCGCTTCGCGGTGATCTGAATGCCGCCTGGGAGCGGTTCCGCGACGACGAGGACGCCTGGGTCGCAATCCTGACGGCGAACGGCGACGTGTTCTGCGCGGGCGGCGACCTCAAGGACGGCGAGGGTTCGGTGGGCACGTTCGGCGGCACGTTCTGGGAGAAGCCGACGATCAACTCCTTCGAGAGCGGGATGGAGCTGTTCAAACCGACGATCGCGGCCGTGCACGGCCCGTGCATGGGGTACGGGCTGACCGGAGTCCTGTTCTGCGACTTCGTGTTCGCCTCCACCGACGCGACCTTCTCGTTTCCGGAGGTGTCGATCGGCGTGCCCACCATCGTCGGCGCGATCCGGTTGCCCGAACGCGTGCGGTGGGCCGATGCGATGGAACTGCTGCTCACCGGGAAGCCGATCACCGCGCAGCGCGCCAAGGAGACCGGGCTGGTGTGGAAGTTGGTCGAGCCGTCCGAGTTGCAGGCCGAAGCCCGGGCATGGGCGCGAACGCTGACCGAGGCTGCGCCACTGGCCCAGCGCGCCACCAAGGAAGTCGCCTGGCGAACCGCCACCATGGGCTGGATCGAATCCGTCCGCTTCGGCGAGACGATGCGCAAGGTCGCCGGGGCGACCCAGGACGTCGCCGAGGGCATCGCGGCCTGGCGCGAGAAGCGCAGGCCGTCCTGGCGCGGCCGCTGACAGGATTACGCCCGCGACCCGACGGGTACCAGACCAGCGCCGCCGTTACGAACGCAACTTGATCTGTCACGGCGCTGAAAGCCAGGCCCCAGATGGAAGGCATGTGATGACCACTCCAGAGCCGACGAACGAGATCGAGGAGGTGCTGACGACGCCGGCCACTCCCGGCGCCGAGGCACTGCCCACCGAAGCCGACGAGGACGACGGCACCCAGTAGAGCGCCTTCGCTACGCTGGCCTCGACGCCGACTTCTCGAGGCAACCGTGGCCACCACACCGGACATACCACCCGACATCTCCGAGCTGAGCCTCGCGGACAAGGCCGCGCTGGGCAGCGGCGCAGACATGTGGTGGACCAAAGCCGTCGGGCCGGTGGGCGCGGTCAGCCTGGTCGACGGCCCGCACGGAGTGCGTATGCCGACCGCGGCCTCGACGGGCAGCCTCGACCTTTCCGCGACGGCGCAGGCTACCTGCTTCCCGCCGGCCGTCGCGCTGGCGCAGACCTGGGACCCCGATCTCGTCGAGCAGGTCGGAGCAGCCCTCGGCGGCGAATGCCTGGCCCACGGGGTCAACGTCCTGCTGGGCCCGGGCATGAACATCAAGCGGGATCCCCGCTGCGGCAGGAACTTCGAGTACTTCTCCGAAGACCCGCTGCTGACCGGAGTACTGGCCGCGGCGTGGGTGCGGGGCCTGCAGAGCACCGGCGTCGGCGCATGTCCCAAACACTTCGCCGCCAACAACGCCGAAACCGACCGCATGCGCGTCAGTTCCGACGTCGACATGCGCACGCTTCGCGAGATCTACCTGCGCGCATTCCAACACGTCGTCGAGCAGGCCGAGCCCTGGCTGATGATGTGCTCCTACAACCGCATCAACGGCGTGTACGCCGCGGAGAACCACTGGCTGCTCACCGAAGTCCTGCGCCAGGAGTGGGGATTCGAGGGTGTCGTGGTCAGCGACTGGGGTGCGGTCCGCGACCGCGCCGCCGCTTTGGCGGCAGGTGTGGACCTGGCGATGCCGGGAGCAGGCGGGGCGAGCGACTCCGACATCGTGGCCGCAGTGGTGTCGGGAGCCCTCGCACAGTCAGCCGTCGACGGGGCCGCCCGCCGCGTGGCCGAACTATCAGCGAAGGCGACCCGGCAGCGTCGCTGCGCGCTGGACGCCGCACAGCACCACGCGTTCGCTCGTGAAGTCGCCGGGCGGGCGATCGTCCTGCTGCAGAACGACGGTGGCCTGCTGCCGCTCGATGAGCATTCCACGCTCGCGGTCATCGGAGAACTCGCTCAGAATCCCGCGATCCAGGGCGGCGGAAGCTCCCATGTGAACCCCACCCGCGTAGACCGGCCCGTCGACGAGCTCCGCCGGCTACTCGGTGCCCGGCAGGTCACGTTCGCGCCGGGATACGCCTCCGATGCAACGGATTCCACAGTGCTGCACGAGACGGCGACGCGTGCCGCGGCGGCGGCCGACACCGCCGTGGTGTTTCTGGGTCTGCCGCCCAGCGCGGAGTCCGAGGGGTGGGACCGCGACCACATCGACCTGCCGGCGCATCAACTCGAGCTGCTACGCGCGGTCGTCGAGGCCCAGCCCAGAACCGTGGCCGTGCTGTCCCACGGTGGCGCGGTTGGATCCGGCGTGGTCGCCGAGATGGCTCCGGCCGTGCTCGACGCCGCACTGCTCGGTCAGGGCGGCGGCGGCGCGATCGCTGACGTCCTGCTCGGCCGCGTGAACCCGTCCGGTCGCTTGGCCGAGACCGTACCGAACCGGCTCTGCGACGCGCCCTCGTACCTGACTTTCCCCGGCGAGGCCGGCCACACCCTGTACGGCGAACGCGTCTTCGTCGGCTACCGCGGTTACGACGCCGCCGAGCGTGACGTGGCTTTCCCGTTCGGACATGGGCTGTCCTACACGGGGTTCCACTACTCCGATCCGAGCGTTGAACCGCAAGCTGACCAGATCGCGGTGCAGACGCGCATCACCAACACCGGAGCCCTGCCGGGCCGCGAAGTCGTCCAGGTCTACGCCGGGCTGCCGAGCTCGGCGGTGTCCCGCCCGCCGCGGTGGCTGGTGGGATTCACCACCGTTGCACTTGCGGGCGGCGAGCACGCCGACTGTGAGATCCACTTCCCGACAGCGCAATTGGCCTACTGGCACACCGGCGCCGACCGGTGGGTCGTCGAAGGCGGCGACTACTCGATTTGGGTCGGCGCGTCCAGTCGCGACCTTCGTCTGCAGGTGACCGTGCACCTGGACGGTGACGAGGTGCGCGCGCCGTTGACGCTGGAATCGACGTTCGCGGAGGTTCTTTCGCACCCCGAGGCCGGTCGTTCTCTGCTGTCGGCGTTCGCCGGCATGATGGGCGACGCGCCGGCCGCGGATGCGATCGGCGTCGATTTGCTGCGTCTGATGGCGCAGATCCCGATCGAGCGCGCGGTCGCGTTCACCGGCGGCGCGATCAGACGGGAGGACTTGCGCGCGCTGCTGCGTTCAGCAGGGGAATCCGCCCAGCCGTAGCGGGCGCGACAGGTCAGGCCACCTTCTCGTAGGCCACCGGCGGCGGGGCGTTCTCGGTGCCGGGAGTGACGGTGCCGCCGATCGGACACCGCGCCGTCTCGGGCACCTTCAGCAACGCGATCGCGCCGATCACGCAGGCGCCCATCATGTAGAACGCCGGGAACAGGTCGTTGCCCGTGCTCGTGGTGAGCCACTCGTTGACCGCCGGCGCCGTGCCGCCGAACAGCGACGTCGACACGTTGTAGGCGATCGCGAACCCGGCGTAGCGCACCTGGGTGGGGAACATCGCCGGGAACGTCGCCGAGATGGTCGCCAGCTGCGGCACGTAGAGCAGACCCAGGATTGCGAAACCGATCACAGCGCCCGCCATGTTGGTCCCCATCAGCAGGAACGCCGGCACGCCCGCAACGAAAAGACCGATGAGCGAGAACCACCACAGCGGCTTCCTGCCCACCCGGTCGGACAGCAGTCCGGCGAACGGAACGAAGAACATCATCGACAGCATCCCGATGATCGGCACCAGTAGCGACTGGTCGGCCGACAGGCCGATCTGGGTTTCCAGATAGGTCGGCATGTAGCTGAGCAGCGTGTAGTTCACCACATTCAGCGCGACGACCATGCCGCCGAGTTGCAGGATGGGACGCCAATACCGGCTGACGAGGTCACGGAACTCGCGGGTGATCCCCTCTTCCGTCGCGCCCTCCTGCTCGAGCTCGCGGAAGATCGGGGTGTCGTCGAGCCGGGTGCGCAGGTAGATGCCGACCAGCCCGAGCGGCGCGGCGACGAGGAACGGCAATCGCCAGCCCCACGCCTGCATCTGCTCGTCGCCGAGGACCAGCGAGCAGCCGAGCATGAGCAGCGCACCGGCGGAGAAGCCGGCCAGGGTGCCGAATTCGAGGAAGCTGCCCATCAGGCCGCGGCGCCGGTTCGGCGCGTACTCGGCCATGAATGTCGCCGCACCGCCGTACTCACCGCCGGTGGAGAAGCCCTGGATCATCCGCAGCAGAACCAGCAGGAACGGCGCCCACATTCCGATGGCGTCGTAAGTCGGGACCAGCCCGACGCAGAACGTCGCTGCCGCCATCAGCAGGATCGTGATCGCCAGCACCTGTTTGCGACCGAGTCGGTCGCCGAGTGGCCCCCAGACGAACCCGCCGAGCGGTCTCACCAGGAACGAGA
Source organism: Mycobacterium sp. IDR2000157661 (assembly GCF_022317005.1). Classification (NCBI taxonomy): domain Bacteria; kingdom Bacillati; phylum Actinomycetota; class Actinomycetes; order Mycobacteriales; family Mycobacteriaceae; genus Mycobacterium; species Mycobacterium sp. IDR2000157661. Next base: position 1,629,596 of record NZ_CP081006.1, read on the forward strand.
CGGCGAATGTCATCAACGCCAGAAGCGTTGCGCTGCCGGCGTCGCCGGGGAAGATGGCTGTGGAGATGTAGGTTACGCCGTAGGCGTAGATGCCGTAGTCGAACCATTCGGTCGCGTTCCCGATCGCCGAAGCCGCGATCGCCTTCCTCAATACTCCTGGCGGCGATTCCTTCTCGACGGTCGTGGTTCGAGAGTCGTCCGGGTCCACGGGGTTCCCCTTGGTTGTCGTCGGCGCCGCGCCCCAGCCAGATGCGCACACGCCTGCGGATTCTGGGACATGCGTTGCCCGCTCGCCGTCGGTGAAACGCTGATATCCGAATCGTTATCACTTCGGGTCTCGAGCTGCTGCGGCATACCGCCCCGTCGGCGCGGTATCGCCTCCGTTGCGACTACGCAACTGTTGATCGATGCAAACACCGAGGTTGAACTTACCTCGCGTTGCCCTCTTCGCCGTAAGAACTCGGCGATTCGCCGTGCTCGTCGTGGTCGGCCCCGTCGGCTCGCGCCGGTTCAAGCGCGACACTCCAGGACCGTTGGTAGGCCGCACGCGGCGCACGCGGACCTTCGGCGGGGCGGAGTTGCACGACCCTGCCGATGGCACGGCGCAGACCCGGTGGCCCCTCGACCCGGAAGAAGTCCCCGATGCGGCCGGCTCGGTACCGCAGTGGCGAGCCGATCAGTTCACCCATGACGACGCCGGACCCGATCGCGAGCGCCGTGACGCCTGCGGCCATCGCCTGGGCCGCACCCTCGGCGAAGTTCTTGTCGACCGCGAAATAGAACACGGACCGGAAGACGGCCATGCCCGGCAGCATCGGCGTGATGCCCGCGGTCGCGGTCACCAGGGCCGGCGCCTGCCTGCGGATGGAGATCAGCGTCGCGAAGAGGCCGACCCCGACCGCGGCGGTCCCCGTCGCCACCAGGGGGCCGAAGCCGGCGAGACCGAACACGATCAGCACGGCTTCGGCCACCGCGGCCACCAACCCGGCAATCAGCACCGACCGCAGCCTGGCGTAGCTGGCGAGGGTCAGGCAGGCTCCGGCCAGTCCGGCGCCGAACACCGCGAGGGCGATGGTCACCGGCTGGTTCGGGATCACGAACAACTCGGTGGCGTCGACATGCAACGTGATCTCGATACCGGCGACCGCGGCGATCTGCAGTCCGGCCAGGATGCCGGCCACGATGCCCGCGGTGAGGAACAGCACATCGCCGAGGCGGGCGACAGCGGTGACCATGTATCCGGTCAGCGCGTCCTGCACCGAACCCACCAGGGTCATGCCCGCGAGCAGCATCACGATCCCGGTGGCGACCAGCGTCGTCGGACCCTGACCGGCGAACAGATACGCCGCCACCGCGACAAGGGTCGCGATCAACGCGCCCGCGGCCTGCAGGAAGAAGAACGGAGTGCCGACGCGATTGAGCAGCCGGCCGACCCGGTCGATCAGCACCGAGGAGAACGCGGCCAGAATGCACGTCAGCCAGTTGCCGCCGAGCAGCATCGCGATACCGAGCGCGAAGCCCGCCCATCCCGCGGTCGCGACCCAGCGGGGGTAGGGGTGCGGCCGTTCGCTCAGTTCGTCCATCCCGTCGTGGGCATCGTCGACCGAGACACCGCCGGAGGTGATGCGTCCGACCAGCTCGTCGAGCTCCGAGAGGCGCGAGTAGTCGGTCGACCGCGCCGCGACCGCGCGCACGATGGTGACCGGCGGACTGTCCACCGTGGGCAGCGCCGACACGAAAATGGTGGTGACGAAGACGTCGACGACGCAGTCGGTGAGCTGGTAGGCCTGTGCGACGTCCTGCGCGGTCGCGACGACGTCAGCAGTGCCCGAGCCCGACGAGAGCATGACCTCGGCGAGCCGGATCGTCAGGTCGAGCACCTTGCGGGTGTGCTGATCACCCAGTCCGGCCGAGGCCCGGCGGCGCTGGCCGGCGCCCGAAGCCGGGTCGCGCCGTCCCCGCAGCGCGACTTTCATTCCTCGGCGGCGGCGAGCCATGCCGCCGTTCTGATCGGCTTCCATCAACTGGCACGATACTGACGGGCCGGATCGTCGATCCGCGGCCGGCTCAGCCGCGGTACGCCGCGACCTTGGCGGCGTACTCGTCGAGCAGGCGCAGCGAGTCGTCGAGCGGTTTGGTCGGCAGCAGCAGGTTCAGCTGGCCATAGCCCAGGTCGTCGAGCGCACGCCAGTAGTCCGGGTCGATCGGCGTCCCGAACGTCGTCAACGGCACGTCGTGGCCCGCGCCTGAGCGCATCTGGTCGATGCGCTTGGCGAGCCGGTCGACCGGCAGCGGGTTGGAGATCCAGCCGGCGCCGTGCCGGATCACCCGCCTGACGGTGGCATCGGAGTCACCGCCGATCAGAATGGGCGGGTGCGGTTGCTGCACCGGCTTGGGACGTGAGTACGACGGGTCGAAGTCGACGTACTTGCCGTGGTATTCGGCGGGTTCCTGCGTCCACAGCGCCTTGACGGCCTCGATGCGTTCGTCCAGCAGCGCACCGCGGGTCTTCGGGTCGGTGCCGTGGTGGCGTAGTTCCTCGATGTTCCATCCGGCGCCGACACCGAAGGTGAACCGCCCGCCCGAGATCACGTCGATGCTGGCGGCCTCTTTCGCGGTGATGATCGGGTCACGCTGGATGAGCAGCGCGATACCGGTGATCAACTCGATGCTGGAGGTGACCGCCGCGGCCGCGGCGAGCGTCACGAAGGGGTCCAGTGTCCGGTAGTAGATCGCGGGCAGATCCCCGCCGAGCGGATAGGCCGATTCCCGGCTCGCCGGGATGTGGGTGTGCTCGGCGACGGCCAGCGCGTCGAAGCCGCGCTCTTCGACCGCACGTGCCAGCGACACCGTGTCGATGGTGTCGTCGTTGACGAAGGTGGAGATCCCGAAGTTCATGTGTGCCCCTCATTGCCGTCTCGGCGCTGCCAACACCCGTCGGCGGCGGGGTATTCCATCAACCGAATGTGCGTTTCTCCCACCAGAGCACCAGCCGCGCGTGTGCCCGCGGCAGTAGTCGGACCAGGACGTCGACACCTTTGGCGTCGGTGCCCACCAGCACCCGTGGGCGGTTGGCCGCGACACCGGCGAGGATGATCTCGGCGGCTCGCACGGGTGACATCTTGAGCAGCTTGTCGTTGTACGCCTCCGCCCGCCGGCGCTGCTCCTCGGTGATCTCCCGCCCCGCGCGCTCGGCCTCGGCCATCGCCGAGGTGGCGATGTTGGTGGCGATGCCACCGGGGTGCACGACGGTGACCCGCACCGGATGGCGCTCGGCCAGCATCTCGGCACGCAGCGATTCGGTGAATCCGCGAACCGCGAATTTCGTTGTGCAGTAAGCCGACATCGATGCCTGCGCCATCAGGCCGTTGAGGCTGGAGATGTTGACGACGTGCCCGTCTCCGGACGCGATGAGATGCGGCAGGAACTCCTTGGTGCCGTGGATGACACCCCACAGGTTGATGTCGACGATGCGCTCGTATGTCTCGTAGTCGCCCTCGGCCAATGGGACGGCACCGCCCGCGACGCCTGCGTTGTTGTAGAGCTGGTGGACGACGCCGTAGCGGTCGGCCACCGCGGCTGCATGGTCGCGAACCGCGGCGCGGTCACTGACGTCGAGCTTGTCGATGTGCGGTTCCTCGCCGACGGCGCTGACCCGCGCCGCCGTGCCACGCAGGCCTTCCTCGTCGACATCGGAGATTGCCAACCGGGCGCCACGCCGGGACAGCCCGATGGCCAGCGCCCGCCCGATGCCCGAGCCGGCACCGGTGACCACCGCAACCTTGCCGTCGAAGGTGCTCACGAGTGTTCCAGCGCTGCTTTGTGGTTCGACACCGTCTCGTAGGCGTCGATGTCGAAACGCCTGGTCTGCTTGCGGAACCGGAAGGTGAAGTCGGGCCACAGCGTGGTGTTGTTGCCGTGGTCGTCGAGATACCAACTGGCGCAGCCACCGGTCATCCACACCGATCCGGCGAGCTTGTCCTGCATATCGTCGTTGTAGACGTCCTGTGCATCCTGGCGGACGTCGATGCGGCTGAGGCCTCGGTTCACCATGGTGTCGACGGCGTCGACGATGTAGTTCAGCTGGGACTCGATCATGTAGACAATCGACGTGTGGCCGAGCCCGGTGTTCGGCCCGACGAGGACGAACATGTTCGGGTAGCCCGCGATCGTGGTGCCCTTGTAGGCGCGCATGCCCTTGTCGGTGAAGGTCTGGCTCAGGCTCCGCCCGTCGCTGCCGCAGATGGTCTCGAACATCGGGGAGTCGGTGACGTGGAACCCGGTCGCCACGACGATCGCGTCGACCTCCCGCACGGTGCCGTCCTTGGTGACGATGCTGCGGCCGACGATCTCGCGAATGCCGTCGGTGACGAGGTCGACGTGGTCGTGGTCCAGCGTCGGGTACCAGTCGTTGGCGATCAGCATGCGCTTGCATCCGATGCGGAAGTTGGGTGTCACCTTGCGCCGCAGTTCGGGATCGCGGATCTCGGCGCGGATCTTCGCGCGGGAGAGCAGTTCGAACAGCTTCATGAACCGGGGGTTCTTCGCCAGGCCGACGACCTGCACTTCGCGTGCGGCGTAGATGCCCGCCCGCGCCAACCGCAGCACTCCTGGGATGTTGCGGAACGCCCACCGCTCGGCGCGGGTGAAGGGGCGGTCGAAGCGGGGCAGCAGCCACGGCGCGGTGCGCTGGTAGACGTCGATGTGGGCGACGCTGTCGGCGATCGCCGGGACGATCTGGATGGCCGAGGCCCCGGTGCCGATGACCGCGACCCGTTTACCGGTGAGGTCCGCGTCGTGGTTCCACTGGGCGGAATGGAACAGTTCGCCCCCGAAGTCGTCGATGCCGGGGATGGCGGGCAGCGAAGGTTCGGCCAGGGCGCCGAACGCCCCGATCAGGATGTCGGCGGTCATCGTGCCGTGGCTGGTCGACAATTCCCAGCGATGGTGTTGCTCCTGCCAGGCGGCCCGTTTGACGTGACACCCGAAGACGTGCCGATCGAGGACGCCCGCGTCGCGGGCCACGCCGCGGATGTACTCCTCGATCTCGGATTGGGTCGAGAACGACCGGGTCCAATCGGGGTTCAGCGCAAACGAGTACGAGTACAGGTGGGACGGCACGTCGCACGCCGCGCCCGGGTAAGTGTTGTCGCGCCAAGTGCCTCCGACGTCGTCGCCGCGCTCAAGCACCAGGAAGTCGCGGTGCCCGGCCTCGTCAAGTCGCACTGCCGCGCCCAGGCCGGAGAAGCCGCTGCCGACGATGGCGATGTGGGTGTGGCTGGGCAGGCGCTGCGGCGGGATCGAGTCGTCCTCAGCCACGATGCCCCCTCGCATGCGCTCCAGTACCTACGGTTGCGTACGTGATCATGTAGTAACCGCTTGTGACGACGAATACACCCGCGACATAGGGTCCGTGAGAGAGGACCCGTGAGATAGGACAGAGCCATGCTCCGATCGCCCGGTGCGCCCACCGCATTCCGGTACCCGCAGGCGAGCGCCGGGCGCGCCCGGATGCAGCGCCGGATGAGGCGGGTGACGGGGATCGACCTGTTTCCCTCCGACGCCGTCGCGCGAGCCTTCATCGCCGGTCTCAATGTGGGCGATCCCGTCGCGGAGCGGTTCGTCGCCGAGACGTATCACGGTGAACTCGGTGCCCGCAGGGCGCGTGAGCTGGTCGAGAGGGCGCAGCGCGACGGCATCGACAGCGTGCCCGAAGCGCCGGATTCGATGCGGGCGTTGTTCAACGAGTTCGAGCAGCTGCCCGACTGGGTGGACCCGCAGCTCGTGGACGAGGGGGCCGCCGTCTGGCGGCGGTGGGCCTACGCACTCGGCGCGCTGGGCAATGCCGGCACCAATGACACCTACACCGAAGGTTGGCTGGCGGTGCCGCTGTCACTGTCGGGCGGCTATGCCGGACAGCGGGCCCTGCACCGCTACCTCGAGACGTCGCGCTGGTGGATCGAGGTGTGCCGCCCCGGCGCGCTCCTCACTCCGGGTTCGCCTGCCCGCACGATCTCCCTGCACGTACGGATCATGCACGTCAGCGTCCGCGACCGGGTCAGGCACCACCCGGAATGGGACGAGCAGCGCTGGGGTCTGCCGATCAGCCAGTCGGCGATGCTGTTGACCCTGCTCGGCGGCAGCGTCGCACCGGCGTTCGGCCTGTTCCTGCTCGGCCACCTCACCTCGCCGCGGGAGATGCGCGCGGTCCTGCACTTCAACCGCTACTGCGGCCACCTGGTCGGCGTGCGCTGCGACGGCTACTTCCCCGAGACCGTCGCCGACGCGTGGCGCATCCTGTTCATGGCCGATGCCGCCCGCAGCTACGACAGTGGTGACAGCGGTTCTGAACTCGTCGAGTCGTTCGTCCCGGCCTTCGCGCCGACCTCGGCGCATCGCGGTGTGCAGCGCCTGCGCGCCGAGTACCACTACTGCGTGCAGGCCGGCTATCTCGGGCTGTACATGCTGCCGTGGAACCGCCGTCGATACCGGCTGCCATCGGCGGTGCCCGGAATCCTATTGCTGCTGTTGCGATCTCCCGTCATCCTCGCGCTCGAGCTGGCGCGACGGGTGTCGCCGGGGGTGGACCGCCGATGGCAGCAGACGAACCTGCGGCGCTGGGAGCGCTGGCTGCAGTGGCAGTCGGCAGGCAAGGCGGCGGCGTTCGAGGCTGCCGTGCCGCTGCGACGGTGATGACGACGGTGGCGTCGACCGTGCCCGTACGCTCGACGTCATGAACGTGCAGAGGATCGTGTCGACGGTCATCTGGGCGGTGGTCGCCGGCGCGCTGCTCTGCGCATGCAGTTCGACCGGCGACGGGCCCGCCCCGGCCGCGCCCCCGTCCGAGACCGCGTCCGGTGCGCACAGCGGCCTGCTCGGTCCTGACGAATTCGCCTCGGCCATAGCCGAACCCGATCGGGTGACGATCAACGTGCACGTGCCCTACCAGGGTGACATCCCGGGCACGGACGTGTCGATCCCGTTCGATCAGATCGCCGATCAGGCACACCGGCTGCCGTCGAGCAAGGATGCGGCACTGGCCGTCTACTGCCGCTCGGGTGCCATGAGCGCGACGGCAGCCGAGACGCTGCACTCCCTCGGCTACACCGATGTGGTCGACCTTGCGGGCGGCATGAAGGCCTGGGCGACCGCAGGCCGTCCGCTCGTCGGAGGCTGAGGTAACCAGGTGAGGGCCGACGATGGGGTTCCCGCGCCCCCGAAACCCCCGCTGATGCTGCTGCACGGCGTCACGTCCTCGGCGGCTGCGTGGGCCGACGTGGCGCCACTGCTGACCGGTTCTCATGAGCTCATCGTCCCGACGGCCGCGGGGCATCGCGGTGGTCCGGCACTGACGGGTAGGGCATCGATCGCAGCGTTGGTGGACGTGACGGAGCGACTGCTGAACAGCCGCGGCCTCGATCGGGTGCATCTGGCGGGCAACTCGATGGGTGGCTGGATGGCGATCGAACTCGCGCGCCGGGGAAGGGCTTTGAGCGTGTGTGCGCTCTCGCCCGCCGGGTTCTGGACGCCGGGCGCCGCGGACGCGACGCGAGCCACCGCCACACTCCGTCGCATGAGGTCACTGAGCCGGTTGACGCGTCGCGTCGTGTCACCGGCGATGAAGGTGGCACTCGCGCGCAGGCTGGCGATGCGCGATGTGGCCGTGCACGGCGAGAACCTGACACCCCACCAGGCGGCGGAGGCAGCGCGCGACATGGTCGAATGCGCCGCCGCCGCAGACCTTCTCGGCACACAGGAGATGGTCGAGCCCTTGACGCCGGCACCGTGTCCGATCACGCTGGCATGGTCCGCCCGGGACCGGCTGTTCCCGCCGTCGATCAACGGCGAGGTGGCCAGACGGCGAATACCCGACGCCCACTACGTCGAACTTCCCGACGTCGGCCATGTCCCGATGATCGACGACCCGACGCTGTGCGCCGAAACGATCCTCGCGGCGACGCGAAGGGCGAGCGCGCCTGCGCCCTGACGGTATTCGTCGTCCTCGGTCTAAGGCGTACCGATCATGACCAAAGCACCGTAGGCTCCCCCAGCAGGAGGGAGGGGTTCGACGACCATGCCGCGTCTGCCTGCAATGCGAAGAGGTGGAACGATTCGCGTCATCGCGTACGTCGCGGCGGCCATGTGCTCCGCCGTGGTGTCGTATCGGTTGGTGCTGCAGGCGGTTGACGATTTCCAGCTGGACTTGGCGGTGTTCCGGGATGCCGGCGCAGCGTTCTTGGCCGGGGCGCCGTTGTACTCTGCCGACTTCCCCACCTCGACGGGCTTCCGATTCATCTATCCGCCGTTCGCTGCGGTGCTGTTCGCGCCGATGGCGCACGTCTCAGCCGATGTCCTCCAGGTGCTGTGGGCGGTGGTGAACATCGCGGCCGTCTGGTGGATCCTGCGCACCGCTCTCCATCGCCTGAACTTCGGCAAACCAGGCCGCGTGGCTCTTCTCGTGCTCGGTCCGGCGCTGCTGCTCGAGCCCGTTCGCGCGAACTTCGCCTTCGGTCAGATCAACATCATGCTGATGGCGCTGGTGGTGGCGGACTCCCTGCGCGCCGCCCCCCGCCGGCTCCGCGGCGCGTTCATCGGGCTGGCCGCTGCGATCAAGTTGACCCCTGCCGGCTACGCCCTTGTGCTGTTGGCGCGTCGGGACCGGACCGCGGTTCTCACCGCCGCCGCAACGTTCCTGGTGTGCGCGGCGGTGGGGTTCGCGCTGCTGCCACGCAGTTCGCTCTACTTCTGGGCCACGGAGTTCTTCCGGGACGACCGCGCAGGCGGACACGAGTTCAGCCGAAACCAGGCCCTGACCGGCCCGTTGGCGCGCATGGGCGTCGAGGGTCCGGTCAAGGATGTGCTGTGGCTGACCGCGGCCGCCGCCATCGCCGCCGGGGCATATTGGGCAGCACGCCGTTTCGCGCACAACGGCGAGCACGTCGTCTCGCTGGGTGTGGTGGCAGTGGCCCTGCTGCTGGCCGCGCCGTTCGCCGTCAATCACCACTGGGTCGGCTGCATACTGCTCGTCCCCCTGCTGCTCGCCGCCCGCTACCGGGCGTGGCGGCCGCTCCTTGCAACCGCGTTCGCGGTCTTCCTCGTCGGGCCGCACACCGCTCTCGAGCATGTGGCTTCGGCGCCACCCTGGCAGGTGATCGCCCTACACGTGGTCGGCAACGCCCAATTCCTCTGCGCGGGAAGCCTCTTCATCGGTGCTCTGATCGTCGCACGGCGTCGCGGCGCGGACCGTCCGGCCGGGTATGCCGCTGCGAACCCGCGCGCACTCGCCGACGCCGACGCGCGTTGAGCAACCACCTCAGGCCAGCGGAACGCCGTCCTGGGTCAGGACGTGCCATTCACCGCCGAACAGGTCCAGCCCCTGTCCCTTGGCATCGGTGTTGATCTTGTCGCCCGCATAGCGATACAGCGGTTGGCCGCGGTAGGTCGCTTGATTGCTGCCATCGCCGCGCTCGGCGGTGCCTGCCTCGGCGACGTTGATGCCGATGGCGCCCGTCGGGTCATTCTTGGCCAGCACCGGCAGCCAGGTATCGGCGCACGCGCCGTAACACGTCGGATCATTGCGCCCGTCGCGCGAGAAGACATACAGGGTGCGCCCGCTGGCGTCGACGATGATCTCGCCCAGCCGCTCGCGGTCATCGACGGCCAGGGCGACTTCTCCGATGGGCAGGATTCGGTCGTTCGCCGGGATCGGGTTCGGCGTGGAGGAAGCGTCGGTTTTTAGCGGAGCCGTGGGTGCAACGGTCGTGGATGTCGTCGTCGCGTCGTTGGCGAACGCGGCACAGCCCGTCAGCGCCGCGATGCCGAGCGCGACCAAGGACGTCAACAACGCACCCCGGCGTAGCGGGCGGGCGACTTCCGGATGGTTCGGCGTGGCCATGTTGATCTTGTTGCCGACTGCCGGGCGGCTCAAACCCCGGGGTCAGCCGGTGAGGCCGTCGGCCACCCGGGGCACCCGGTCCGCCGCGGCGCTGTCGAGAACCATAGCGGCGACCCGGTCTCGGTGCTGTTCGGCGCTGCCCAGCAGCACGGCGTTGGTGGCGGCCCGCTTGTAGTACAGGTGCGCCTGGTGTTCCCAGGTGAAGCCGATCCCGCCATGTACCTGGATGGTGTCGTTGGCGACGTGGGTCGAAGCGGCCGAACAGACGGCTTGGGCGATGCTCGTCGCAAGCGCCGGGTCGTCGGAGCCATCGGTCAGCGCCCAGATGGCATGATAGGCAACGGATCTGGCGTGCTCGACGTCGACGAGCAGGTTCGCCAGCCGGTGCTTGACCGCCTGGAAGGAGCCGATCGGCCTGCCGAACTGCAGCCGCGACTTCGCGTACTCGACCGACAGGTCGAGCAGGTGTTGTGCGGCGCCGACCTGCTCGACGGCCAACAGCGCCGCACCGACCCGCAAGGCGTGGTCGAGCACTCGTTGGGTTTCGTCGGGGCCGGCGATCAACGCCGCGGGGGCGTCGGAGAACGTCACGTTGGCCTCCGACCTGGTGAGGTCGAGGGTGGCCAGCGGCGTGCGCTGAACTCCGCTCGCCGCAGCGTCAACGGCGTACAACGCAACACCGTCGTCGCCGCGGGCCGCGACCAGGAGCACCTCGACGATGCCGCCGTCGACGACCTGGGTCACCTTGCCCGACAGCGCATCTGCGCTCGCTGTCACGGTGACTGCATCGGCGTCGAAGACACCGGCATGGTCGGTCACCGCGACGGCCGCGGTGCGTCGTCCCTCCACCAGGTCGGTGAGCAACTCGTCGCGCGCAGCGCCGGACGCAGCGGCGACCAGGGCGGGGATCGCCAGGTAGACCGTGCCGAACAACGGGCCGCATGCCAACCGCGCCCCCAGCTCCTCGATGGCGACGGCCTGATCGACCAGCGTGCCGCCGACGCCGCCGTCGGCTTCGGGCACCGACAGGCCCAACACTCCCAGCTCACCGCCGAGCCGCTCCCAGACCTTCGGGTCGAACGGCGGGTCGGACTCCATGAGTCCGCGGACCTTGTCTTCCGCGAAGTGCTCGGCGGCGAATTTGCGCACCGCATCGCGCAATTGGCCCTGCTCGTCGGTGAACGTGAACTCAGCAAGCTCCTCAGCTCGACGGTTGGGCTGATCCGCAAGCTCCTCAGCTCGACGGTTGGGCTGATCCGCAAGCTCCTCAGCCACGCGGGATCTCCTTCCATGGCATGCCGGCATCGGCGCGCAGGTCTCCGGGCAGACCGAGAATCCGTTCGCCCAGGATGTTGCGCATCACTTCCGAGGTACCGCCTTCGATGGTGTTGGCCCGGCTGCGCAGATACCGCTGCTGAATGGGGCCCTGCCAGTCCCGGTCGCCGGTGGCGGCCCCCTGCTGGTAACTGTGGTACAGAATGCCTTCGGGCCCAAGGAAATCCATGCACCACTGGTAGATTAGCTGGTTCAGCTCGGCGCCGACCAGCTTGCCGATCGAGCCCTCCGGACCCGGCCCGCCGACCGTCGCGGCGGCGCGCGACCGTTCGGAGGTGAGCCGTTGGGCCTCCGAGCGCAGCCACAGCTGTGTCAGCCGGTCGCGCAGCACGGGCGTACGGCGCTCGGGCCGCGACGCCCACAGCCCGGTCGCGTCGGCGATGGTCCCCGCGCCACGACGGCTGCCGCTGCCACCGAGCGCGGTGCGTTCGTTCATCAGCGTGGTCATCGCGACGTTCCACCCGTTGCCGACTTCGCCGAGGCGGTGCATATCCGGGATGCGCGCGTCGGTGAAATACACCTCGTTGAACTCCGCCTGCCCGGTCATCTGGCGCAGCGGCTTGGTCTCGACCCCGGCGCCGTGCATGTCGACGACGAAGTAGGTCAGGCCCTTGTGCTTGGGCACGTCGGGATCGGTGCGTGCCAGCAGCAGCCCCCATCGCGCCCGGTGCGCCAGGCTCGTCCAGACCTTCTGCCCGTTGACGACCCAGTCGTCGCCGTCCCTTTTGGCGGTCGTGGCCAGCCCGGCCAGGTCGGAGCCCGCCCCCGGCTCGGAGAACAGCTGGCACCACAGGTCCTCGGTGGTGGCCAACGGCCGCAGCCACTGCCGCTTCACCTCCTCGGTCTGCGCGTGCTCGCGGATGGTCGGCGCCGCCATGCCGTAGCCCATCGGGTTCAGCCCGAGTGGCACGGGCCCGCCGGCGCCCTGCAGGACGCGGTCGGCGACGGCCTGCAGCCCTCGGGACACGCCGAGCCCGCCGAGTCCCTCCGGGAAGTGCACCCACGACAGGCCGGCGTCGTAACAGGCGCCGAGGAACTCCTGAACGGGCACCTTCTGCGGATCGTGCTCGGCGACGACGTCCCGGGCCAGCTCAGCGACCCGACCGGCATCAGCGTCATTGCTCATGCCAGCAACGATAGAAACTCGACACCCGTTAAGAAACAGCGGGATCGCGATCGGCAAGATTCGTCACCGATCGGCCAGACCTTCCTGACGGGCCCCGCGACCGGCAGCGCCGCTTCCCACGGGTTCTCACACCCACGTCGTGGTTTCGGCCACCCCGCGGCGCGACTGAACGGGCAGGTCGTTCGCACCATCCGGCGCCGGACCGAGCCGGATCAGCACCTGCGGGACGGCCTCGCCGTCGAAGACCTCGCACGCGAGCGCGAGCCGGTCACGCGAACCTTGCAGCGGCTCGGTGACGGGGCAGGACGCCAGGCCGAGCGCGGTGGCCGAGAGCAAGAGGTGGCTCATCGCCTCCCCCGCGCGCAGTCGGTCGCGCTCGCCGTCGGTGTCGGTGGCCAGCACGAGCAGCGTGCCGTCACCAGTGCTCGAGTGCTCCCCGCCGCGAGCGGACGGGGGGTAGCCCAGCGCAATGCGGCTGTCGGACAACCGGTTCCAATGAATCCTCGGCACGACGCTCAGCTGTACCCCGAACCGCGCCGCACGAACGAGGAGGAGTTCGAGGGTCGTCGCCGGAAGCGGGGCGGAGCCGTAGTCCCGCCGATCCGATCTGCGCCGTGCGATTCGGGCCGCCAGTTCGAGGTCGGCGTCTGCGGGGCGGCGTTCGATCACCTCGAACGACGCCAGGTGCCCATCGCGGAACCGGCGTATCCGGGGTTGCCAGCCGGCCCCCGCCAGCGCGACCGCGCAGTGGTTCAGCACGGCACCGCACGACAGCAGCACGTCGCGGCGGTCGGATTCGGTGTCGCCGAGCCGTCGAGTCCAATCCGGGTCGAGATGCAATCCGGCGGGGTCGACCTGCCAGTGCCACGGCTGCGAGTTCTGCGGCGACGGGGCCCACGCCGCGAGCTCCAGCACTTCGCGGAGCGTGGCGGTGTCGGGAAACGCGTTCGGCATTCACCTCACCCCGTGTTGATCGGCCGTCTGTCAAGTCGCGATCGTACTGCCGACCAGGGGTCCGGTCGGGCGCGCCAGGCGCGATTGCGGGCGGGATCGTTTTGGTGCGCGATCGGCGGGATACCCGACACGTTGCTCGAAGAAGTTCGTCGAGAGTTGGATTGGAGTTCTTTGGTATGACGTTGCGCAAGCTAGCGATGAGTGCCGCACTAGCCGGTGGGTTGGCAGCAGGTGCCGTCGGCCTGGCCACCACGGCGGTTGCCCAGCCGGCGCCGCCGCCGCCACCGCCGCCGCAACCCGCACCGCCACCGCCGGCCTGGCAGCCCGCACCACCGCCACCGGCCTGGCAGCCCGCACCACCGCCACCGGCCTGGCAGCCCGCACCACCGCCACCGGCCTGGCAGCCCGCACCACCGCCACCCGCGTGGATGCCGGGGCCGCCCCCGCCGGCCGCGCCGCCGGCCGGACCTAACCCGGGTGAGCCGCCGGCTTGGGCGCCGCCGAAGCCGGTCGATCCGGCGTGGGCCCCGGGTCAACAGCAGATCTGGGACCAGGGCTGGAACCACTGGGGCGTCTGGCAGAACGGCGTCTTCATCCCGACGTTCTGATCACCACCCACCGACCGCCGCGGGACTTCGGTTCCGCGGCGGTCGTTCGTTGCTAGTCGGGCATTCGCCCGGTGGCGACCGCGCGGACGAAGGCTTCGGCGAACATGCCGCACGCATCGTCCAATTCGGGCATGACGACCTGCGGGAAGTTGCCGAGCCCGGGTCGCATCATGGCGTGAACGGAGATGGGGCTGACGAACTGCTGGATCAGCACCGCTCGCGGCAGGTCTCTGACCCGGCCTGCGGCGACTTCGCCGTCCAGCCACCTGCTCAGGGCGGCCATCAAGCGCAGGGCGCCGTGTTCGATCAAGGCACCTCCGCTTGGTCCGGCGGGCCGGGCCAGGGTCTCGGCGAGCACGGCGGCCAGCACCCGGGGCTCCCGCAGGTACAGCGCGGCGAACGCGCGGTAGGCGCGTCGAACGATCTCCGTCAACTCGGTGTCCGACGAACCGGCGATAGCGTCTTCCCAGTCCAGCACCGGGATGTAGCGGTCGTAGACCGACCGCAGCAACCCCTCGCGGCCACCGAACGTCGCGTGAAGGCTGTGCACCGAGCACTCCGCCTCGTCGGCGATCGACTCCAAGGTCGCCGACGATACCCCGCCCGCACTTATGAGTCCGGCGGCCGCCTCAACGGCACGCAGCCTCACCGGCGGGCGACCTCCCGGGTCCACCCCGAGGTCGCGCACCGCATCGTCGAGCGCGCGACGTGAACCGCCGAGCTGGCGCAGCAGCGTGCTGCGCGAGACGCCGAGCGCGTGGGCGATCACGACGATCGGCACGTCGGCGACGTCGCGGCCGAGCTGCTCAGCCGAGCGAAGGGTGGCCCGGATGACGTCGGCGGGCACCGGACTCGATCGGCGCTTGCGCCTTGACACAGCTTGTTACCTCCCCCGTAAGTGTGTTTCAAATGACATCGGACCGGCAACACCCCGAGGAGTTGGCCGCTGGCGCTGTTTGCATTCTCGTCGGGCCACGACCGCGAGGGAGGGCGAATATGGCGGAACGAGGTGCCGAGCCTCCCGTTCCCAGGGGCCGTCGGATGTTCCTACGGGCGGTGCGACATCTGTTCAACCCGCTGAAACCCGACGACTACCTCGAGATGATCAACCCGCTGTGGACCACCAAGGAGTTGCGCGGAAAGGTCGAGCGGGTCGAGCCGCAGGGCTCGGAGGCGGCCAGCGTGTTGATCCGGCCCGGATACGAGTGGCCCGGCCACAAGCCCGGCCAGTACGTGCGGCTCGGGCTGGTCATCGACGGCCGCTATCACTGGCGTGCATACTCACTCACCTCGGACCCGAACCCGCAAGACGGCCTGATCAGCGTCACGCCCAAGAAGGTGGACAGCGGCGTGGTGTCGCCGTACCTGGTGCACAAGATCCAGCCGGGCGAGCTGGTGCGGCTGGGCGAGGTGGAAGGCGTCTTCACCCTGCCTGAGCCGTTACCCGCCAAGATGCTTTTCATCAGCGCGGGCAGCGGGATAACGCCGATCATCAGCATGCTGCGCAGCCTCGACCACCGCGACGAGATGCGCGACGTGGTGGTCATCCATTCGGCCCGCACCCGGGAACAGGTCATGTTCCTGTCGGAACTGGAGGATCTGGACCGTCGCCACGACGGGGTGCGGCTGGACCTTCGGCTGACCTCCGAACGCGGCCGCATGTCGGCGGCGGACCTGGACGAGGTGTGTCCGGACTGGCGGGATCGCGAAGCGTTCTGTTCCGGGCCGAGCGAGCTGCTCGACGACATGATCGAGCACTGGGAGGGCAACGGCGATCCGGACCGGCTGCGCTTCGAGCGTTTCCAGCCCAAGATCGGCGGCGACGGGGCCGAGGGAGAGGGTGGTGAGATCACGTTCCTCGACAGCGACAAGACCGTCGAGAGCGACGGCGGCACACCCATTCTGGAGGCCGGTGAGCAGGCCGGGCTGAACCTCGCATACGGCTGCCGGATCGGCATCTGCCACACCTGCGTCGGGACGCTGAAATCCGGAAAGATCCGCGACCTACGTTCCGGAGACGTCCTCGAACCGATCGGCCAGGACGTCAGGATCTGTATCCACGCAGCCGAAGGTGACGTGGAGTTCGAATTGTGATTGTGAAGGAGTCACCGTGACCGCTGCCATTGAGAGTCCCCTCGCCCGCCTGAGCGAGCAGGAACTCGAAAAGCTCGCCAAAGAGCTCGACGCGATACACGACGAGGTGTTCGCCGAACTCGGCGACCGCGACCGCCACTACATCAAGACGGTGATCTCGGTGCAGCGCCAGATCGTCGTCGCGGGACGGGTGCTGCTACTTGCCTCGCGGTCGCGGACGGCGCTGGTGCTCGGTACGGCGTGCCTCGGGATGGCCAAGATCCTGGAGAACATGGAACTCGGCCACAACATCCTTCACGGCCAATGGGATTGGATGAACGACCCCGACATCCATTCCTCGGTCTGGGACTGGGACACCGCCTCGTCGGCAGCGGCATGGAAGCACTCGCATAACTACATCCACCACACCTATACCAACATCCGAGGCAAGGACAAGGATCTCGGCTACGAGATCATGCGGATCGATCCGAACCAGAAATGGCGCCCGGCCAACCTCGGCCAACCGCTCTACAACTTCCTGCTCACCGTCCTCTTCGAGTGGGGTGTTGCCGTCCACGACACCGACGTGGAGGCGCTTTTTCGGGGCCAGAAGACGATGGCGGATCTCAAGGAGGACTTCAAGAGCATCGCAGGCAAAGCACGCCTGCAGATCATCAAGGACTACATCGGCTGGCCGTTGATCAGCGCGGGCGCGTTCGCATTGGTGCAACTGGCCGCGCGCGGCAGAATTCCTCAGCCGACTCAGTCGCGTATCGGTCGCCGGTTGCGAAGAATCTCGGGAAAGGGCCGAATCGGCGCCACCGCAACACTGTTCGACCGACTGCTGCCCGGTGTCGAAAGCACTTTCCTGCGGACCCTGGCGGCCGACGCGCTGGCCAACCTCATCCGCAACGTGTGGGCGCACGCGATCATCTTCTGCGGCCACTTCCCCGACCAGACATACACCTTCAGCGAAGAGGAAGTGGAGAACGAGACCAGGGGAGGGTGGTACGTCCGCCAGTTGATCGGCGCGGCCAACATCGAGGGCAGCCCGCTGTTTCACGTCATCAGCGGCAACCTCGGCTACCAGGTCGAACACCACCTGTATCCGGACATGCCCAGCAGCCGGTACTCCGAGATCGCTCCGAAGATCAAGGACATCTGCGAGCGTTACGAATTGCCCTACAACTCAGGGCGATTCGGCAAGCAATGGTGGTCGGTGCATCGCACGGTGCTCCGGTTGGCCTTCCCCGGCGGCAAGCCGCGGCCCAAGCCCGGTCCCTACAAGAGCCCGGACCGGACGGCACCGCGGAAGGATTCGAGCGAAGCCGTACGGTTCCGCGATCGGCTACCCGCAGAGCATCCCGACGCCGGCCCCGAGCACGCGTCGAGCGGCGTCGCGGTACAACCGCCACCGCGCGGTAAGGACTGACACCCGCGGCGGGTGCGTGAGGGCTACAACCGACGGCTAGGACCGCCCCGCGTTGCGCGCCAGTTCGACCGCGTAGGAGCTCACGAAGGAACCCACCGCCGGGTCGCCGCGGCCACATGTTCCGTCCGATTCACCGGGACGCTTGATCCACAGGTACGCGTCGGCGTGCGGGCCCGCGGTGGCCGTGGTTGGCGCAACGCCGAGCGCGCGCCCGTCGGGGTTGCACCAGTAGAGCTCGCCGTCGGCTGGTCCGGCGCCGTTGCGGGACGTGTCGATCACGTAGTGCGCACCGTTGGTGAGGCCGGAGATCGCCTCGCCGTAGCCGATCTCCTCTTCGGTGGTGAAGAAGTTCGCGACGTTGAGGCTGAAGCCCCGCGCCCGGTCGACACCGGCCTGGTTGAGCCGGGCAGCCATCTCCTCGGCACTGTGCCAGCGCAGGTGACCCGCGTCGACGTAGACGGCCGCGGCCGGATTGCGGGTCAGCGTGTCAACGGCGTAGCGGATCAGATCGAAGCGTTCCTGGCGCTGATCATCCGACAGGCAGTCCGCCATGGCCAGCGCGTCGGGTTCGACGATGACCGCCGCCCGAGATGCGCCCAGATCGGCGGCGATGCCGTCGATCCAGCCCCGGTAGTCGGCCCCGGTCGCGAAACCGCCGGCGGCGAAGCTGCCGCAGTCCCGGTGCGGGATGCCGTAGATGGCCAGCACCGGGATAGCGTCGGCTGCCGCCGCGTCACCGACGTACTTGCCGACCATCGCTGCGGACCCGCCGGGAGTGAGCCAGTACGCCTGCGGGGTGTTCGCGATGGCGGTCAGTTCGGGACTCGGCGGATCGGCGCTCTGCGCGGCGCGCATCGCCACCGACGCCGGGTTGACGTAGAAGGGCGCACCGGCCAGCGGGTTCGCGTCGCTGAGTAGGCGCACTTCGGGAGCCGAAACCGTCGGCGCGGCGAGAAGACCGGCGGACAGGGCGAGCGCGATCAGGACGGATCCGAGCGCGCGGGCAGCTGAGGAGATCACCCGACGAACATAGTCGGCGGCCGACGACCGCCGCGGATGCCTCCCCGTTGATGGCAAGGCATCAGTTGAGCTGATGCTATGCTGTCAAAATGCGCACGACGGTCACGCTCGACGACGACACGCTGGCACTGATCCGGCGGCGCATGCGCGAACAGGGCGTCTCTTTCAAGACCGCGCTCAACGACGCGATCCGCGACGGCGCATTCGGCCGACCTCCGGCGACCCGGTTCGTGACCCGTTCAGCCGACCTCGGAGTCCCGACGGTGAACCTGGACCGAGCCCTGCAAATCGCCGGCGAACTCGAAGACGAAGAACTGCTGCGCCGGCAACGGCGGGGCGCGTGAAGGTCGTCGACGCCAGCATCCTCCTTTACTCCGTGAATTCGGCCAGCGAGCATCACGAGGCTTGTCGTGAATGGCTTGACGGGGCATTGTCCGGATCGGACACCGTGGGGTTGGCGTGGGTGCCGTTGCTCGCCTTCGTCCGGCTGAGCACCAAGGTGGGCCTGTTCCCTTCGCCGTTACCGCCGTCAGAGGCGATGCGCCAGGTCGTCGACTGGTCGACTGCTCCCGGTGCGACTGTGATCGCACCGACGCCACGGCACGGCGACATCCTGCACGGGCTGCTCGCGAACGTCGGCACGGGCGGAAACCTCGTCAACGACGCCCACCTGGCCGCTCTCACCATCGAGCACCGGGCATCGATCGTCAGCTATGACAACGACTTCGGCCGGTTCGACGGGATACGGTGGGACACCCCGGACGCGTTACTCGCCCGATGACGACGTGACGCCCGGAGTCGAGCCAGGTTGCCGGAACGTCATCGCGGGTACCTCGTTTCACACTTCCGATACCGCGAGGAGGCCACGTGTTGGCTCTGTTGAGTTCCCCGATCCGTCGCTGGCTGCTGACGGTGCTACTCGTCCCGGTCGTGGCCTTCGCGCTGCGCAAGCTCGCCCAGTTCCTGCAGCGCCGCAACGAGGGCGAACCGACGAGATCCTCGCGTGGCTTGATGAAACTGTCGTCGGGGCTGCGGCGGCTCACCGGCAAGGAGCCCGAGGATGCCGGCGACACCCCGACCGACGGTGATCGCAAGCCCTCGTCAGGCTGATTGCCGTCGCGAGCGAATCGGCCGCCGCGGGGCCGGCGCGCTAGGGTACTTCGGTCGGCCCAGCGAACAAGCCGACGGGAGAGTTGAGCAATCCATGACCACAGCAGCAGACACGTCGCCGCTCGAAGCGCGGGTCGGCCACTGGTACCAGATGGATCGCACCTATCTGGTGGGCCGCGAGAAGGTGCGCGAGTACGCCCGCGCCGTGCAGGACTATCACCCAGCACACTGGGACGTCGCAGCCGCCGCGCAGCTCGGCTATCCGGACCTGGTGGCGCCCCCGACGTTCACGTCCACCCCGGGAATGACCTGCAATCGCCGCATGTTCGAAGAGATCGTCGTCGGTTACGACACCTACATGCAGACCGAAGAGGTCTTCGAGCAGCATCGCCCGATCGTCGCGGGCGACGAGTTGACGGTCGACGTCGAGCTGACGTCGGTGCGCCGGATCGCCGGCCGCGACCTCATCACGGTGACCAACACATTCACCGACGCCGCAGGCGAGCGGGTGCACACCCTGCACACGACCGTCGTCGGCGTGACCGCCGAGGACGTCGATCCGGCGATCAAGTCCGCGGTGGCCGGCGCGATGATGCACGACATGGACATCCTGGCGATCGGCGCGAACGAGGCCGACTACCAGAAGGAGGTGCGCCCCGGCGGCGAGGTGCCGATCGCCGAGGACACCGCCCGCACCCCCGGAACGCCGTCGTTCGAGGACGTCAACGTCGGCGACGAGCTACCGGTGCACCACGCCGGACTCTCCCGCGGTGACCTGGTGAACTATGCAGGCGTGGCCGGTGACGCCAACCCGATCCACTGGGACGAGGACATCGCCAAGCTGGCCGGGCTACCCGACGTCATCGCTCACGGGATGCTCACCATGGGCCTGGGTGCCGGATTCCATTCCGCGTGGTCGGGCGACCCCGGAGCGGTCACCCGCTACGCGGTGCGGCTTTCGGCGCCCGTCATCGTGTCGGTGAAGGAGGGCGCGGACATCGAGTTCAGCGGCCGGGTCAAGTCGCTTGACCCGCAGACCCGCTCCGGTGTCGTCATCGTCGGTGCGAAGTCGGGGGGCAAGAAGATCTTCGGCCTCGCGACGATGGATGTCCGGTTTCGCTGACCGCTATCGAGAACGGGATGGCGCCGTGGACGGCATGAGCGAGGGGCTTCCGACGTCGCCGGGTCCGTTTTCCGCGAGCGCAGTCCCGTTGTGCGTGAGCGCTTTTCGCAGTTTCACGGGTGCCTGGGATCGGGAGGCGCCGGCGCCCGACAAGTAGTGGAGAGGTGGACGCGATGAGCTCAACGATTCCCCCGCTGGACCTGGGTTGGCTGTTGATGGAGTCGCCCGGAGGCACGACGCACGTCGGCGCGCTGCTGCTGTTCAAGAAGCCGCCACGGAGCGGATCGCTGGTGCGCGAGATCGTGCAGTCCTACCGCGGCCAACGGCCGCTGCCACCGTTCAACTACGTTCCGGAGCTCCTCGGGGCGAGCGCGCCGCATTTCCGTGCCATCGACGGTTGGGACCCGCACTACCACGTCCAGCACATTGCGCTGCCGGCGCAGAGCTCCTACGAGGATCTACTGCGGCTCGTCGCCGACCTGCACGAACCGATGCTCGACCGGCATCGTCCACTGTTCCGGTGCTGGATCATCGACGGGGTGCCCGGCGGCAGGTTCGCGATCTACACCAAGACCCACCACAGCATCATCGACGGCATATCCGGGCTGAAGAAGCTCTACGACGGGCTCAGCCTGTCCGACGAACCCGCCATCCCGCCGCCGGCGTTCGCGCTGCCGCTCCCCGAGCCCGAACCCCGAACCGCGCCAACTGCTGTGCGCCGGCTGACCGACGCGCTGCACGGGGCTGTCGCTCAAGTGGGTGCGCTGAATCAGATCTCGCTCGGCGCATTGCGCAAGGCGCTCAGCGCGGCACTGGGATCGCATCTGGAGGGCAGCCTGCCGTTCGTCGCCGGTCATGCCCCCACGAACGCGCCACTGCAACAGGCCCGCGGATTCGCCACGATGTCGCTGCCGCTGGAGGAGATGCACCGGATAGGCCACCGGTACGGTGCGACGCTGAACGACGTCGCGGCCGCGATCA
Organism: Mycobacterium sp. IDR2000157661; assembly: GCF_022317005.1. Lineage (NCBI taxonomy): Bacteria > Bacillati > Actinomycetota > Actinomycetes > Mycobacteriales > Mycobacteriaceae > Mycobacterium > Mycobacterium sp. IDR2000157661. The sequence goes on from NZ_CP081006.1 coordinate 1,651,253, forward strand.
TCGACCACGGGCTACACGCATATCTGCGCGAGAAGGGCCAGGAATATCCGCACGAGTTCATCGCCATGTGTCCGGTGTCGCTGCGCGACGAAACCGACAGCGCCACGGGCACCCGGGTTTCGGCGATCTTCGTGCGACTCGGCGACCCGCAGGCGTCGATGGCCGAGCGGCTGCGGCAGGTCGTCCACTCGGTCACGACAGCCAAGAAGGAACTGCGCGCCATGTCGACCGACGCGGCGATGACCTATTCGGTCGTTCTGGTCGCCCTGGCCGGCGCGGGCGCTTCGACTCATCTGGAGCGACTCAGCCACCCCGCCTGCAACCTCGTCATCTCGAATGTTCCGGGCGCCAGGGAGACTCGTTACCTCAACGGCGCGGAGTTGACCGGAATCTTCCCGGTCTCAGCACTGGCCGCGTCGATCGGACTCAACGTGACGTTCAGTTCCTACCGCGACCACATGGACTTCGGCTTCGTCGCGAACGCCGCCGCGATCGACAACGTCGGTGCACTCGCCGAGCACACGCGGATGGCCTACGCGAATCTCAAAGCCGAGACGCGGCAGTCGTCTGATCATCCCTAGTCGGTGTGGTCGAACGTCACGACCTGACCCCGGTTGACCGACACCCAGTCCCTGGCCTCCAGGTACGGCCGGAAGGTCTGTGTGATCAGCCGCTCGTCGGCCGCGGTCTTGGGTCGCTGAAGTTCATAGAGGTGCGGGAACTCCGTCCAGGCCAGCACGGCCTCCCACAGCCGCACCGCCGCCGCACCGGTGGGCGGGTCGATGAGCACCGGCCCGAACAGACACTGGCCGTCCGGGAAGAACAGTGTCGGTACGCCGTAGCCGCCCGCGCCGACGACGCGCTGGTGCTCGGCCATCACCTCATCGGTGGTCGTGGGGTCGGCGATGGCCGCGTCGACCAGCTCGGGGTCGAAGCCCAGCTCGTCGAGAAGGTGTCGGGCGACCGCCCTCTCGTGCGGTTTGTGACCCTCGACGTGCAGCGCCCGCGCCGCGCGCTCGTACCAGGCGTCGAGGTCGGCCATGGACCGGCGGCGCAGCAACGCTCCGATGCGCATCATCGACCACCCGTAGGCCCACTCCCGCTCCCACGGGTGCTTCTTGCCCTCCTGACGGTTGATCTCCTCGAGGCTGAAGAAACGCCAATTCACGGTCAGGCCGGTCAGGTCGCGCACCTCGCGAATCCACCGCGAGGTCTGATAGGCGAAGGGACACATGATGTCGAAGTGGAAATCCACGTAACCGGGACGCTCGATCACGTCGCGAACCTCCGTCTGCGGCCGGCGTACTCGGCGAGGGGCCGTTATCCGGCGTCGGCCATCCCGGTGAGCTTCTGGATCACCTTAATCTCCTCGTGGTCGTGCGGCGTTCCGTCCGGGTGGATCAGGTCGCTGAACCACGTGTCCGGAAGCTCGGTGTAGGGGTCCTGCCAGGAGTCCCACGGCAGGTACGTCTGCGTCCGCCCGGCCACGAACCCCCAGTTGTAGGCGCCGACATTGCGCCGTCTTGCGACCGGCAGGATTCCCTCCACGGTGCTGCCGAGGTTGCGCGCCAGGTACTCGGTGCAGATTATCGGCCGGCCCAGCGGGGTCAATTCGTCGATGCGGGCCTCGAATTCGGCTGGGTCGCCGTAACTGTGGAAGCTGATGATGTCCGAGTGTTCGAGTTGCAGGCTGCAGATCTCACTGCGATTCGCGGGATCCCGCCAATGGCCCTGCCAGACTCCGCTGGTCAACGGCTGCACCGGATTGACGGCGCGGACCCACTGGAACACATGGGGCAGGAACGCGGCCACCAGTTGCTGCTTGTCGGCGTGCTCGACGTCGCGGTAGTCCTTGGCGGGGTTGTCCGGCTCGTTCCACACGTCCCACCCCAGGACGCGGGGGTCGTCGCGAAACAGGCCGACGACGCCGGTGACGTAACTCTGCAGCACGCGGGTGTAGGCCGGGTCCTCGAGCCGCGCGGCGCCCGGGCTCTGCACCCAACCGGAGTTGTGCACACCTTGGACCGGCGCACGCTGGCGGCCCGCCCTGGCCCGTGGGTCCCAGCACGAGTCGAACAGCACGAACAGCGGCTTGATTTGGTACTTCGCCGCGATTCCGACGAACTGGCTGAGGCGCTGGCTGAAGCCCGCGCGGTCGGTGGCCCACAGCTGGTCGTGCAGGAACACCCGGACGGTGTTGAAGCCGATCCGGCGGGCCACGCTGAGTTCGCCGTCGATGCGGCGCGGATCGTAGGTTCCCGCCTGGAACATCTCGATCTGGTTGACGGCGTTCGACGTCACGTAATTGGCGCCGATCAGCCAGCCCTGCGCCGCGTACCAGGCGTCGGCGCGATCAGCCGACCAGCGGGGCGTCTGCGCGGCGACGGGGGCGAGCTTGGTCAGCGCTGCGGCCGCGGCCAGGTACATCGGGAGCTTGAGTACGGTTCGCCGGTGCACCACGTGACCATAGTGGCCGGGGACGGCTCCTCAGTGGTTGCAGTGTCATGTTGCAACGCAACAGCTTTCGAATCGTTATCTGGTCACCGCACCAGTCGTCCGGGGCATCGCCTTTGTGCTCGACGAGCAGTCGACCGACGACCGGGAACCGGTCGCTGGCCAGTCGATTGCCCGGTCGCCAACGGCGGCAATGACGCGCCGGGTCGCGCTTGGGAAGATGGCGTGGTGACCGGACCGCCCGCTTTCCCCGCCGAGCAGCATTCGCCGGCCGGTATGGGGCCGCGCGCCGCGGCGGCCCTCGTGTTCGGATCCTCGGCGGCGGTGCTGGTCGTCGAGATCACCGCGCTGCGATTGCTGGCGCCCTACCTCGGGCTGACGCTCGAGACGAGCACCCTGGTGATCGGCATCGCGCTGGCCGCGATCGCGCTCGGCGCGTGGTCGGGCGGGCGGCTGGCCGACCAGACCGATCCGCGCCTCTTTCTCGGCCCTGCGCTGGGCATGTCCGGTGCTGCGGTGGCCGTCACCCCGGCCGTGGTCCGGTCGACGGCGGAATGGGCGACGCCGCTTCTGCTGCTCGTCGCGTCGCTGACCATCCTGGTGCCGGGGGCGCTGCTGTCCGCGGTGACGCCGATGGTCACCAAGATCCGCCTGACCCGGCTCGCGGAAACCGGGACGGTCGTCGGGAAGCTGTCGGGGGTCGGCACGGTCGGTGCCATCGCAGGCACGGTGATCACGGGGTTCGTGTTGATCTCGCGGTTGCCGGTGACCGCGATCCTGGTGGGCCTCGGTGTGCTGCTGCTGGTGAGCGGCGCCGTAGTCGAGTGGCGAATGCGACGGTGGCGCCGCGCCGCCGCCGGTGCCCTCGCGCTGGTGGCGGTGGCAGGCGGAGTGGCCGCAGCGTTCGCCCCCGGCGGCTGCGACGTGGAGACCGAGTATCACTGCGTCTCGGTCGTTACGGACCCCGACCGCGCCGGCGGTCGTTCACTTGTGCTCGACGGGGTGCGCCACTCGTACGTCGACCTCGACGACCCGACCCATCTGGAGTTCGAGTACGTCCAGGCGTTCGCCTCGGTGGTCGATGCCACCTTCCCTCCTCCCGAGCCGCTGGCGGCCTACCACCTGGGCGGCGGCGGGCTGACGTTCCCGCGGTATCTGGCCGCCACCCGGCCGGGTACCCGCAGTGCGGTGTCCGAGATCGACGGTGGCGTTGTCCGCATCGACCGCGAGGAGTTCGGGCTGCGACCGGGCGGCGGCATCGACGTTCGTGTCGAGGACGGCCGCATCGGTCTGCGGGCACACGACACCGGGAGCCGCGACCTCGTGGTCGGTGACGCCTTCGGCGGCGTCAGTGTTCCGTGGCATCTCACGACGGTCGAGGCGCTGACCGACATTCGCCGGGTACTCGACGGCGACGGTATCTACGTCGTGAACCTCATCGATCACGGAGACCTGGCGTTCCTGCGGGCCGAACTCGCCACGCTGGCGTCCGTTTTCGGAAACGTCGCGCTGTTGGGCCAACGGCGGGACCTGGGTGTCGGCGAGGAGGCGGCGGACGGAGGCAACTTCGTCGCCGTCGCGTCGGAGCAGCCGATCGACGTGGCGGACATCCGAAAGGCGCTGCAGACGCGCGACACTGAATGGTCGCTACTGTCCGGCGACGAGCTGGCAGCGTGGGTCGGCGATGCCGAGGTGCTCACCGACGACCGCGCACCCGTCGACCAGTGGCTGGAGCCTTTCCCCTCGGGAAGCGGCTGGTGAGAGTTCGACGCAGGACCGGTCAGGTGGCGCTACAGCCGGCCACGCCCTGAGAACTCCAGCGGATGCGGCAATACTGATAGACCTCGATCAGCAGTTCGGGTCACCGACGGCGTTGACCGCCCACGCCGGGCAAGAGGAGCGCATGACAGCAGCCGCAATCTATCTCGTCATCACCTTCGGTCTCGGCGGGCTCGCGCTGGCCGCACGACTGCCTCCGCTGGTCGGCTTCCTGGCGGCGGGCTTCGTCATCAACGCCTTGAAGGTGGAGGAACTTCCGCAGCTGGACCTGATCGCCGACCTGGGCGTCACGCTGCTGCTTTTCGCAATCGGCCTCAAGCTCGACATCCGCATCCTGCTGCGGCGAGAAGTATGGCTGACCACCTCGGCCCACATGGTGATCAGCGTCGTCCTGGGCGGTGTCGCCATGTGGCTGGGCGCCGTTGCCGGGGTGGCCATGCTGGCGGGTCAGAGCCTGCAAACCATCGCCTTGCTCGCGTTCGCGCTGTCGTTCTCCAGCACGGTGTTCGTCGTCAAGGTGCTCGAGGAGCGCGGCGAATCGCATGCGCTCTACGGCCGTGTGGCCATCGGCATCCTGGTGATGCAGGACGTCATCGCCGTGGTGTTCCTGACTGCCGCCGGCGGGCAGCTGCCCAGCCTGTGGGCATTGACGCTGGTGGGTCTGTGGCCGTTGACCCGGGTGCTGCGCAGGATCTGGAGTCGGCTGGGGCACGGCGAGATGCAGTCGCTGTTCGGCATCGTGATGGCAATGGTTCCCGGTTACGCGTTGTTCTCCGCCGTCGGGCTCAAGGGCGACCTCGGCGCGCTGATCATGGGCGTGCTGCTGGCATCGCACCCGGCCTCCTCCGAGCTCGCACGCTCGCTGTTCCACATCAAGGAACTGTTGCTGGTCGGGTTCTTCGTGTCGATCGGCTTGACCGGGCTGCCCGATCTGCCGACCCTCGGCGTGGCGTTGCTGATGGTGCTGCTCCTGCCGTTCAAGGCCGCCTGGTATGTGGCGCTGCTGTCCGTGCTGAAGCTGCGTTACCGCACCGCCCTGCTGGCGGGGCTGGGCCTGATGAACTACTCCGAGTTCGGTTTGATCGTCGTGTCGGTCGGAGTCACGGCCGGGATGTTGGCAGAAGTCTGGCTGGTGGAGATGTCCATCGCCGTCGCCTTGAGCTTCGTGGTGGCCGCGCTGGTCAACGGCCGCCGGCATCTGATGGTGGAGAAGATCGCGTTGCGGTTGCCCCGCCAGGATGAACGCACCCTGGTACCGGAGGAACGCCCCAGCGACGCGGGCGACGCCGAGGTGGTGGTCATCGGCATGGGTCGCGTCGGCTTCGCCGCCTACCGGCGGCTGACCGACCACTACGGGCTGCGGGCGGTAGGAGTCGACTACGACGGACCCCGCATCGAGCGACTGGCGGCCGAGGGTCTGCGGGTCATCGAAGGCGACGCCACCGACTTGGACTTCTGGAACCGACTGCAACGCTCCGGGTCGGTGCGTATCGCGGTGTTGGCCATGCCGCGGCACGGCGCCAACGTCACCGCACTCGAATGTCTGCGCGAGTCGGGATTCAGCGGACAGGTCGCGGCGGTGGCCCGCTACAACGACGAAGTGGAATGGGCCAGAGACCACGGCGTCGACATCGCCTTCAACGTCTATGCGGGTGCCGGGTTGGAGCTGGCCGACCAGGTGGCGGGCGGTCCGCGGTTCATCGACGACGAGTCGTCGGAGCAGGCTCGGCGTCGAGCGACCGGGGAAGGGCCCGGCGATCAGCGCTGAACCGGGTTCACCCGCCGGTGTCGCTTCGGCCGGCCATCACGGTGTAGTCCTCCTGCACCGTTTCGTCGAGTTGGTTGGCGATCCGACTCCTGATCGTCAGGACGTCCGCGCCGAACGCCCGGCGGAGCGACTCCAGGCGGATGTGGCAGTACAGCTTGTCGCCGGCCTTGATCGGCTTGAGTAATCTGAGCCCCTGTTCGACTTGGACGATCTTCTCGTCGGTGATCGGAATGCCGGCATGCTCGAAGAACGCCAACTGTGCTTTCAGGCCGAAGATGGCGATGAAGGTCAGCGGCGCCAGAATCGCGTCATGCCCCAGTGCCGCCGCGGCGCTGTCGTCGAAGTAGGCGGCGTCCTCGTTCTTCACGGCCGCGGCGTACTCGCGGATCTTCTCCCGCCCGACCTGGGAGTGGTCGGGGTAGGTGTAGGTCATGCCGACAATGTCCGGCGAGAGGGCCACATCGTCGAACGTATCCGACACCGGCGCGGCCACGTGAGTTACGCGGCCCGAGCGGGTACGGCTTGTCCATGACCTCTGGAGGCGATGTGGTACCCACTCCCTATGACGAGGCGTCACCGACGACCAACCGGCGCCCGAGGGTACTGATCATCGGCGGAGGGTTCGGCGGCCTGTTCTGCGCCCGCCGCCTCGGTCGGGTCGACGTCGATGTCACGTTGCTCGACCGCGCGGCATGCCATGTCTTTCAGCCGCTGCTCTACCAGTGTGCGACCGGCACGCTGAGTATCGGCCAGATCAGCCGATCGCTGCGCGAGGAACTGGCGCGTCATCGCAACGTCACGACGCTGCTCGGTGAGGCCGTGCGGCTCGATGCCGATGCCCGGCGCGTCACCGCCCGTCGTCCCGACGAATCGAAGTTCGACCTCGAGTACGACTACCTGGTGCTCGCCGCCGGTATGCGCCAGTCCTACTTCGGCAATGAGGAATTCGCCGCCTGGGCGCCCGGCATGAAGACACTCGACGACGCGCTCAGCATCCGCCGCCGTGTGTTCGGAGCTTTCGAGATAGCCGAAACCCTGCCGGCCGGTCCGGACCGGGATCAATGGCTCACCTTCGTCGTCACGGGAGGAGGGCCGACCGGCGTCGAACTAGCCGGGCAGATAAGGGAACTCGCGACCCGGTCGCTGGCCAACGAGTTCCACAGCATCGACCCGGAGGACGCGCGGGTGCTGCTGTTCGACGGTGGCGACCGGGTACTGAAGACCTTTGCTCCGGCGCTTTCCGAGCGCGCGTCGGGAACGCTCGAGAGCTTGGGTGTGGACCTGCACTACGGCGTGCGTGTGACCGATGTCCGCCGCGACGGGGTGACGGTGACCTCCAAGGCGGACGGCTCCAAGACGGATTACGCCGCCCGCACGGTGTTATGGACGGCCGGCGTCGAGGCGGTGCCGTTCGCGCGGCACGCCGCTGAGGTGCTCGGCGCCAAGACCGACCGGTCGGGGCGCATCTCCGTGGACCCCGACCTTTCGGTGCCACGTCATCCCGAGGTGTTCGTCATCGGAGATCTGGCCGGTCGTGAAGGGCTGCCGGGTGTGGCGGAGAACGCCATGCAGGGCGGGCTGCACGCGGCAGCGTCGATCCGGCGGGACCTCAAGAGGCGGCGACGCAAGGACTTTCGCTATCGCGATCTCGGATCGGCGGCGTACATCAGCCGTGGCAACGCGCTGCTGCAGGCCGGCCCGGTCAAGGTCGCGGGCGTCGCCGGCTGGCTCGCCTGGGGGTTCATCCACATCGCCTTCCTGACCGGCGTGCGGAACCGCTTCAGCACCGTCGGCACGTGGCTGGCCACCATTGCCCGAGCCAATCGCAGCGACCGATCATTCATCCTCGGCGGGTCCGGTCATCCGGAGGAGCCGTACACGTGGGAGTCACCGGTACACCAGGGACGGAGCTCTACGGCGGACTCCGGCGACAAGAGCGCATAGTGCAGTCGGGCTCTAGGAAGTCCCCGCATCATTGCTGGGCAGCCGGCGGAGTACGGCCGATGTGACCAGATGCCGACGTAAGCGACCGTTGGACACTCGGAAGAGGTAGTTCATCGCGGCGACCGTGCCGCGCAGATCGTCGCGGGAGGTGAGGTAGGTCCAGCGGTGTGCCTCGGGCAGCGAGAAGAACTGTTCGAAAAAGGCGGGGACGTCGCCGGGGGGCATCCGCAACAGTGCTTCCAAGCCGATGCGACGGAAGTGGTGGACCACCCTCGCGGCGCGCGGCCAGACGGATTCCCGGGCGGCTGCCAGCGCCTTGTCTGGACCGTCGGGCAGGTGCGCGACGAGCGCCTCAGCCACCCGCGGGGCGAGCCGAAGGGACGCGGCCAGACTGAACCCGGTCGCCGGGTGGATCAAGGGTGCGGCCGCGCCGAATCCGAGCACGCCGGGCCCCCGATGTCGCGGATGGTCCACCCGGAAGAACACTCTCTCGGCACGCGCGTCGTGCGGCGGGTGGACGTCGTGGTGGGACAGGCGGCTGAGGAGCCGTCGGCGCAGCGTCGACAGCGGCAGCCCCGGCCGGCGCGCCAGCGAGGTCTCCTCGACCAACACGTGGCTTCCGCCCAGTGGAACGACATAGAGGAAGGTCGGCCAGCCGGCTTCGCCGTGATCGGCCCGCCAGTCCATGAACAGCGCGTCGCCGGCAGAGGTCAGCGGAGCCGCGGCGGCTTCGTCCAGGATCAAACCGTAGGCGGTCTGTGCGGCGGGCGTGTGGCGCGACGGGGTCGGGTCGAGGGGGCGCGCTTGGCCTCCGGCGTCGACGACGACCGAGGCTCGCAGGTGAGACCCGTCGGCGCAGGCGACAACGCCGTGCTCCGGTGATCCGACGGCACGAGCGGCGTGGATTCGCACCCCGGTCAGCTGGCCGGCGAGGTGCGCGCGAAGAGCGGGCACGTCGAGGACGGCGTACTCCCATCCCAAGGTGTGCTCGGTCAGCGCGATCGCCCGGCCGGCGGCACGCGCGGTGACCACCGAGGTCGGCAGGTCGACCGGCAACTCCTTGCTCCACATTCCGTAGGTCGCCGTCCATGGGCGGTCCGGAGCCGGGTCGAGCAAGCCGGTGTCCAGTCCGCGTTGTGCACACGCCCCTGCCAACGCCAACCCCGCGGGCCCGCCCCCGACCACCAGAACGTCCATCGGTCCCATCGTCCTTCATCGACGGAACAGCGAGCTCATCGGAGTCGTTGCCGAAGAACCCGTAGAACCCGCCGACTGGACGTGCCGGTGAAGGGTTGGCGCTACGGTCTCATCACGCCTCGGCCTCGTGGCCGGATAAGGAATCCCCATGACGCTCTCAGCGGGTGGCCGCGTTGGGCTCGCCGGAGCGGCGGTGGTCGGCGTCGCCTTCGGTATGGCCCGTTACGCCTACGGTCTGACGCTGCCCGACATCCGGCAGGAGTTGCGGTTGTCGGAGTTGGTTCTCGGCCTCGTCGCCAGCGCCACGTTCGCGGGGTACCTGTGCGGTCTGCTGCTGGCGGGCCCACTGGCCGCTCGGCGCGGCTTGCGCGCCCCGACGACCGTGGGCGGAGTCTGCGGTGTGCTGGGGGCGGTGATCGTCGCGGTGGCGCAGTCGCCCTGGTTCTTGGCCGTCGGCGCGGTCCTGGCCGGCGGCGCGGGCGGTTGGGTCTGGGCACCGTACTCCGACATCGTGACGCGATTGGTGCCCGCGCGGCAGCAGCCCAGAGCGCTGGCCATCATCACGACCGGTACCAGCGGCGGACTCGTCGTGCTAGGTGGTTTGGCGATCCTGGCCGCCTTGGGCTCGTGGCGCCTGGTCTGGGTCGGCATCGCCGTCGCCGCCGTGGCCGCTGCCGTGGTGAATCTTCGCCTGGTGCCGCGAACCCGGCCGGTCCCCCGCCCGAGCGGCCGGTCCCGCGCCCCCTCGCTGGTGAGAGCACTTCGCGTTCCGGCCGGCTACTCCGTGGTGTACTTCGCCGTCGTCGTCATCTACTTCACCTACGCGGCCGACGCCCTCGAAGGCGGCGCCCTCCCGGCGGCAGCCGTGCCGGCGCTGTACGCGGCGATCGGCATCACCGGCGTGGTGGGTGTGGCGACCGGCACCGCCGCACAGCGACTGGGCAGCGGCAGGGTTGCGGCGCTGTGCCTCGTGACGGTGGCAGCGGCACTAGCGCTCCTGGGGCTGGCCAGCGGCTCTCTGATCGCCACGGCGGTCTCGGCGTGCATCTTCGGGATGGGATACATGACCGGGTCGGCGGTGCTCGCGGTCTGGACCGCCGAGTTGTTGCCCGACCGCGCGGGCGCAGCGTTCACGGCCTGCCTGGTTCTGGGCGCCGTCAGCTCGGTCATAGCGCCGACCCTCGCCGGTGCGGTGATCCCTGCCCTCGGCTTGGGCACGCTGCTCGTGCTCTCCGGCGCGGTGTCACTGCTCGGTGGGGCGGTGCTGATGCTGCATGGGTCGTCGAGGGGCGGCATCGACCCCGCTCGACGATGACGTCCGGGCGGCCTACCGGCTACTCGACACCTCGCCTGCCGGTGCTCGACGCTGCCTGAGCGCCTCGAGCAGCCGGTGTTCGGCGTCCTCGCCCGGCTGGATGCCCGTCGGGATCCGGAGCAGGAAGAACACGCCGAGCAGCCACCAGACACCGAACAGGATCCACGGCTGCACGTCGAGGAAGGCGGGCATACCCGGCAGGTAGAGAGTCAGCAGCCCCGCACAGAGCACCACGGCGGCGCCGCCGATCACCAAGCCCGTCTTCCCCGTCCCGCCGATCCGTAGCGGCCGATCCATCTGCGGCTCGCGCCTGCGCAGGATCAGGAAGACGACGGCCACCAGGAGGTAAGCGATGACGATGCTGGGCGAGCCGGAGTCGACGAGCCACCCGAGCATCGCCTCTCCCAGGAACGGGGCGATGAAGGAGAGGCCGCCGATGAACAGCAGGGCGTTGATCGGCGTGCGGAACCTCGGGTGCAGCTTGCCGAACCAGGCGGGCAACATGCCCGAGCGTGCCATCGAGTACATCAGCCGCGATGCCCCCAGGAGCAGCGAGTTCCACGACGTGAGGATCCCGGCGATGCCGCCGGCGATCAGCACCTTGGCCATGACGTCGTTGCCGAACAACGCGCCGAACGCGTCGGCGGTGGCGATGTCGACCTCGGCCAGTTCGCTCGCCGTCATCGCCGACGAGGTCGTCACGATGACGAGCAGATAGAAGATGGTCGCGAGGACCACGGCGACGACGACCAGACGTCCGATCTGACGGGCGGGGATGTTCACCTCCTCCGCCGACTGAGGGATGACGTCGAATCCGACGAACAAGAACGGCACGACGACGAGTACGGCGAAAAAGCCTGCGGCGCCACCGGTGAAGAGCGGTGCCATGTTCTCCGTCGAACCGCCGGTTAAGGAGCCGACGACCAGCATCAGACCGATGATGAGCAGAAACACCACGACGAATGTCTGTGCCACACTTGCGAACTTGACCCCGAGGATGTTGATGGTGGTGATTACGACCGCGGCGATCGAACCGACCAGTGCCCAAGTGAGATAGACCGGGCTGCCCGCCACCTCCCACAGCCGAACCTGGTTGAGACCCGGGAAAAGATACAGCGCCGTTCTGGGCAAAGCCACGGCCTCGAAGGCCACGATGGTCACGTAGCCGCCGACGATTCCCCAGGAGCCGATGAATGACCACCGTGGACCCATCCCGCGCAGCAGGAAGTTGTGCTCTCCTCCGGCTTTAGGCATGGCTGCCGTCAGCTCGGCGTACGTCAGGCCGACCACCGCCATGATCACACCGCCGGCCAACATCGCCAGCACGGCTCCGAACGTGCCCGCAGAGCCGACCCAGTCGCCGGTGAGCACCACCCAGCCGAAGCCGATCATGGCGCCGAAGCCGAGGGCCAATACGTCCCAGTTGCCGAGGACTTTCAGCAGAGAGGCGTCTTCGGTCATGTCGACTGTCTTCTTCGCCATTCGAGACGCGCCTTCCTGGTGCTCGACCCGGCTTCAGCAGGGGGTTGAGCTCAAGCTAGCCGTTGCGGTCCCCGTCGGTGTGCCGAAACGGCGCACGGTGCCACGGGCAACGAAGGTCCGGCATACAACGAATCGAGAACGAACCGGCGTCGTCCGGCCACGTTAAGCCGTTCACGCCAATCACTTTGGTAACTTCGCGCGGTGCAGGTATCCCGGCGTGAGGCACTGCGCTACGCCGGCGCGTTGTCGGCACTGGCCGGCCTCGGCGCAGTATCGGCCGGTACCCACCCGCCTCCGGCGGCGGCTGCCCCTCCCACGCTGATCGACTACGCCATGCGCCAGATCCCGGCGCAGGACATCCGGGCCGCCGGCCACGCCGGAGTGATCAACTACGTCTCGACCTCACGGCCGGGCTCTTCGTTCGGCGCCAAGCCGATCACGCTGCCCTACGCCCGGTCGCTTTCCGCAGCCGGCTTGGTGATCGTCAGTAACTACCAGTACGGCAAGCCGGGTGGAACCGCGCCGTCGGACTTCACCCGCGGGTACGCCGGTGGCGTCGCTGACGCTCGCACCGGCTGGCACCTCCACACCGCCGCCGGGGGCGGACGCAACGCACCGATCTTCTTCAGCGTCGACGACGACATCGACCGCCAGGCATACCTCAACCTGGTGCTGCCCTGGTTTCGCGGAATCAATTCGGTGATCGGCGTGCAGCGCACCGGGATCTACGGGGGCATCAAGGCGTGCCAGTGGGCTGCCGCCGACGGTGTCCTCGGAAAGTCACGCACACCCGGTCGCGTCTGGGCCTGGCAGACCCGGTCCTGGTCCAACGGGCAGATCTACCCGGCCGCGGTTCTCTACCAGCGCATCATCGACACCGCCTCCAATCCCGGACCGGTGGTCGGCGGCATCCGCGTCGACGTCAACGACGTGCTGGCCCAGGATTGCGGCCAGTGGAACCTTCACACGTGAGCGATGGGCGATTCAGCCGCGCGGCAGCGTGGTGATGTGCACGTGGTCGAAGTGGCCGTATCCCGACCCTCGCGGACCGGCCGGCGTGTAGTACGTGCCACGCCAGATCACGTCCTGTAACCCGAACCGGCCCGCATTGGCCATCGCGAACGCAAGGATCTCGTTGCCGATGGCGATGCCCTCAGGGCTTTCCGGGTTCGGGATCATGATGTCGATCGCCAGGCCGCGGGGATGCCACGGCTTCGAGTCCGGCCGGACCCCGTCGATAGTGGCGATCTGTGGAAACCGGGCGCTGATGGCCCTGGCCGCCAGGACGGTGTTGGGCTGCAACCCGGCCTCGTTCGCGACGCCGACGGGCAGCGCCTCCGGGATGGCGAGGGCGACAGCCGGGGGGGCTGCCGCAGGGGCACCGGGCATCGCGACGATCGCCGGGTCCTGCGGGGCGGGCTGAGCCTGCGGCGGCGGTGGGACCGCGTTGTCGAAGACGGCTTGCTGTTGCGGTGTCAACGCGGCGTACTGCGCCTCCGCGGCGGCGATCTTGCGCAGCAGGTCGTTCCACTTGGTCTGAAGTTCTGCCTGAACCGAGGCGGCTTGCTCGGCCGCGGCCCGAGCGTCCGCGGCCGATTTCTCTGAGGCCTGGGCGGCGGCCGCCGCGCGCTCGCGCGTCGCGTGAAACGCCCTCATCTGCTTGGCCGTCGTCGCGCCTACCGTGCGCTGCAGCGACAGCTTGTCGATCAGTTGCTGCGGCGAGGCCGCGGTCAGCAGCGCCGCCATCTGACCCTGACGGCCACTCATGTAGTCCATCGCCGCGATCCGGTCGACCGCGGCCTGATAGGGCGCGAGCTGGGAGTTCGCGACGGCGAGGGCCTCGAGGTCGGTGCGGTGGCGGTCTTCGGCCGCGGTCTGGGCGTCCAGTCGCGCGTCGGCGTCGCGTTGTGCGGCCGTGACGGCCTCGCGGGTCTGCACCGCCTGAATGGACAGCTCGTTGAGTCGGGCCAGTGCGTCAGCCGCCGGGTCCGCCTGAACGCCGGCCATCGACATAAGGAACACCAGAACAGCGGCCGCTAAGCCGCACGCCGTCCGCCGAAATGAATGGATTGCCACGATCCTTCGTTGCAAGGACCGAGCCCGGTCCGGCCTGCTACGTCCCGGACAGGGTACGAAGTCGTCGTGACGATGTCCACCCGTCGCTCAGGTACCGCGGATTCGGGGTCTTGCCGCGAATGTGACGGGCTGCTTAGTCGATCGCATCGGCGAGAGGCCAAGCGCGAGCCAAGCGCTGATCCGTGGTCAGCAGCACGAAATCTGCGGTATCGGCGAGTTCGACGTAGAACGCGTCGGTGAGGCGAAGAGTCTCACGGCGTGCCCATGCGCCAACAAGCAGCGGAGCCAGATCGTGGCGGGTCATCGGTGCCTGGCTCAACTCACTCAGCGCCACATCGACCTGCGCAACGGTGAGCACACCGGCACGTTGCATGCGACCGAGCGCCGACAACACCTCGGCGTCGAAGTGTGCCGGCGCATGCATCACCGTATTAGCCAGCCGTGCGCGTACCGCCGGATACCGATCATCCGTGCGAGCAAGTAGATCGACCATCACACTGGCGTCGATGACCACATGCTCAGGTGGCGGGGCCGAGGTCGTGCTCACGCTCCGAACTCGTCACGGGCGGCATCGATCGCATCAAGCACGTCGTCATGCCGAGCGCCGGTGCCTCTGGCCTCCAGCCGGTCAAGCCATGCCTCGGTGCCAGAACGCTCCAGCTCAGCGCTGATCGCTGCCTGCGTCAACGCCGAGATATTCAAGCCCAGCGCCCTTGCGCGTTCGGCCAGCTCGTCTGGGACGTACACATTCAACCGGGCCATACACACCAATATACACACACTCGCGTATGTCGACCCCAAGCGCCTAGTTCGGTCCGGGCCACGCATGCAGCAGCATCGGATGCGGCCGGGCAGGCCTAACACAACGGCGGATCCAGTCGTCGCCTAAGTCGAACGTGAATTGACACTCTGCTCCGGGCCCCACGACCCGAGCGACCTTGGCCGACTCGACATTCAATGGCTGAGTGATGGGCCCGCCGCTCGACACGGCGATCTCCGCGCCCGTCTCCTCGTCGGTGACCACTCGTCCGTCAGCAAGGGGTGAACATCGACAGGTGTGACCGGTCCCACCTCGGCCACAGTTATTCCTCGCGCCCGCCGAGCAGCTCCACCGTCACCGACAACCACGTGCGCGCCATCCTCCGAGGATCGCACTGGCGGTCATGACGTGGTGGTCAGCGCTCGTTGGCCGAACAGTCGGCACTTCTCACCGAGGCCTACGACCCACCGGTACAGTCGGGAACACCATGGTCAGTGTTCGGCGAATGATGTTCCTGCTCTTTGTCATGATCGCGAGCACTGTCCTCGGCTCAGCTACCGCCGTCGCTTCCGAACTGAGCGACTATCGCTGGGAGCGTCGTCCCCTACTGGTGTTCGCGCCGACGGACAGCGATCCGCGGCTCGCCGAAACGCTGAGCCGAATCGAGGCGAGTCGGTGTGACTTCGTCACTCGTGACATGGTGCTCGGCGTGGTGGTGGGCGAGGGCACCAGCACGCTCGATGGCCAGGTCATGAACTCCGATGAGTCACAACGGCTGACGACGCAGTATGGAATCGGTGAGGACGCCTTGAGCGTGGTGTTGATCGGCAAAGACGGCGGCGAGAAACTGCGCGTCAAGGATGTACCGGATCTTCAATCGATTTATGCCGTGATCGATGGCATGCCGATGCGCAGCCGCGAGATGAGTGCCGATCCGAGTCGGTGTTGACGGCGGTGCGCCGCGGGTGCCGACGTGGTCTTGTCGGCATCGCGATCGCGTGCTCGGCGCTGCTGGTGGTGTCGTGCGGAAGCGCCGGGCGATCCGCGAACGCCGACAAGACGACGAACACGCCGGGGGCTCCTGGCTCGTCCGCCCAAGCACCCGTGTCCGAAGGGCGCGACGTCGCTCTCGTCGACCTCGGCGATGCCAACGAAGTGGCCGGCTGGACAACGGTCAACGACCCCGTCATGGGCGGCAGGTCCACCTCGACGATCACCTTCGGCGCCGGTGGCCTCGTGTTCTCGGGGGACATCTCGCTGGAGAACAACGGCGGTTTCGCCTCGGCGCGCAGTCCGCAGGACCCCGAGATCGGGCGACGAGCAGCAGGCGCCACGTCGCTGCGCGTGCACGCTGTGGGCGACGGCAAGACCTACGTGCTCAGAGTGGGCGATGCAGGGCAGCCATGGTCCTACATCCAGCGTTTCGCCACCGAGGCCGGCATCTCGCGCATCTACGAACTGCCCATCGCGGGCTTCCAACCGGTTGGCACGCGCCTCGATCCCGCACCCGATGCGCCCCAGACGCTGGATCCGTCATCCATCAACCAGGTGGCGGTCTACATTCTCGACAAGCAGCAGGGCCGCTTCGAAATCACGATCAGCGCGATCGACGCCACAGCCTGAGTCGCGCCCACCCCCACCCCGTGACCAACATTGCCTCCCCGCTGCTCGCCTCCGCAGGCGATCTGACCACCCTGCGTGCGAGCAGCGCCGATCCCGACGAGCTGTTCGCCTCCTTCGCCGCGTGGGCCGATGCGAACGGCACCCAGCTGTACCCGGCGCAGGAGGAGGCGCTGATTGAGCTGGTCAGCGGCGCGAACGTCGTGCTGGCGACGCCGACCGGTTCGGGGAAGTCACTGGTGGCCACCGGCGCGCTGTACGCAGCGCTGGCTCGCTCTTCGGTGGGAAACGGCCGCAGCTACTACACCGCGCCGATCAAGGCGCTGGTCAGTGAGAAGTTCTTCGCCCTCTGCGACATCTTCGGTGCGGCCCATGTCGGGATGCTGACCGGTGATGCCTCGGTCAATCGGGAGGCGCCGATCATCGCCTGCACCGCAGAGATATTGGCCAACACCGCACTGCGCGAGGGTGCCGCGGCCGACATCGGCCTGGCCGTCCTCGACGAGTTCCACTTCTACGGCGACCCGGATCGTGGCTGGGCATGGCAGGTGCCGCTGCTGGAGCTGCCGAACGCCCAGTTCCTGCTCATGTCGGCGACGCTGGGCGACGTGACGTTCCTGCGCGAGGACCTGACCCGGCGTACCGGCAGGCCCACGGCGCTGGTGGCCAACGCCGACCGTCCGGTTCCGTTGTTCTTCTCCTACGCGACCACACCGATGCACGAGACGATCCATGAGCTCGTCGAGACCAGGCAGTCGCCCGTCTACGTCGTCCACTTCACGCAGGCCTCCGCCCTGGAACGGGCGCAGGCGCTGATGAGCGTCAACGTCAGCACGAAGGAGGAGAAGGCCGCGATCGCCGACATGATCGGTGCGTTCCGGTTCTCGTCGGCCTTCGGTACAACGCTGTCGCGGCTCGTCCGGCACGGCATCGGTGTTCACCACGCCGGCATGCTGCCCAAGTATCGGCGGCTCGTCGAGCAGTTGGCGCAGGCCGGTCTGCTGAAGATCATCTGCGGCACCGACACGCTCGGCGTTGGGATCAACGTGCCGATCCGCACGGTGGTGTTCGCCGCGCTATCGAAGTACGACGGCACCCGCAGCCGGCTGCTCACTGCCCGCGAGTTCCATCAGATCGCGGGGCGGGCGGGTCGCGCGGGCTACGACACCGCGGGCACCGTCGTCGTGCAGGCACCCGAGCACGAGGTGGCCAACCTCAAGCAGTTCGCCAAGGTCGCCGACGACCCGAAGAAGCGCCGGAAGCTGGTGCGCCGCAAGGTTCCCGAGGGGATGGTGCCGTGGAGCGAGGCGACGATGAAGCGCCTGATCGATGCGGCACCCGAGCCCCTGACGAGCAATATGAAGGTGTCGACGGCGATGATCCTCGACGTCGTCGACCGGGAGGGCGACCCGTTCGCCGCGATGCGCCGCCTGCTCACCGACAACCATGAGCCGCGCAAGCGTCAGCTGACCCTCATCCGTGAGGCCGTCGGCATCGCCCGGTCGCTGCTGCAGGCAGGGGTGGTGGAGCGGCTCGCCGAACCCGACCCCGACGGCAGGCGCTACCGCCTGACCGTCGACCTGCCCCCCGACTTCGCGCTGAACCAGCCATTGTCGACGTTCGCGCTCGCCGCGGTCGACGTGCTCGATTCAGAAGCGAAAACCCATGCGCTGGACGTCGTTTCGGTCATCGAGGCGACGCTGGAGGATCCGCGGCAGATCCTGGCGGCGCAGCTGAAGAAGGCCAGGGGCGAGGCCATCGCTCAGATGAAGGCCGACGGCATCGAGTACGACGAGCGGATCGAGCTGCTCGACGACGTCAGCTATCCCAAGCCGCTCGACGAACTGCTCGGCCACGTCTACGAGGTGTACCTGCAGAGCAATCCGTGGGCCGCCGACGCGCAGCTGTCGCCGAAGTCGGTGGTGCGCGAGATGTGGGAGCGCGCGTTCACCTTCCGCGAGTTCGTCAGCGTCTATGGGCTGACCCGCTCCGAGGGCGCGCTGCTGCGGTATCTCTCCGACGCGTTCAAGGCGCTGCGATCCGGCGTTCCCGCTGCCGCGCGGACCGAGGAGCTCACCGACATCGTCGAGTGGCTGGGGGAACTTGTGCGGCAGGTTGATTCGAGCTTGCTCGATGAGTGGGAGCAGCTCACCAACCCGGACCAGCAGCACGATGCTCCGGTGGCGGTACCGGCCCGACCGCGCCCGCTGACGGGCAACCAGCGGGCGTTCACCGCGATGGTCCGCAACGCGCTCTTCCGCCGGGTGGAACTGTTCGCCCGGCGGCGCGCCGACGACCTGGGCGCGCTGGACGCTGGATCCGGTTGGACCGCTGACCGGTGGGCAGACGTCATCGACGCGTACTTCGACGAGCACGACGAGGTGGGCACCGGTGCCGACGCGCGGGGACCGGCAATGCTGATCATCGACCGGGAGCCGACCGTGTGGCATGTACGGCAGATCCTCGACGACCCCGCCGGCGACCACGACTGGGGCTTCGACGTCGACGTCGAGCTGGCGAGGTCGGACGAAGAAGGTGTGGCGGTGATCCGCCTGGTCGACGCCGGGCGCCTGGACTAGTAGGGCGTCGCTCGACGGGGAAGATCAGGTGTTCGCCGAGATCGCGCGTGTGAACGGTTGCCCTCTGAATTCGACAGGCTCACCGCGATGCAACTAGCGATGGGCTGCCCACGCCGATGGTGATTCGCGGGCTGGCGGAGGGGTCGAGCCACTTCAGCACTGAGCGCATTTCGTCGCGACCGATGGCCACACATCCCCAGGTAGGGCTGCCATCGGTCACGTGAAGAAAGATGCCGGAGACGCGTCCCGGTATGCGTTGCGGGTTCACCGCGATGTTGACTGCGTAGTCGTAGACGGGTCCGGAATCGTAGAGGTTCTCCGTGACGGACGAGGGTCGGCCCGGCCGGCGCACGTGGGTGTTGTAGGTAGGAGATTCGGGATCCTCGTCCCACCAATCCTGATCGGTGGCCTGGAAATACGGCATCCTGGTGCCTGGGTTGGGCTGTCGGCCGAAGGCCTGGTCGAACGTGAACGTTCCCACGGGAGTGCGGTGCACACCGTCAGCCGGGGCGCCGACACCGAGCGAACCCACTTTGGCGGGCGTCGGTCCCAGGACTACCTTCCACTGCTGACCAGCCCGCTGATAGGCGGTAAGGGTTCCTGTTGTCGCATCGGCGGCGGGCACACCGACGACGATCCACTGGGTGGGCTGGCCAAGAGATGAAGTGGCAGGCGCTGCTGCAACCGGCACAGCGAGTGGCAGAGCCAACAGCGCCGCCCCGAGGTGTGCCAGTACTTTTCGCAGTTTCACAGGCACCTCAGGATTCAGGCGACACGATCGCTCTTGGGAGAAGGGTCATGCTAACCGGACGCTGCGACAGGATTGGCCCGGCGAAACCTGTTCGGTGTCAAAGAGAGACCCAGTTGCGACACCCGGTTGTGTCGTTGATCTGAGGCAGCGTCTACTTGAGCGCGAGAATGCAGCGTCTCTGCCGTACTTCCCATGTCCGCGCGCTTCCACCCGTCACGGAGTGGGTAGACACTCGTCGTGATGTGCATCACTACAGCCGGCCGTTCGGTGGACGCCGGGCCGTGCTGGCGTCGGGGAGGAGTGACTCATGTCCAGTGATCAGGGTGCACGAGAAGATCTCGAACGCCACCAGCGAGACCCGCATGGTGACGACGAGGTCGACATGCAATCGGCGGGCGAGCGCGCGCCGGCCGAGAGCACGTCGACATTTCGGAGGCGCTGGATCGGTTTCGGCGGCGGGCTGCTGCTGGCGGTGCTCGTGTATACGGTGCTGCCCGGCGACCTGGCCCACGCAGCCAAGACCACCGCCGCCATCGCAGTCCTCATGGGTGTCTGGTGGATGACTGAAGCCATCCCGATCCCGGCCACTGCATTGCTGCCACTGGTCGTCTTCCCGATTCTCATCGGCGACGTGGGCGTCTCCGACGTCGGCGCCTACTACGGCAGCGACATCATCTTCCTCTTCATGGGCGGATTCCTCATTGCCCTCGCAATGCAGCGGTGGAACCTGCACCGGCGCATCGCGTTGCTGACGGTACGGGCGATGGGTACCGGTGCAACGCGGGTCATCGCCGGTTTCATGCTCGCCACAGCATTCCTCAGCATGTGGGTCTCCAACACCGCGACCGCAGTGATGATGGTGCCGATCGGCGTCTCGGTCCTGATGCTGGCCGGCACGGTGTCGGTTCCCCGAAGCGAAGGCGACCAGGAGGTCAGCGGGGGGGACGCGACCGACGACGAGGAAGTGCAGGAGCAGGTTAAAGCATCCAACTTCGGCACCGCGCTGATGCTGGGTATCGCCTACGCGGCCTCGGTCGGTTCCCTCGCCACGATCATCGGCACACCGCCGAACACCTTGCTGGTGGGCTACCTGGAGGACGAGCAGAACATCGACATCGGCTTCGGCCAGTGGATGCTGCTGGGCCTTCCGCTGGCCACCGTCATGCTGGTGCTGACCTGGCTGCTGCTGGCCAAGGTGATCTTCAAGCCGGAGATCAAGGAGCTCCCAGGCGGCAAGAAGTTGTTCGACACTGAGTTGGCCAAACTCGGGCGTCCCTCAGGCGGTGAGCGGCGCGTCGCGGTGATCTTCGCCCTCGCAGCCGTCAGCTGGATATCGTTTCCGCTGATCTGGGAGGATCCGCCCATCTCCGATTCCGGCATCGCGATAGCGGCCGGCCTGCTGTTGTTCATCCTTCCGGCAGGAGCGAGACTCGGTGTGCGACTGCTGGATTGGACCACCGCGGTGCAACTCCCGTGGGGCGTGCTGTTGTTGTTCGGGTGCGGGCTGGCGCTGTCCTCTCAGTTCAGCGCCTCGGGACTCACCGAGTGGATCGGTACCCAGGCGCAGACCCTGCAGGGGCTGCCGATTCTGCTGTTGGTCGGGTTGATCACGACCGGGGTGATCTTCCTGACCGAGCTGACCAGCAACACCGCCACCGCAGCAACGTTCCTGCCGGTGATTGGTGGGGTCGCGATGGGCATCGGTGCGGATCCGTTGCTGCTGACGATACCGGTCGCCCTCGCGGCGACGTCGGCATTCATGCTTCCGGTGGCGACCCCGCCCAATGCGATCGTCTTCGGCACCGGATACGTCAACATCGGCAGCATGGTCAAGGGCGGAATCTGGCTCAACCTCATAGCGATCCTGCTCATCAGCGTGGCCACCACGACGCTGGCGGTGTGGGTGTTCAACATCACCACCTGACAACTCCGCAGGGCGAGCACGTGAGAGCCCGCGCTCCTTTGCTACGAAGAAGACTGACGCAGTGCGATTTTCCGGGGCGAGCATGTTGACGCAGCCGGGGCCGGTACCGAGGCATCCCTGGATGACCATCCGGGATACATGGACGGCGCGTGCGCGGCGGAGGGCGGGCCGCAGCCGAACTACGCAGCGTGCCCTAAGCACGACCGCTAAGGCGTCCGAGTGCCGAGATAGGAGACTCAGCGATCGGGGGGCGGACATCGTCGCGAACGGTGGAACAGGACATCGACTCGTACTGCCCCGCGGGGTCGAAGCGGGAGTCGCCGGTCTCGCGCAGAAGAAGGTCGCTGGCTAGCAACTATTGCTTGGCCATGTTCGCGAAGCGGCTCAAATGCAGTTGGTGCGCAACGGTAATGGTCTTTGTGGGACCGTTGCGGTGCTTGCCGAGAATCAGATCCGCCTCGCCGCCGCGCGGGTCATCCCGCTCGAACGCATCCGGCCGGTGCAACAGGATGACCATATCCGCATCTTGTTCGAGCGAGTTATGCAATGTTATGCAATTGGCCGTAAAGTTATGCGTTCCGGGGACCGTGGCATCGTATACGTCTACCCATCCGATACTCCTGATCTCGACGATCCTGTCCCAGAACACATCGTTCGTCGCGAGATCATGCAACTCCGCATCGTTGAGGACCGCCGCCGCCTTATGCACACGTTTGCGCCCGGCCGGATGCTTCCACATAGTTGATCCACAAAACTTCGTACCCATGGATTGGGCGAAGGACCGTTGCGGCGCTCCGGTTTCTGCGAGCAGACGCCTGACCCGATGCCAAACCTCAACAGGGATGGTATCGGAGTTCGCAGTCGCAACAACGTTCTCGAGGTTCGCTATGACCTCCCGACCCGCGAAGAACTTCGCTCCATTGACATCCACTCGTTGGAGGAATCTCCGCTGATTGCTAGCACCGAAAATGTTGAGGTGCCACGAGTCGCGGTATCCCGCCTTTCGTGCGCGATAGATTCGACTTTGAATTCCCAGGCGCAGCAACAGCAGCATGACGTCGTCGACCAACTGCCGGCTGGTCGACGCGTAATAGACCCGGCCTTGCTGGATCTTGTGATCCCACCGCACGGAGCCATCCGTCGCCCACAAGTGCCGCAGAAACAGCGCAACCTGATCGTTAGGCAGCGCGAAAACCTCTCGCGGAACGAATTTCTCGTAGCTCCGCTTCCCGAACAGGCCGAGCTTGTCCAGCCACGCAGCGATCGGATTCCGCTTGCCGTGCGTCAACCGGTACGGCGCCGGCAGCCGCAGCGTCGTCACCCGCGCCGCCGCATACTCGTCACGAACGGCTCTGACCCCGAAGTGCTGCGCCGCCCGTGAAACTGCCGCAAGGTTCAACTCGTCGATGCTCGCGTAGCGAATCGGCTGATTCCTCACACACGACCCGTCACCGATCATGTGCGCCAACAGGATGACTCCCGAGTCGTCCATCCGCTGGGTCTGCACCGGCTCGGGCACCCGGCGCGGAACCGCTACCCGGTCGCCCACCGTCAACTCACCCAACGGCGTCCATCCGTCGAATGTCAGGAACGGGTGGTTCGCCGTCGCCTCCACCTCGCGGCCCGACGCCAGCCGAACCTTGAAAACTTCCTTGTGCCCGCTGTAGAACACGTTCGTCATGGGCCGCGCGACCACCCGCTTGCGCTCGTCGAGTGACCACACCAGCGGCCGCTCGCCGGTGCGCATCAGCTCGCCGAACGTCACCTCGGCGCCCGTGTCCGCCCGCAGGATTCGCGTATTGGCCGTCAGGCAGCCCGACTCACGCAGATCCGACACCATCGGCTTCTTGTCGGTGCGTTGCTCGGGCCCGCGATTCAGTTGGCTGATCGCGACCACCGGAACGTCGAGTTCCTTGGCCATCAGCTTGAGGCTTCGCGAGAAGTCCGAAACTTCCTGCTGGCGCGACTCGTACTTCTTGCCCGACGTCATCAGCTGCATGTAGTCGACGACGATCAGCCGCAGCCCGGCCTTCTGCGACAGCCGGCGGGCCTTCGCGCGGATCTCCATCATCGTCAGGTTGGGCGAGTCGTCGATGTACAGCGGCGCCTCACTGATCTCACTCATCCGCCGCGCCAGCCGCGTCCAGTCGTCGTCGCTCATCCGGCCCGAACGCATGTCGGCCAGCTTGATCTTCGCCTCCGCCGACAGCAGCCGCATGACGATCTCGGACTTGCTCATCTCGAGAGAGAAAATGACGCTCGGCATCTGGTGCTTGATCGAGCACGACCGCATGAAATCGAGTCCCAAGGTCGATTTACCCACACCAGGCCGCGCCGCGATGATGATCATCTGGCCGGCGTGCAGGCCGTTGGTCACCTCGTCGAGCTCGACGAACCCCGTCGGCACGCCGCGCGCGATGCCGCCCTGCGAGGCGATCGCGTCGATCTCGTCCATCGTCGGCTGCAGGATCTCCTCGAGCACCACGAAGTCCTCGGCCGCCCGCCGCTCGGTCACGTCGTAGATCTCGGCCTGCGCGCGGTCGACGATCTCGTTGACGTCGGCGCCCTCGGCCCCCGCGTAGCCGTACTGCACGACCCGCGTGCCGGCCTCGACCAGCCGGCGCAGCAGCGCCTTCTCCGCGACGATGCCCGCATAGAAGCCGGCGTTGGCGGCCGTCGGCACCGTGGAAATTAGGGTGTGCAGATACGGTGCCCCGCCGATGCGGCGCAACAGCCCGCGGCGGTCCAGCTCGGCGGCCACGGTCACCGCGTCGGCCGGCTCACCCTTGCCGTAGAGATCGAGGATCGCGTCATAGACGTTCTGGTGCGCCGGGCGGTAGAAGTCGCCGGGACGCAGCCGTTCGAGCACGTCGGCGATGGCGTCCTTGCTCAGCAGCATCCCGCCGAGCACCGCCTGCTCGGCGGCCTGATCCTGCGGGGGCTGACGCCCGAAGTCCTCGCTCGGCCGCGGCGCCTGGTGTGACTCCGTGTCCGGACGCCCGAGGTCATCGACGACAGCCACGAAGCGCTTCACCCCCTCTGCTGTTCATCGAACGTCAGTTCGATAGCCGTCTCTCGCGACTGTAGATCAGACCGCCGACAACGCGCCACCGCGACTTCGGATCTGCCCCGCGACGGATTACGTTAGGCGTTGCTGACGGGGACGCAAGCCTCGCCTGTTCATAGACCTGTGGACGGAGTGTGGATAGGTCTGGACAGCCATGTTTACGCCTTGGGGAGAACCTGTGCATGAACCGTGCTGTTCACCGCATCACTGCAGATAACAGCACCATAGGCCGGTTTAGATCTTGTGGATGAGAATTGCTTCGGCGTGTCGGGCCCGGTTGCCGGGTCGGGCGTGTTGTGTTGCGCCGAGGAGCCATAGAGGTTAACAGCGCGTTAGCTTCGCTGCGGCCTAACTACTCTGCAAAGTTCGCCAGCGCGCATGGCAACGGCCGGGCGAAGATCGATCATGGCTTCACCCGGCCGTATTGACGCTGGCGTTACTTGCCGGCGACGACTTCCAGCGACACCGAAGCGGCGATCTCCGGGTGCAGCCGCACCGCGATGGAGTGCGTACCGGTCGTCTTGATGTGCGCCTTCGGCAGTTGCACGGTGCGCTTGTCGAGGTTCGGGCCGCCTGCGCTCTTGATCGCCGCGACGACGTCCGCCGTCGTCACCGAGCCGAACAGCTTGCCGCTGTCGGCGGCCGCCTTCACGGGCAGCTGCACCGGGCCGAGGCCCTCGATGGCGGTCTTCAGCTCGACCGCGTGTTCGCGACCCTTGACGGCCTTCTGCTCGCGGGCGCGACGGATCTCGTCGGCCTGGCGCTCGGCGCCGCGGGACGCCACGATGGCCATCCCCCGGGGCAGCAGGAAGTTGCGGCCATAACCGTCCTTGACCTCCACGATGTCGCCGGAAGCACCGAGGTGTTCGACGTCGGCGGTGAGAATCAGCTTCATGTCTTCTGTCCTGCCTATCGCGTCGACGAGCTGAACGGCAGCAGCGCCACCTCGCGGGCGTTCTTGACCGCGATCGCGATGTCACGCTGGTGCTGCACGCAGTTGCCCGTCACCCGGCGCGCACGGATCTTGCCGCGCTCGCTGATGTAGGTGCGCAGCAGCGCCGTGTCCTTGTAATCGATGTCCTGCCCCTTCTTGGAGCAGAAGACGCACTTGCGAGTCTTGACCGGCTTCTCGGGAGCCGGGCGACGCTTCGTGCCCTTGGCCATGTGTCTATCTCTTTCTTACTGATTGATTTGGAGTCAGAAGGGTGGTTCGTCGTCGTTGCCGGAGAAGGAACCCGATGCCGGGGCGCTGCCCCACGGGTCGTCCTTCGGCTCGGCGGGGCGCGACTGTCCGCCGCCACCACCGAATCCGCCGCCGCCTCCGCCGCTGCGGCTCGCCTTGTTCACCTTCGCGGTGGCGTAGCGCAGCGACGGGCCGATCTCGTCGACCTCGACCTCGACGACCGTGCGCTTCTCCCCCTCGCGGGTTTCGAACGAGCGCTGCTTGAGCCGACCCTGAACGATCACCCGCGAGCCGCGGGTGAGGCTCTCCGCGACGTTCTCGGCGGCCTCACGCCAGATGTTGCATCGCAGGAACAGCGCCTCGCCGTCCTTCCACTCCCCGCTCTGCCGGTCGTAGATGCGCGGCGTCGACGCCACGGTGAAGTTGGCGACGGCCGCGCCCGACGGCGTAAACCGCAGTTCCGGGTCGGCGGTCAGGTTTCCGACGACGGTGATGGTGGTGTCACCAGCCACGAGCTCCTCCTGAAGGTTGGCGTGTCCGTGTTTGCGCGAAGCCTACGCAGCGGCTCCGACGGCTGAGCGCCTTTAGTGCTTGTCGGTCCGCATCACCTTGGTCCGCAACACCGACTCGTTCAGGTTGAGCTGACGGTCCAGCTCGTTCACCGTCGCGGGCTCGGCCTTGAGGTCGACGACGGCGTAGATGCCCTCGCCGTGCTTGCGGATCTCGTAGGCCAGGCGACGCCGGCCCCAGATGTCGACCTTGTCGACGGAGCCGCCGTCCTTGCGGACCACGTTGAGGAACGCCTCCAACGACGGAGCTACGGTGCGCTCGTCGAGAGTGGGGTCGAGAATGACCATGATTTCGTATGGACGCATAGAAACCTCATCACCTCCTACGGTCTAGGTCGGCCACGGTCGTTCCGTGGCAGGAGGGTTACCTGCGTCGGCAACCGGCCCAGGCTACAGGAACGCCCGCTGATCTGCGAAATCGCACAGTCGGGGGATCAGCTGCGTTGGTCAGCCAGTTCCGGCTCAGGCGCCGCGTCGACCCTGATCCGGTCTCCCTCCGGACGCAGCCAGTCGGGCAGCCGGCGCGGCGGTGCATCCGGCGCACCGTCGAACACCCCACCGGCGGGATCGTCGACGACGCCGCGCGCCCGCACCAGGTCCAGTTCCGGGCGGTAGATCTGGCGGATCACCAGCACGCACAGCGCAATCACGGCGATGTCGCGCAGCAACACCGTGATGGTGAACGGCTGCTCGGGCAGACCCCTGTTCGACTCGCCGTAGAGGTACAGCATCCGCGGCACCCACACCAGCGCGTCGATCGTCATCCACGCCAACAGGATCCGCCGATGCGGCAACGCCAACACCGCCAGCGGCACCAGCCACAGCGAGAACTGCGGGCTCCACACCTTGTTCGTCAGCAGGAACGCCGCGACGACCAGGAACGCGATCTGGGCCACCCGCGGTCGCCGCCTGGCGGTCAGCGCGATGTATCCGATTGCGACACAACAGGACACGAACAACACCGCGGACACCGCGTTGAGCACCGTCGGCGGCTCCCAGAACCCGAGGTCGGGATCGAAGCCCTGCCAGCCGGTGAACGACTTGACGACGTTGTAGATCGAGTCCATGTCGTCACCGCGACGGGTGTTGAGCCGGAAGAACTCCGACCAGCCGCGCGGGAACAGCACCATGATCGGCAGGTTGACCACCAGCCACGCCACCACGGCGGCCGCCGCCGTCTTGCCCACCTCCCGCAGCTTGCCTGCTCGCACCGCCAACACCGCCAACGGTGCCAGCAACAGCAGCGGATACAGCTTGGCGGCCACCCCAAGGCCGATCAGTGCACCGGCGAGCACCGGTTTTCGGCG
This sequence comes from Mycobacterium sp. IDR2000157661, assembly GCF_022317005.1. Classification (NCBI taxonomy): domain Bacteria; kingdom Bacillati; phylum Actinomycetota; class Actinomycetes; order Mycobacteriales; family Mycobacteriaceae; genus Mycobacterium; species Mycobacterium sp. IDR2000157661. Next base: position 1,679,028 of record NZ_CP081006.1, read on the forward strand.
CGCCCACGCCAGCAGCGCGCCGGTCGCGAAAGCCGTTGCCAGCGCGTCGAAGTTGGTGAATATCTGGAAGATCACCAGCGGTGAGGCCGCCACCAGGGCGGCGTCCCACACCCGGCGGTATCCGGCCAACAGCGCGGTGGCCCAAACCGTCGCCAGCCACGCGAGCGCCAATCCGAGCGCGGCGATGTTGAAGAACATCACCACCTCGGCGATGATCGGCACCGACACGAGTTTGGTCACCGCGGTGTAGGTCTTGGCCAACGACATCGACACGTACTGGTAGAGACCGGTGATCACCGGATACTCCATGTAACGCACCGCGGGGTTGCCGTCGTACTGGATGTGGGGCTCGCCGTCGGCGTCCTTCTCCACCCAGCTCGACTTGTACGGAAACTTGCCCTGGTTCAACAGTTCCGCGGTGTAGAGCGGGACGGTGTCGGAGTAGCAGAGCTGGAAGTACGCCCGCTGGTTCTCCCAGTTGCCCACCCGCTGATCGGCGGGTCCACTGCCGCTGGTTTGCAGGCACGCCGCCTTGGTCGAGTAGCCCAGCGCGAGGAAGACCAGCGCGATGATCAGCATCACCCGAAGCGGGGTGAGGAACCGCTGCCTGCCGATCAGCGCATGCTTGCCGACCGGCCCGCCGATGGCGTCGGCCAGCGCCGATCCGATGGCATCGGTGCGGCTGGGCGGGTCGCGGTCGGTCAGGGACCGCCGGTCTTCGGCCGGCCGAGCCGGCGATTCAACAGGAGCCGGCCGAGCCGGCGATTCAACAAGAGCCGGCCGAGCCGGCGATTCAACAGGAGCCGGCCGAGCCGGCGATTCAACAGGAGCCGGCCGAGGCGGCGATTGACCCGGCGATGGGGCGGAGCCGTCGGGGTGCGTCACGGAGGCGGCGGCGGCGCACCCGGCAGAAGCGGTGCGCCGGGCGGCGGCGGCGGTCCGGGTGGTAGCGGCGCTCCGACCGGCCCCGGCGGGAGTCCGGGTGCGGGCGGCACGGGCGCGGGGGTGGGCGGGGGCGGCCCGACGGGCACGGTCGTCGGCGGGCCCCAGGGGATCGTGATGCCGGGCGCCACCTCGACGGTCGGCTGGATCACCGTCTCCGACGGCGGTGGCGCCGACGTGGTCGGCGTCGGTTCCGCCGTGGTCGGCGGCGGGGGCGCCTGCGGCACGCCGGCGTATCCGCCGATCGACTCCGGCTTGGGGAACGACTCGATGTCGGTGCCCTCGAGCGCGCCGTCCATCGTGGCCTTCCAGATGTCGGACGGCAGGCCGGAGCCGTACACCGGTGAGCCCCACTGGTTCTCCAGCGGCTTGGTGCCCTCGGTGGTGCCCACCCAGACCGCCGTCGACAGCGACGGCGTGAAGCCCACCATCCAGGCGTCGCGGTTGGCCCCGGTGTCACCGAGCTGGTTGGTGCCGGTCTTGGCCGCCGACGGCCGGCCACCGGCAAGCGCGTGACCGTTGGAGTAGGCGGCGATGGGCTGCATCGCGGCGGTCACGTTGTCGGCGACCTTCTTCTCGATCCGCTGCTCGCCCGAATTGTCCTGCTGCGCCGCGTCGAACAGCACCTCGCCCTCGGCGTTGACCACCTTCTGCACGAAGTGCGGCTTGTGGTACACCCCCGATGCGGCCAGCGTCGCGTACGCCGACGCCATGTCGATGACGCGGGTCTGGTACTGGCCCAGCACGATCCCGTTGTTCGGCGGTCCGCCCTGCCCGTCTTCTGACAGCGTGTGCTCGACACCGGGGAAGCTCTCGGCGACGCCGGCCTGGTGCGCGGCGTCGGCCACGTCCTGCGGGCCGTTGTCGAGCTTCAGCATCAGCCGGTAGTAGCTGGTGTTCAGTGACTGTTTGAGCGCCTCGGCGATGTTGCAGGTGCCGCACCCGCCGCCCTCGACGTTGCCGATCTGGATGCCGTTGACCGTCAGCGGCGAGCTGTCCACCTGCGTGCCCAGCCCCATGCCCTGCTGCAGCGCCGCGACCAACGCGAAGACCTTGAACGACGACCCCGTCGGAAGGCCGGCCTGGGCGAAGTCGAAGCCGTTGGCGTCGGTTCCCCCGTAGTAGGCCTTCACCCCGCCGGTTCGCGGATCGATCGACACGATCGCGGTGCGCATGTCCGGGTCCTGACCCTCGAGGTACTCGGCGGCCGCCTCCTCCGCGGCGCTCTGCGCCTGTCGGTCGATCGTCGTGGTGATCTGCAGACCCTCGGTATTCAGCGTCTGCTCGTTGATGTCGAACAGCTCGAGCAGCTCCTTCTGCACCTGCCGCTCGATCAGCCCGTTGGGGCCGGTCGTCTGGTTCTGTGAGCGCGCCAGATCCGGCGGCACCGTCGCGGGGAACACCTGCGCGGCGCGCTCCTGCGGCGACAGCGCACCGATCTCCACCATGCCGTCGAGCACCCAGTTCCACCGCGCGGCGGCGCCTTCCGGGTTGACGGCCGGATCCAGGGCCGAAGGCCGCTGGATGAGCGCGGCCAGCAGGGCGCTCTCGGAGACGTTGAGCTGTTCGACCGGCTTGTCGAAGTACGCCTTCGACGCCGCGGCGATGCCGTAGGAGCCACGGCCGAAGTAGATGATGTTCAGATACGACTGCAGGACCTGGTCTTTGGACCATTCGCCGGACATCTTCGTCGAGATCACCAGCTCCTTGGCCTTCCTGGTGATGCCACCCAGACCGGAGCGTTCCGAGCCGACGAGCGCGTTCTTGACGTACTGCTGGGTGATCGTCGACCCGCCCTGTAGATCCTCACCGGACAGGTTGTTCATGATCGCGCGGGCGAACCCGGTCAACGAGAAGCCCGGGTTGGAGTAGAAGTCGCGGTCCTCGGCGGCCATCACCGCGTTGCGGGCCTGCAGCGGAATCTGGTCGATGTTGACGTCGATCCGGTTGCCTTCCGGCGGAACGATCTTCGCCAGCTCGCTGCCGTCGCTGGCCAGGATCGTGGACACCTGGTTGGTGCGGATGTCGCCGGGCTGCGGTACGTCGACGATCAGGTAGGCCATCGCGAACGTGACGACCGGCAGCACGATGAACAGCACGGCCGACGCGAGGGCGCCGCGGCGCACCCACTTCCAGTTGATCCGTTGGCCGCCGCTGCGCCGCGGACCCTGCGGTCCACCCGGCGGGCCGCCACCACCCGGCGGTCGACGGGGTGGTGCGGGGGGCCTGGGCGGTGGCGTGCCGTCCAGTGCGGCCTTGACGGCGTCGACGGGATCGCGCAGGTGTGGGGGCCGCGCCTCGCGGACCGGCGGCAGGACCGCGGTATGGCGGTCCTCGGGCGGCGTCGAGCGGCCGGGCCGCCGCCCGCCCTCGCGCTTCGACGACGACCGGGACGGGTCGGCCGGCGGGCGGTTGCGGGCGGCGCCGTCGGGCCTCGGGTTCGACGCGCTCACGCCGTCAGCCTCGCGTCCTGAACGGACCTCGTTGGCTGACCGGTCGTGGCGCCCTTCGCTATTCACTCGCCGTGCGCGCACGATCGCGCGCGGGCCGGGTGCTCTTCGGTCTGCGCGTTCCCCGAGACCCGCCAGGGGGTGGGACCGCGCCGAGCACGTACGACTTGACCAGATGATTCCAGCTGCAGGTGCGACATACCTCCACCACGTGTACCGAGAACTCGTCGTATCGGGTCGCCAGCAGGACCAACTCCTCGGCGGTGCGCGCCGATCCCGACACCGGGCCCAGGTGATCGCCGAATACCCACGACACCAGGGTGAGCTGTTCCTTGCGGCAGATCGGGCACGTCACCGAACTGGGCTTGCCGTGGAACTTCGCAGCGCGCAGAAGGTAGGGGTTGGCGTCGCAAACATCCGAGACGCCTGTGCGCCCCGAGTACACCTCCGCCAGCAGCGACCGTCGCCGAAGCGCATAGTCCACCACCTGTCGCTGCAATCGCACGGAGACCAGAGTACGTCGGCGATCAGACCGACGAGGCGCGACGGCTCGGCTTGGTGCATCCCTATGGTGTTTGACTTGGACGTTCGTCGATTCCACCGGCGGGCGAGAGTCAGGAGAACACATGCTGGACGGACGCGACTTCGCCCTCGATGGCGGCCCGACCGGTGAGGCGACCAGCCGGTACACCCGTGATCTGCCCGAGCACTGGTGCTTCGACGGGCGGGCGTTCGGCGGCTACACCTCGGCGCTGGCGCTGGCCGCGATGTTCGCGCACACCGGCCGCGACGCCGCGGCGTCGCTGTCGGTCACCTTCGTCGAGAGCGGCCTACCCGGTCCGCTGGAGGTGCAGGTCCGCACCATCCGCAGCGGTCGCACCGCGGCGGCGGTCGAGGCGACGGTCGGCCAGCACGGTCGCACGATCCTGATCGCGAGCAGTTGGCTGGCCGACGGCTGGTCGGGCCCGCCGTCGGTGGACGCGCCGGTGCCCTTCGACCGCTACGGGACGCCACTGTCTGACCCGGCGTCGGGGACGTCGTTGGAGTGGATCGGCGAAACGTACCCGTCGCTGCGCTTCGCTCGCCGCCGCGGTGTCGACTACCCGCGCGGCCTGGCCGAGTTCGCCGACCGTCGCCCCCAGGTGGCGCTGTGGGTCAGCATCGATAACGGGGCCGGCGGGACCGATGCGGCCGATCCGTTGGAGCATCCGCAGATCGCCGACGTCCTACACGCCGACGCGCATCTGTTCGACGCGCCCGGCAAGGTGTCCGGATTCGTGGACGCCTGGCTGCTGAGCCTGGATCTCAACCTCGTCTGGCAGCCCGGCGCGCACCTGCGGCCGTCGACCCAGTGGCGGCTGCTCGAAGCCGGCGGATCGGTCGGCAACGGAGGCGTCACGGCCTACGGCTCTCTGCGGGGGCTCGACGGCGCCCTCGCCGCGGTGCTGACCTCGCAGGGCCTCATCCGCTGACCGACGGCCGCCGGACCTTACGATGATCGTCGTGGCAGCGAGCTGGTCCGGGCGGCAGAGCCCGGGAACGCGGGCGAAGGACTCCGACCGCAACGACACGTGCCAGATCCTCGACAGCGCGCTGAGCGAGGGGCAGCTGTCGATGGCCGAGCACGGTGAGCGGGTCAAGGCGGCCACCACGGCGACCACGCTGGGTGAACTGCAGGCGCTCGTGTCGGATCTGCAGACCGAGCACGCGCCGGTACAGCTTCGGCAGCTGAAGAAGCCGCGGCCGGTCGCGGGCTCGGGTGCGGGCTGGGGGTTGCGGCTCGCGGTGGCCGGCGTGCTCGTGGTGCTCGGCATCGCGATCGGCTGGGGCCTCTACGGCAACACCTCGTCGCCGCTGAACTTCACGTCGGACCCCGGCGCCAAGACCGACGGCATCACGCCGGTGGTGCTGACCCCGCCGCGGGAACTGCACTCGCTGGGCGGCCTGACCGGGCTGATGAAGCAGATGAGGCAGCGCTTCGGCGACACCATGGGCTATCGGCTGACCGTGTATCCGGACTACGCCTCGCTGACCCGACCCGATCCGGGCGAGGAGCGTCGCGAGCTCAACTACACCTACCGCGGCGGCTGGGGCGACCCGAGCACCAGCTCCCGGTCCAGCGACGCGACCGAGGTCGATCTGAGCAAGTTCGACGCCAAGGCCGTGGTCGGCGTGCTGCGTGGGGCGCCCGAGACGCTGGGCATCAAACCGGCTGACGTCGACAGCACCTACCTGAGCATCGACGCGAGCGGCGACCCGACAACACCCGGCGCGTTGTCGCTGTCGGTATATGTGTCCAGCGACTACGGCGGCGGGTACATCGCACTGGGCGGCGACGGCACGGTCAAGCAGATCAACTACCCCTCCTGAAGGTGTGACGCAGTTCGCTCCGGGGTAACCCTTTGTTCGCATCGAATATATCGGCGCGATACTATGGTGCGAGGTGTCGGACCGCCGTAACGGACTTGCGGAAATCTTTGGGAGGAGGTGCCCGTGATGCTGGAACTGGCCATCCTGGGGCTCCTCCAGGAGTCGCCGATGCACGGCTACGAACTCCGTAAGCGGTTGACCGGACTGCTGGGCGCCTTCCGTGCGTTCTCCTACGGCTCGCTCTACCCGGCGCTGCGGCGGATGCAGACCGACGGCTTGATCGTCGAGGACGCCGCGCCCGACGGCATCCCCAAGATGCGCCGCGCAAGGCGTGTCTACCGGCTCAGCGAAGCGGGCAAGCAGCGCTTCGCCGAATTGGTGGCCGACACCGGCCCACAGAACTTCTCCGACGACGGATTCGGAGTGCACTTGGCCTTCTTCAACCGCACCCCGGCCGAGGCCCGGATGCGGATCCTGGAGGGCCGCCGTCGTCAGGTGGAGGAACGCCGTGAGGGCCTGCGCGAAGCAGTGGCGCGGGCCAGCAGCTCAATCGACCGGTACACCCGCCAGCTACATCAGCTCGGGTTGGAGTCCAGCGAGCGCGAAGTGAAATGGCTCAACGAGTTGATAGCGGCGGAACGCTTGGCGCAGGGACGGGCCGAGCAGCCGTAGGCATGACCGAATCGAAGTACGACAGGGAAGGAAAGAGCCGTCATGGCATCTAATGCGGAGGTACGGGTCGCGATTGTCGGTGTGGGCAACTGCGCGTCCTCACTTGTTCAGGGTGTGCAGTACTACCAGGACGCCGACGAGTCGGCCAACGTTCCTGGGCTGATGCACGTGCGGCTGGGCCCCTACCACGTTCGGGACGTGAAGTTCGTCGCCGCGTTCGATGTGGACGCCAAGAAGGTCGGCTTCGACCTGTCCGAGGCGATCTTCGCGTCGGAGAACAACACCATCAAGATCGCCGACGTGCCGCCGACCAACGTCACGGTGCAGCGCGGCCCGACGCTCGACGGCATCGGCAAGTACTACGCCGACACCATCGAGGTCTCCGACTCCGACCCCGTCGACGTCGTCAAGGCGCTCAGGGACGCCGAGGTCGACGTGCTGGTGTCCTACCTGCCGGTGGGAAGCGAGGAAGCCGACAAGTTCTACGCCCAGTGCGCGATCGACGCCGGCGTGGCGTTCGTCAACGCGCTTCCGGTGTTCATCGCTTCGGACCCCGTGTGGGCGAAGAAGTTCGAAGACGCGGGCGTTCCGATCGTCGGCGACGACATCAAGAGCCAGGTCGGCGCGACCATCACCCACCGCGTGATGGCCAAGCTGTTCGAGGACCGCGGCGTGCAACTCGACCGCACCATGCAGCTCAATGTCGGCGGCAACATGGACTTCCTCAACATGCTTGAGCGGGAGCGGTTGGAGTCGAAGAAGATCTCCAAGACCCAGGCCGTGACGAGCAACCTGCAGCGCGAGTTCAAGACCAAGGACGTGCACATCGGCCCGTCCGACCACGTCGGCTGGCTCGACGACCGCAAGTGGGCCTACGTGCGGCTCGAGGGCCGTGCGTTCGGCGATGTGCCGCTGAACCTCGAGTACAAGCTCGAGGTGTGGGACTCGCCGAACTCGGCGGGCGTCATCATCGACGCGGTGCGCGCGGCGAAGATCGCCAAAGACCGCGGCATCGGCGGCCCAGTCGTCGCCGCGTCGGCCTACCTGATGAAGAGCCCGCCGCAGCAGCTGGCCGACGACGTCGCGCGGGCCCAGCTCGAGGACTTCATCGAGGGCTGAACCTCACGTTGCTTTTGTAGGGTTCGCTGATGAGCGAAATCTCGGCGGACGACGAACTGGCCACCCTGTCGGAGTTCATCTTCCTCGAGGAGAACGCGCGACAGGCCGGTGTGTCGGCGGTGCCGAACGTGCAGCGCATCGACTCCGGGCCGATCAGCGCACTGAAGTTCGGTGACGGTGCGCCGCGCGTCGTGTTCCTGCACGGCGGCGGGCAGAACGCACACACGTGGGACACGGTGATCGTCGGGTTGGGCGAACCGGCGCTGGCGATCGACCTGCCCGGCCACGGCCGCTCGGCCTGGCGCGAGGACGGCGACTACGGGCCTAAGCGGGGTGCCGTCGCCGTCGAACCCGTGGTGCGGCAGTTCGCCCCAGACGCCGACCTCGTCGTCGGGATGTCGCTGGGCGGGCTGACCGCGCTGCGGCTCGCGGTGGCCGCACCGGACCTGGTGCGCCGGTTGGTGCTGGTCGACGTGACGCCGTCGGCGCCCGAGCGGCACACCGAGATGACCGAGGCGCAGAAGGGCACCGTCGCGCTGGTCGACGGGAACCGCACGTTCCCGTCGTTCGAGGCGATGCTCGAGGTGACGGTCGCCGCGGCACCGCACCGGGACCGGGAGTCGTTGCGGCGAGGCGTGTTCCACAACGCCAAGCGGCTCGAGGACGGCACCTGGACATGGCGGTACGACACGTTCCGTAAGGGCGAAGGTTTTGACGGCCTGTGGGAGGACGTACCCCGGCTCACCGTTCCGACGACGCTGGTGCGTGGGGCCAACTCGTTCTTCGTCAACGACGATGACGCGGCCGAGTTCGCCCGCACCGCACCGGGTTTCCGCGATGTCCACATGGTCGCGGACTCGGGGCACTCGGTGCAGAGCGATCAGCCACTCAAGTTGACCGAGATCCTGCGCGGGGTGCTCGCACAGTAGCGCGAGCGTAATGATGCGGCGGTGTATCCGCGCGCAGAGCGCCATGGCGTTACATTCGCCGGCCGAGCGGCGTCGTTATCTTCCTGTTCACCCATTCCTTGCCGATTGTCGGCCGGCTTCCCGTAGCTTTCGGGAGTCCGGCCCGACCGACCAGCCCTCGGCCCGGTTCCGTTTCGGAAGGAATGCGACGTCATGGCGCTCGTGCCGCTCAACCTGCTCGTGACCCACGACGGAAAGTCGAAGCGTCAACACCTGACGTGTCTGTACAAGTGCGGTGACGCCTGCAACAAGCCGGTGCCCAACAAGAGCGACAACGAGTACTTCGGCGACATCGCCAAGTCGCTGTCGCGGCGGGCCGCGCTGAAGGCCGGTGGCGTCGCGGTCCTCGCGGTCGGCGCCGGTTCAGTCCTGGCGGCGTGCGGCAGCGAGGACCAACCGGCCGCCACCACGACCACGACGGACGCCCCGGCCGAGACGCCGCCGGGCATGAGATTCCCCTCGGTGGCACCCAACAGCGAGGACTCCGTCGTCATCCCCGAGGGCTACCAGCAGGCGGTGGTGATCAGCTGGGGCGATCCCGTCCTCGAGGGTGCGCCGAGGTTCGACGTCACCAACCAGACCGGCGCCGCGCAGCGCGGGCAGTTCGGCTTCAACAACGACTTCGCCGGACTGCTGCCGATACCCGACCAGCAGAACCGCTTCCTGCTGGTGACCAACTTCGAGTACGTCGACCCCGTCTTCATGTTCCCCGGCTACAACGCCGACGCACCCACCCGCGTGCAGTTCGACGTCGAGATCGCGGCCGTCGGCATGGGCGTCGTCGAGGTCGAACGCACACCGAAGGGCCTGCGGCCGGTGATGGGGCGCTACAACCGCCGCGTCACCGCCGACACCCCGATGACGCTGACCGGTCCGGCCGCAGGAACGGACTTCGTCAAGACCGCGGCCGACCCGGCCGGCCGCACCGTCGCGGGCACGTTCGCAAACTGTGCGGGCGGCGTAACCCCCTGGGGCACAGTGCTTTCCGGCGAGGAGAACTTCCAGGACTACTTCGGCGCCGCCGAGGGCGCCCCGGCGCCGAGCCCCGTCGACGCCGACCGTCGCGACCGCTACGGCATCTCCGCCGAACCGTCGACCCTGGGGTGGGAGACGTTCGACCCGCGCTTCGACCTGGTGGCCACCCCCAACGAGCCCAACCGGTTCGGCTACGTCGTCGAACTCAACCCGTGGGACCCGAACTCGATGCCCGTCAAGCACTCGGCGATGGGCCGGCTCAAGCACGAAGGCGCCAACATCTACGTCACCGACGACGGCACCGTCGTCGCCTACACCGGCGACGACGAGCGCTTCGACTACATGTACAAGTTCGTGTCGAGCAAGAAGATGCGGCCCGGCGGCCAGGCCGGCGGCGATCCCGAGGCGATGGCGCACAACATGACCGTGCTCGACGAGGGCACGCTATATGTCGCCAAGCTCTCCAGCGACATCCCGGCCAACGAGATCGACGGCTCGGGCGAGCTGCCGTCGAAGGGGTCGTTCAGCGGCACCGGCACGTGGCTGCCGCTGCTGCGCTCGGGCCCGGACGGGCAGGCCGAGTCGCTGGTCGACGGAATCTCGGCCCAGGAGGTCGCGGTGTTCACCCGGATGGCCGCCGACAAAGCCGGCGCCACCAAGATGGATCGCCCCGAGGACTTCGAGGCCGACCCCAAGACCGGCAAGGTCTACGTCGCACTGACCAACAACGACGAGCGCGGTGCGCCAGGGGAAGCCCCGCCCGATGCGGCCAACCCCCGCAACGACAACAAGAGCGGCCAGGTCCTCGAGATCACCGACAACCACGCCGGTACCGACTTCACCTGGGACCTGCTGCTGGTCTGCGGCGACCCGGCGGCGGCCGACACCTACTTCGCCGGCTTCGACAAGACCAAGGTCAGTCCGATCTCCTGCCCGGACAACCTCGCCTTCGACAGACACGGAAACCTCTGGATCTCCACCGACGGCAACGCGCTCGACTCCAACGACGGGTTGTTCGCCGTCGCGCTGGACGGGCCGAACCGCGGCGAGACCAAACAGTTCCTCACCGTGCCGCTCGGCGCCGAGACCTGCGGGCCGATCGTCACCGACGACCTGGTGATGGTGGCGGTCCAGCACCCGGGCGAGAACGACGACAACAGCATCGACGACCCCCTCTCGCGCTGGCCCGAGGGCGGCAACGGCACGGCGCGGCCGTCAATGGTGGCGGTGTGGCGAGCCGACGGACGGATTGGCCTCTGAGCAGAAGGGGAATGACGGATCGGTGAGCCAACCGATCCGCATCGGCGTGCAACTGCAGCCGCAGCACTCCCCGCAGTACAGTCACCTGCGCGACGCCGTCCGGCGCTGTGAGGACATCGGCGTCGACGTGGCGTTCAACTGGGACCACTTCTTCCCGCTCTACGGTGACCCCGACGGGGCGCACTACGAGTGCTGGACGATGCTGGGGGCCTGGGCCGAGCAGACGTCGCGCATCGAGATCGGCGCGCTGGTGACCTGCAACTCGTATCGCAACCCCGAACTCCTCGCCGACATGGCGCGCACCGTCGATCACATCAGCGACGGCCGGCTCATCCTGGGCATCGGGTCGGGCTGGAAGCAGAAGGACTATGACGAGTACGGCTACGAGTTCGGCACGGCGGGCAGCAGGCTCGACGACCTCGCCGCGGCGATGCCGCGCATCACGTCGCGGCTGGCCAAGCTCAATCCACCGCCGATCCGCGACATCCCCCTCCTCATCGGCGGCGGCGGCGAGCGCAAGACGCTGCGGCTGGTCGCCGAGCACAGCGACATCTGGCACAGCTTCGCCGACAGCAGCGACTACCCCCGCAAGGCCGAGGTCCTCGCCGGACACTGCGCCGCCGTCGGTCGCGACCCGGACGCCATCGAGCGCTCCGCCGGGGTTTCGGGCAAGACGCTCGACGAGTTGACGGCCGAGGCCGACGCGCTCGCGAATCTGGGTGTCACGTTGCTGACGGTCGGCGTCAACGGCCCGGCGTACGACCTCTCCGAAGCGGAGGCGTTGTGCCGCTGGCGCGACCGCCGTGGAACCGGCGGTGGGTGAACCCGCGTAGGCCTTCCGGTGGCGTGGGCGGCGTGAGAGACTGGCGGCGCACCGTGCACGTAGGGGAAGAGCGATCCCACCATGCCCAAGAAGTATGGGGTCAAGGAGAAAGACCTTGTGGTCGCGCATGTGTGCGATCTGATCCTGACGGGCAAGCTGCAGTCCGGCGACCGGGTGGACCGCAACGAGATCGCCCACGAGCTCGGGTTATCGCGGGTGCCGATCCAGGAGGCCGTCGTGCAACTGGAACACGACGGCATCCTGTCCACCCGGTACCACCGCGGAGCCTTCGTGGAACGGTTCGACGCCGGGGTCCTGCGTGAGCACCACGAGCTGTACGGCGTGTTGACCAGCGTGGCCGCGGCCCGCGCGGCGACCGCGGCCGATCCCCGCTTCATCGACAGGCTGGCCGGGCTGATGGGCGTCATCCGCAACGCCAGGGACGCCCGCGCGTTCCAGGAGACCGCGTGGGCGTACCGGGCCGCGATCAACGACGAGTACGCCGGGCCGCGGTTGGCCGCGATGATCCGGGCGTCGCAGTCATTCATCCCCCGGACGTTCTGGGTGGCCTACCAGCGCAACATCGACGAGCTGCTGCCGATGTACGAAGCGGAGACCGCGGCCATTCAGCGGGGCGACACCGAGGGCGCGCGGCGGGCCTGCGTCGAGCGCGCCGACGCGATGGGCCGCATCATGCTGGCCGAACTGGTGCGTCGCGGCGTGATGCAGGCGGCGGGCGCACCGTCGCGCGCCTTCTGAATCGGCGCATCCGTTCGCAGCAGCGACGATTCACGTGACCGTCATTCCAACATGGCAGGACCAGACAGGTTAGACTGCCTGCATTATGGTGGAGGTCGAGCCGCAGGTCGCTGCACTGGCGGGGGAGCTGCAACGGGTGTTGTCCCGGGTGTTCTCCGTGCTGCGCCGCAGTGACAACTCGAACCGCGGCGAGACCGGTGACCTCACCTTGGCCCAGCTGTCGATCCTGCTGACGCTGCTGGAGCAGGGGCCGATCCGGATGACGGACCTCGCCGCGCACGAGCGAGTGCGGACTCCCACCACTACCGTGGCGATCCGCCGGCTGGAGAAGCTGGGGCTGGTCAAGCGCTCTCGCGACCCATCCGACCTGCGCGCAGTGCTGGTCGAGATCACCCCGGAGGGGCTGGCCCAGCACCAGGAGGCACTGGCCGCCCGGCGCGCTCACCTGGCCACACTCATGGCGAAGCTGGGCCCCGAGGACCTCGAGACGCTGACCAAGGCGCTCGGTCCGCTGGAGCGCATCGCCGAATAGCCGAAGTCAGCCCAGCCAGTCCAACACCGCCGCCGCGGTCCAGGACTGCTGCATGCTGCCCAGCGGCTCGCCGGTGAACGGTTCGTAGTACTCGGCGAACGCGCCGTCGCTGGCCTGACGCAGACCCTCCTGCCGCAGCAGCCGGGACCGCTCGGCCCAGCCGCGGCGGGCGAAGCACCAGGAGAACAGCCACGTCATGACCGGCCACACCGGGCCCCGCCAGTACTCGCGTGGGCGAAAGTCGCGCGACACCGGAGATGTCGAGGGGATGCACGCGTATTTCAGGTCGGGGTGCGCGCAGAACCGGGGACCCTCGAGCAGTTTGACCAACGCCCGCTCCCTGTCGTGCGGTAGGCCGCCGCACAACAGCGGTGCGAACTGCGCGACGGTCTCGGTCGCCACCCAGTCGCCGGTGCGTACGTCGAAATCCCTTGCGGCTCCTGTTCTTTCGTCGGCGGTGTCGACGACGCCCTGCCGGAACCGCTTGCCCCATTCATAGAGATCGCGCACGTCGGCGCTGGGGCGGCGGTAGTCCTCGCCGATCTCGGCCAGCACGTCGCACGCCACCGAGAAGATGGCCGAGACGAAGACGTCCTCCACCGCGAAGCTCATCACCTTCGGCAGCAGCTCGTCGTCGTAGCGCGCCGACTTCATCTCCTCGAGCAGCCACAGGTAGCGGTCGTACTCGACGTCGGTCGGCCGCTGGCTGGCGTCGGTGACGATCGCGATGTCCTCGCGCTGGTATTCGGGCACGTTGCCCGGAATCACCTTGGCGTAGGCGCTGTCCCAGCGTGGCGAGTTGTCCATCCCCGACTCCCAGCCGTGGTACAGCGTCACCCTGCCGTGCTCGTTGGGGTCGCGCGCCTCGGCGAGCCAGCGGTGCCAACTGACCAACTCGTCCCAGCGCCGGTCGATGAACGCCTCGGCCACCGAACGGGTGGACCGGCCGCGGGTCTGGGCCTGGTCGAGGATGCGCTGCACCGCGATCGCGTGCACCGGCGGCTGGGTGATGCCGGAGGTGTGCCGGTTATGCGGCGCGTGCGCGGCCAGCGCCGAGGTGGCCCACCGGGCCGGACCCGGGAAGTAGCCGTCGACTCCGTTGGCGAACACGATGTGCGGGATCATGCCGTTGGTCCACTGCGCCGACAGCAGCGTATCGAGTTCGACGACGGCGCGCTCGACGCTCAGCGGCGCCAGGCCGATCGCCACGAACGCCGCGTCCCAGCTCCACATGTGCGGGTAGAGCAGCGGGGCCGCGGTCGTCATGGTGCCCAGGTCGTTGCCCCGCAGCAGATAGGCGGCGCGGGCCGCCAGCTGGGTCGGGGCGAACGTCGGATCGAGGGGCATCCGTTCAATCATGCGACGCCGGCGCCCGGCGCGCAGGTCGGTAGGGTGGACTCATGCCGGATGGCGCCGCCCCGGCGGCTCGGATGCCCAGTGCTCTGATCACAGGTGCGTCGCGGGGGCTCGGATCGGCGATCGCGACGGAGTTGGCGCCGACGCACACCCTGTTTCTGGCCGGCCGGCCGTCCGACGCGCTCGATGCGGTGGCCGCCCGGTTCGGCGCCACCACATGGCCCGTCGACCTGGCCGATGTGGACGGCATCGAGGCCGCCGTCGAGCCGATCGTCGAGCTGGACCTGCTGATCCACAACGCAGGCACCGCTCACCCGGCGCGGGTCGGCGAATCGACCGTCGCGCAGTGGCGTGACACCATGCAGGTGAACCTCATCGGCGCGGTCGCGCTCACGCTCGCGTTGCTGCCCGCACTGCGCGCCGCTCGCGGTCACGTGCTGTTCGTCAACTCCGGCTCCGGGATCAACGCCTCACCGGGGCTCGCGTCGTACTCGGCGAGCAAGTTCGCGCTGCGCTCGTTCGCCGATTCGCTGCGAGCCGACGAGCCGTCGCTGCGGGTGACGTCGGTGCACCCCGGCCGCATCGCCACCGAGATGCAGGAGGGGCTGGTCGCCTACGAGGGCGGCGAGTACGACCCCGCGCGGTTCCTCAGCCCCGAGTCGGTGGCCAAGGTGATCGCCGATGCGGTGCACACCCCGCCGGACGCTCACGTGCACGAGGTGATCGTGCGCCCGCGCCGGTGACGACTCGCCGCGCCTAGATCACGATGTTGACCAGGCGGCCGGCCACCACGATCACCTTCTTGGGCGTGGCCCCGTTGATGAACGCCTGCACCTTCTCGTCGGCCAGTGCGGCGGCCTCCAGCGCGTCCACGGGCGCATCGGCGGCCACCGTGACCCGGCCGCGGACCTTGCCGTTGACCTGGACCGGATACTCGACAGTGTCCTCCACCAGGTACTGCTCGTCGGCGACGGGGAACGGACCGTGCGCCAGTGACGTGTCATGGCCCAGCCGCCGCCACAGTTCCTCCGCCAGATGCGGGGCCAGCGGCGCCACCATCAGCACCAGCGGTTCGAGCGCCGCGCGGGCCGCAACGCCCTGCTTGGTCAGGTGGTTCGTGTACTCGATGAGCTTGGCCGCCGCGGTGTTGTTGCGCAGATTCCGGTAATCGTCGGACACACCGGCGATGGTGCGGTGCAACAACTTCAGCGTATCGGTGTCGAGCGCATCGTCAGTGGCGCCCGCCGCCCCGGTGTCTTCGTTCACCACCAGCCGCCATACCCGTTGCAGGAACCGGTGCGCGCCGACCACGTCCTTGGTCGCCCACGGTCGCGACGCCTCCAGCGGACCCATCGACATCTCGTAGACCCGCAGCGTGTCGGCGCCGTAGTTGTCGCAGATCTCGTCGGGCGACACCGAGTTCTTCAGGCTCTTGCCGATCTTGCCGAACTCCTGGAACACCTCTATTTCTGGGCGATCCTCGCCGTCGGGGCCGGGCCAGAAGAACTTCCCCTGCCGCTCAACGACTTCGGCCGCCGGCACGTAGGCGCCCCGCGAGTCGGTGTAGGCGAACGCCTGGATGTAGCCCTGGTTCACCAGCCGCCGGTACGGCTCGCGCGAGCTGATGTGGCCCAGGTCGTAGAGCACCTTGTGCCAGAACCGCGAATACAGCAGGTGCAGCACAGCGTGCTCGACCCCACCGACATAGAGGTCCACCCCGCCGGGGTCCTGTGCGCCGTGCTCAGCCGGCCGCGGACCCATCCAATACGCCTCGTTCTCCTTGGCGCACAACTCTTCCTTGTTGTACGGGTCGGTGTAGCGCAGCTCGTACCAGGAGCTGCCCGCCCATTGCGGCATCACATTGGTGTCGCGGGTGTAGGGCTTGAAGCCGTCACCCAGGTCCAGTTCGACGTGCACCCAGTCGGTGGCCTTGCCCAGCGGCGGCGACGGCTCGCTGCCCGCGTCGTCGGGATCGAACAGCACCGGCGAGTAGTCGGGCACATCCGGAAGCTCGACGGGCAGGGCCGATTCCGGCAGCGGGTGCGCGCGGCCGTCGGCGTCGTAGACGATGGGAAACGGCTCACCCCAATACCGTTGGCGCGCGAACAGCCAATCGCGCAGCTTGTATTCGACGCGCGCGCGCCCGCGGCCGTCGGCCTCCAGGCGCGCGGTGATCGCCTCCTTGGCCCCGGCGACGGTCATGCCGTCGAGGAACCCGGAATTGATGACCTCCCCGTCGCCGGTGTAGGCGCCTTCGGCCACGTCACCGCCGGCGACCGTGGCAACGATCGGCAACCCGAACTCGGTGGCGAACTCCCAGTCGCGCTGGTCGCCCCCGGGGACCGCCATGATCGCCCCGGTGCCGTAGCCCACCAGCACGTAGTCGGCGATGAACACCGGAATGCGTTCGTCGTTGACGGGATTGACCGCATAGGCGCCCAGGAACACCCCCGTCTTGGTCCTGTTCTCCTGCCGCTCCAGGTCCGATTTGGCAGCGATGGCCGCCCGATAGGAGGCCACCGCCTCGGCGGGGGTGGCCGCGCCGTTGGTCCATCGCGCGTCGACGCCTGCGGGCCACTCGTCGGCGACCAACCGGTCGACCAGTTCGTGCTCGGGAGCCAACACCAGGTAGGTCGCACCGAACAGCGTGTCGGGGCGGGTGGTGAACACCTCGACGTTCGCGCCGGGCGCCGATTCGGGCGCGAAGAACACGGTGGCGCCGGTAGAGCGCCCAATCCAGTTGCGCTGCATGGTCTTGACCTTTTCGGGCCAGTCCAGCACATCCAGGTCGTCGAGCAGCCGGTCGGAATACGCGGTGATCCGCATCATCCACTGCCGCAGCCGCTTCCGGAACACCGGGAAGTTACCGCGCTCACTGCGGCCGTCAGAGGTGACCTCCTCGTTGGCCAACACCGTGCCGAGCCCTGGACACCAGTTCACCATCGAGTCGGCGCGATACACCAGCCGATGCCCGTCGACCACGTCGGCCCGCTCTCCCGACGACAGCGACGACCACGTCCGTCCATCGGCCAAAGTGCGTGCACCCGAGTCGAACTCGGTCACCAGCTCGGTTATCGGCCTCGCCTTCTGCACGGCGGGGTCGAACCAGGCGTTGTAGATCTGCAGAAAGATCCACTGCGTCCACTTGTAGTAGTCGACGTCGGTGGTCGAGAAGCTGCGGCGGTTGTCGTGGCCGAAGCCCAGCCGGCCCAGCTGGCGCCGGAAGTTGACGATGTTGGCTTCGGTACGGATCCGCGGATGCGTACCGGTCTGGATCGCGTACTGCTCGGCGGGCAGACCGAATGCGTCGAAACCCAAGGCGTGCAACACATTACGGCCAGTCATCCGATAGAACCGGGCGTAGACATCGGTGGCGATGTAACCGAGCGGGTGGCCGACGTGCAGGCCCTCCCCGGACGGGTAGGGGAACATGTCCTGGACGAACATCTTGTCGGCGGGCACCGGGGCGCCGTCGGACGGCGCCAACGACCCGACCGGGTTAGGCACGTCGAACGTCCCCGACTGCGCCCACCGCTGCTGCCAGTCGCGCTCGATCTGCCCGGCCAGCTCCGCTGTATAGCGGTGCTGCGGGGTGTCGGTGCTCGGCGCTTCTGTCACGTGAACAGGGTATAAGCACCGCGATCGTGCTCCTCCGCGAGCGGGGTGGCCGGCTGGCCCGGCCACGGGTTGATATCGGTTCCGTTGCGGGGATGTCAGAACACGGTTGCAGGTCGGTCCCGGCCCTGGTGGCGCGTCTCGGCCGCTGGTTATGGTCGGCGCCTGACCCAAACCCGTGCAGTTCGGAAGGACCGACGCTGATGATCGAGATCGCCCCGCGCTGGCGGATTCTGGCTGCCGGTGCGGCCACCGCGACAGCCGGCGTCCTCGGCTTCGCCGGCACGACCGCATCGGCCGAGCCCCTGTCCCCGCTCCCACCGCAGCCCGCCCCGGCCACCGTCACCCAGACCGTCACAGTGGCCCCGCAGGCACTGACCGGCGTCGCGCCCGCGGCCGTCGCACCCGCCGCCGCGCCCGTCGCCCAGGCGCCCACCGCCGTCGCCCCCGGCCTCGCACCCGCGGCTCTCCCGCCCGCGGCCGTCCCACCCGCGGCCGGCGCACCCGCCGCCGTTGCGCCCGTCGCCCAGGTGCCCGCTATCCAGCCCGCGCGGTCGGGCACTCTGACCGAGTTCTTCGAGTCCAAAGGCGTCCGGCTCGAACCGCAGTCCAGCCGCGACTTCAAGGCGCTCAACATCGTGCTGCCGATGCCCCGGGGCTGGGCGCACGTTCCCGACCCCAACGTGCCCGACGCCTTCGCCGTGATCGCCGACCGGGTCGGCGGCAACGGGCTGTACACCTCGAACGCCCAGGTGGTGGTGTACAAGCTGGTCGGCGACTTCGAACCCGACGAGGCCATCAGCCACGGTTTCGTCGACAGCCAGCAGCTGCCGGCCTGGCGGTCCACCGACGCCTCGCTGGCCCAGTTCGGTGGCATGCCGTCGGCGCTGATCGAGGGCACCTACCGCGACAACGCGATGACGCTGAACACCTCGCGCCGCCACGTCATCGCGACCGCAGGGCCCGACCGATACCTGGTGTCGCTGGCGGTGACCACCAGCCTCGACCAGGTCGTGCCCGCCGCGGACGCCACCGACGCGATCGTCAACGGCTTCCGGGTGAGCGTCCCCGCACCGCCGGGTGCGACTCCCCCGCCACCACCGGCCCCGGCCACCGCCCCCGCCGCGCCGGCCGCACCGGTCGCGTCCGCGGCGCCCCAGCTTCTGGGCCTACCGGGATAGGCATGTCCCCCGGGCGAAGCCTGGCGCCCGGGGGACGCCCTTCCGTTGCTCATCGGCGCGCCTCGTATCCTGAGGCGCATGCTCATCGCCGCGGTGCTCTGCCTGTGCGCCGCCGTCGCGACCGCCGGGCTCGGACTGTGGTCGCTGCGCAGGCCCACATCCGGTGATCCGGTGCAGGCCGTGCTGAGCTCGGTCGCGCCCACGCAGCTGGCCGCCGCCGCGATGCTCGCCGCGGGCGGCGTCGTCGGGCTGGCCGCACCCGGCACCGGCCTGGTGGTCCTGATCGTTTGCGTGCTCGGCGCGGCCGGCACCATCGCCGCCGGTTCGTGGCAGAGCGCCACGGCAGTCGCGGCGGGAGCCGCAGAAACGGCCAGGGCCCGTGCGGAGGCCGTCGCGGCGACGGGCGGATGCGGAAGCGCATGTGCGTCCTGCACGCTGCCCTGCAGCTGAGCTGCTAGTTGCGGCTGATGTCGATCGGGTGGGTCGCCAACAGTGACAGCGGCAGGGGCTGACGGCGCAACACCCGCGACCACAGATCGATCCGCGGTTCGAAGAGCACATCGGACGGCAACGCCGACAACACGATCCAGTCGTCCCGCTCGATCTCACCGTCGAGCTGGCCGATGGTCCACCCGGAGTAGCCCGCGAAGATCCGCACGCCCTCGACCACCGGCGCGATCGAATCGGGGTCGGCGTCGAGGTCCACCATCACCATGCGGCCCTGCACATGTCGCAGCCCTGGAACTTCGTTTGCCTGCATCCCCGCCCGCAGAGTGGCCAGACACAGCGCCGCGTCCCGCTTGACCGGACCACCGATGAACATCGTCTTGGGCTTGGCGGCCAGCTTCGCCCACTGCGGCAGCACGTTGTACACAGCGGTCTCACTCGGGCGGTTCAGCACGACTCCGAGGGTGCCGCCGTCGTTGTGCTCGACTACGTAGATGACGCTTCGCCGGAAGGTCGGTTCGAGCAGGTCGGTGTTGGCGAGCAGCAGCGTCCCAGCCCGCACCCGGTGCGCCGCGGGAGCGACTTCCTCTTTTCGGTCCTCCGGCTCCTCTGACTGCCCCACCCGTCCATCATGTCACCAGCCCCCGGGATGAGGACGGACAAGCGCGGCCGGCAGTCATATTTGTACTGTGGGTCCGGTCCCGTTGATCCGCGGCTGATGAGGAACGTGATCTTTAGTGGCCGACACCCGCGCGCCCATCGCCGTGTGGCGCACGGTCCGCGGCATGCCGGAGTTCTGGCGGCTGCTCGAACTGCGTTTGGTCAGCCAGTTCGGCGATGGGCTGTTCGCCGCCGGACTGGCAGGCGCGATCCTGTTCAATCCCGAACGCGCCGCCGAGCCGTGGGCCGTCGCGGGCGCCTTCGCGGTGTTGTTCCTGCCTTACTCGTTGCTGGGTCCGTTCGCCGGTGCGCTGCTGGACCGGTGGGACCGCAGGCTGGTGCTCGTCGGCGCCAACATCGGCCGGCAGCTGATGGTGCTGGCGGTCGCCGCGCTGCTCGAATCCGGTGCCGGCGAGCTGCCGGTCCTGTGCGGTGCTCTTGTCGTCAACGGGTTCACCCGGTTCGTCTCCTCGGGGGTGTCGGCGGCGCTGCCGCACGTGGTGCCCCGCCACCAGGTGGTCCCGATGAACTCGGTGGCCACGGCGACCGGTGCCGCGGCGGCATTCCTCGGCGCGAACTTCATGCTGTTGCCGCGCTGGCTCTTCGGCGCCGACGATGCCGGCGCCGCGGTGATCATGCTGCTGGTCGCGGCTCCGGTGGCGCTGGCGCTGTGGCTGGCGTGGCGCTTCCCGCCGCACCTGCTGGGTCCCGACGACAGCGCCCGGGCGGTCCACGGGTCGGTGCTCTACGCCGTGGCCACCGGGTGGGTGCACGGCATCCGCACGGTCGCCTCGGTGCCCACGGTGGGGGGAACGTTGGCGGGTCTGGCCGCGCACCGGATGGTGTTCGGAATCAACACCCTGCTGGTGCTGGTCATGGTGCGCCACAGCGACACCCAGGAGGTCGCGGGGTTGGCCACGGCCGTGCTGTTCGTCGCCGCGACCGGCACCGGCTCGTTCCTCGCCGCGGTCGTGATGCCGCTGTCGGTGCGACGGTGGGGCCGCTACGCCACCGCTAACGGCGCGCTGGCGCTGGCCGCGGTGATCCAGCTCGCCGCCTCCGGCCTGCAGCTGGCGGTCATGGTGGTCTGCGGCTTCCTGCTCGGCATGGCGGGTCAGGTGGTCAAGCTGTGCGCCGACAGCGCGATGCAGCTCGACGTCGACGACGCGTTACGCGGCCACGTGTTCACCGTGCAGGACTCGCTGTTCTGGATCTCGTTCATCGGCGCGGTGGCGCTGGCGGCCGGCGTCGTTCCGCCCGACGGGGATCTGCCGGCCCTCGCGCTCGGCGGGGTGGCCGTGTATCTGCTGGGACTGACCGGACACGCCACGTTGGCGAGGCGAACCGCGGGCTAAAGTGGCCGGCGTGGCAGACGCCGGGCCGATGGTGGCCGACCTGCGCGCCGAGAGCGACGAGCTCGACGCGCTGGTCGCCGACCTGCCGCCGGCGCGCTGGGCCGAGCCGACGCCGGCGCCGGGCTGGACGATCGCCCATCAGATCGCCCACCTGTTGTGGACCGACCGGGTCGCGTTGACCGCGGTCACCGACGAGGCCGCGTTCGCGGCGGTGCTCGAGGAGGCGGCGCAGGATCCGGGCGGGTTCGTCGACGCCGGCGCCGAGGAACTGGCCGCCACCCCGCCCGACCGCCTGCTCGCCGACTGGCGCCGGACCCGCGCCCGCTTGCACGACGCGCTGCTGACCGTTCCCGACGGGCGCAAGCTGCCGTGGTTCGGACCGCCGATGAGTGCGCCCTCGATGGCCACCGCCCGTCTGATGGAGACATGGGCGCACGGTCTCGACGTCGCCGACGCGCTGGGGGTGTCCAGGCCTACGACCGCCCGGCTGCGGTCGATCGCCCACATCGGGGTGCGCACTCGCGACTTCGCGTTCGTCGTCAACGGCCGTCAGCCCCCCGCCGAACCGTTCCGGGTCGAACTGCGCGCGCCCGACGGCGACACCTGGGCCTGGGGACCCGAGGACGCCGAACAGCGCGTGACGGGTTCGGCCGCGGACTTCTGCATGCTCGTCACCCAGCGCAGACCGCGGGCCGATCTCGAGGTGAGCGCGCGGGGCGTGGACGCCGAGCAGTGGCTTGACATCGCGCAGGCGTTCGCGGGCCCACCGGGACCCGGCCGCGGCTAAGGCGACCCGGCCGCGTCGGCCAACCCGTCGCCGTCGCCGTCGGTCAGCCTGACGTCCCACCGGCCGTCGGCGTCGGCGTCGACGAAGGCCAGTCCCGGGCTCACCGCGCGGTCGGCCAGGTCGTCGCCGTCGGTGTCGAGGAGCCGCTCGTCGGCGTCCCCGTCACCGTCGAGGTCGACGAGCGGTCCACCGGCGTGCTCGACCCCGTCGAGACCGAACCACCGCAACGCACCTCCGCGGTCGACCGCGACCGCCCACGTGCCCGTGCCGTCGTCGGTGAAGTACGCCCTGGCGCCGGCGTCGGAAGTGTGGTCGCGCACCAGGTGCTCGGCGAGGCCGTCGGCGTCGAGGTCGGCCATCGCGTCGTCGACGAGGCCGTCGCCGTCGAAGTCGAGGCCCACCGCGTCGAAGCCGCCGTCGCCGTCGATGTCCACGTCGGGCGCGGCGGTCCACATGGTGGCCGAGCCGTCGCCATCACCGAGGCAGTAGTCCATGCCCGGTCAGACGTTTCGCTGCCCCTTGGCGTTCCACCATTTGACCAATTCGTCGATCGCTTCCTCGTGTGACAGCGGGCCGCGGTCCAGCCGCAGTTCCTTGAGGTACTTCCACGCCTCACCGACCTGCGGTCCGGCCGGAATGCCGAGGATCTCCATGATCTCGTTGCCGTTGAGGTCCGGGCGTACCCGTGCGAGGTCCTCCTTGGCGGCCAGTTCGGCGATTCGTTCCTCGAGTTCGTCGTAGCTGGCCTGCAACCGCGCGGCGCGGCGCTGATTGCGGGTCGTGCAGTCGGCGCGCACCAGCTTGTGCAGCCGGGGCAACAGCGGTCCCGCGTCGGTGACATAGCGGCGCACCGCCGAGTCGGTCCACTTGCCGCCGCCGTAGCCGTGGAACCGCAGATGCAGGTAGACCAGCTGGGATACGTCCTCGATCATCTGCTTGGAGTACTTCAGCGCTCGCATCCGCTTGCGCGTCATCTTGGCTCCCACCACTTCGTGGTGGTGGAAGCTCACGCCGCCGTTGGGCTCGTGCCTGCGGGTCGCGGGCTTGCCGATGTCGTGCAGCAGCGCCGCCCATCGCAAGACCAGATCCGGACCGCCTTCCTGCCCCCCGGGACCGTCCTCGAGGGCGATCGCCTGCTTGAGCACCGTCAGCGAATGCCAGTAGACGTCCTTGTGCTGGTGGTGCTCGTCGATGGCCATCCGCATTGCGCCCACCTCCGGCAACACCACCTCCCCCAGGCCGGTCTGCACCATCAGGTCGACGCCGGCCACCGGGTCGGCGCCCAGCAGCAGCTTGTCCAGTTCGGCGGCCACCCGTTCGGCGGCGATGCGGCCCAGCTGCGGCGCCATCTCCCGCATCGCGGCCAGCACTCGCGGCGCGACGGTGAACTCCAGCTGCGACACGAACCGCGCAGCGCGCAGCATGCGCAGCGGATCGTCGCCGAACGACACCTCCGGGGCGGCGGGCGTGTCGATCTCGCGGCGGCGCAGAGCCGCCAGCCCGCCCAGTGGGTCTTCGAAGCCGGCGGGTCCGTCGGCCGTGATGCGCACCGCCATCGCGTTGACGGTGAAGTCGCGCCGCACCAGATCGTCGTGCAGGTTGTCGCCGAAGCGCACCTCCGGATGGCGAGAGACCTTGTCATAGGTGTCGGCGCGGAACGTGGTTATCTCCAGGCGATGGCCACCCTTGCCGACGCCGAGTGTGCCGAACTCGATGCCGGTGTCCCACAGTGCGTCGGCCCACCCGCGCAGGAACCGCTGCATCTGGTCGGGCCGTGCGTCGGTGGTGAAGTCCAGATCCGTCAGCGGCCGGTCGAGCAGCGCGTCGCGCACGCTGCCGCCGACGAGGTGCAGTTCGTGTCCGGCCTCAGCGAACACCCGGCCGATCTCGCGCAGCACGTCACCGTGACGGTTCAGCGCGACTTGCGCGGTGGCAAGCAGTTCGGCGTCGGTCGGGGATTCGGGCACGTTCGGACAGCCTAGTCAGGCGACGATCAAGCGGCCCCCGGGCCGCGTTGAGGAGCCTGACCACCAGACCCGGTCAGGCGACGATCAAGCGGCCCCCGGACCGTGGGAAAGCCTCACGCGAGTACACGAATGTGCAACGGCTCAGTCACGACCCGTGCGCGCGGACGGGGTAAATGTGTGTGGCAGCTACTATCGCTTGGGTGTCGGACGGCGAACAGGCCAAACCACGACGGCGCCGCGGGCGCCGTCGCGGCCGGCGCGCGGCCGGTCCGCCCGAGGCCGCAGCCGAGCAGGGCCGTCCCGTGCCCGGGCCGCACCACAACGCCGCCCCGGCAAACACCAACGGCGGCCAGTCGAAGAAGTCACGGCCCCGCAGACCGCCGGACCGGCTGCGCACCGTTCACGAGACGTCGGCGGGCGGGCTGGTCATCGACGGCATCGACGGCCCAAAGGAACGCCAGGTCGCCGCGTTGATCGGACGCATCGACCGGCGCGGCCGCATGCTCTGGTCGCTGCCCAAGGGCCACATCGAGATGGGTGAGACCGCCGAACAGACCGCGGTCCGCGAAGTCGCCGAGGAGACGGGCGTCCAGGGCAGCGTGCTCGCCGCGCTTGGCAGCATCGACTACTGGTTCGTCACCGAAGGACGCCGGGTGCACAAGACGGTGCACCACTACCTCATGCGGTTCCTCGGCGGCGAGCTCTCCGACGAGGACCTCGAGGTCACCGAGGTGGCCTGGGTGCCGCTCAGGGAGCTGCCGTCGCGGCTGGCCTATGCCGACGAGCGGCGGCTCGCCGAGGTAGCGGGTGAACTGATCGACAAGCTGCACAACGACGGTCCCGCGGCACTGCCGCCGCTACCCCGGTCGGCACCGCGGCGGCGACCACAGACCCATTCGCACACCCGCCGTCGTCCCGACGGACCTGCGCAACCGTCCCGGGGGGCGGAGCGGTGGGGGCACCTGCCCTCCGACGGGCGCAAGGACGAGTGGACAGATCGGGAGCCCGGCCGGCGGACGAACGGCTGCGGACAGGGCCCGTGACCTCCTCCGCGGCGGCTCCGCGGCCCAGGGCCTCCGCCGCGTTGCTGCGGCTGCTGGCCGCGCTGACACTGCTGGCACTGACCGTCGTGCCGGTCGCGATCCCCCGCGCCGCGGCCGGTCAACCCGGCACGACGCCGTTCCTGCAGGTGCGCATCGACACCGTCAGCCCCGACGTGGTGACCACCACCAGCGCGCCAACGGTTACGGTGACCGGCACCGTCCTCAACGTCGGTGACCGGCTGGTGCGCGACGTGGTGGTACGGCTCGAGGACGCCGCCGCCGTGGCCGCCTCGACGGGTCTGCGCACCAACCTCACCGGCGACGTCGACCAGTTCCAGCCCGTCGGTGACTTCACCACGCTGACCCCCGAGCTGTCTCGGGGACAAGAAGTCCCGTTCACACTCTCCTACCCGTTGCGGGCGACGGACCGGCCGTCGCTGGGCATCGAACAGCCCGGCGTGTACCCACTGATGGTCAACGTCAACGGCACCCCCGACTACGGGGCACCCGCCCGCCTCGACGATGCGCGCTTCCTGCTGCCGGTGCTCGGGGTGCCGCCCGACCCGGCCGACGACGCGGCCGACGACGCGAT
Source organism: Mycobacterium sp. IDR2000157661 (assembly GCF_022317005.1). Lineage (NCBI taxonomy): Bacteria > Bacillati > Actinomycetota > Actinomycetes > Mycobacteriales > Mycobacteriaceae > Mycobacterium > Mycobacterium sp. IDR2000157661. The sequence goes on from NZ_CP081006.1 coordinate 1,704,901, forward strand.
GACCGGGGTCAGGGCCCCGGACACCTCCCGCCCGGTCCAGACGACGCTGCTGTGGCCGCTCGCCGACCGGCCGCGGCTCGCGGCGGGCGCACCCGGGGGCACGACGCCGGTGCGGCTCATCGACGACGAGCTCGCGGAGGCGCTGGCCCCCGGCGGCCGCCTCGACACCCTGCTATCGGCGGCCGAGTTCGCCACCAGCCCGCAGGTGGACCCCGACGGCAGAGTGCGGGCGGCGACCTGCCTGGCCGTCGACCCGGACCTATTGGTCACCGTCAACGCGATGACCAGCGGCTACGTCGTCAACGACGGACCCGACGCCGGTCGCGGCACGCCCACCCGCCCCGGCACCGGGCAGGACGCCGCGATCGCGTGGCTGAACCGGCTCAAGGCGCTGGCGGCCCGGATGTGCGTCGCGCCGACGATCTACGCGCAGGCCGACCTCGACGCACTGCGCCGCGTCGGGGACCGCGGCCTGAGCGCGATCGCCACCAGCATCGCAGGCGACATCGTCGACCAGATCCTCGGCGTCGCCTCGGTCCGCGGGGCGAGCCTCGTCGGCGACGGCCCGCTGACCGGTCCCGCGGTCCGCCTCTTGTCCGAGCAGCGCCCGACGGTTGCGATCGCGGCCGCCCAGCCGCAGACCGACGACGGCTCGGCGTCGCGGGCCCCGGACACGTCACCGGTGCGTTACAGCCCGCAGCTCGTCGCCGCGCACTTCGATCCGGCGGTCGGCGCGGCGCTGGCCGGTGCCGGTGCCGACCCCGTCGCGCCGTCATATGCCGCCCCGTCCCTGGAGGTCCCGGCGCACCACGACTCGGCGGTGGCGCGCAGGCAGAACGCGTTGGGGGCGGTGCTGTGGCGCGGGCTCAATCCCGAGGTCGAGCCGCGCAACCAGATTCTGATGCCGCCCCTGGTCTGGGATCTGCGACCCGACGACGCACGCGCGGTCTTCACCGCGGTGGCCACCGCCATCAACGCCGGGCTGGCCCAGCCGCGGCCCCTCGCCGCCGTCATCGCCGAAGCGACCGCGGCCCCGCCGGCGGAGACGGCGCCGCTGCCCGGCGATGAACTGGGCGACCCCGACGGTCGCATCGACGACGCGGTGGTGTCGGGCATCGCCGCGGTGACCGGCCGGTTGTGGGGGCTGACGGCGGCGTTGACGACCGACACCCGCACCGGGCTCACCGGCTACGGGTACACGGCGCCGTTGCGCGAGGACATGCTGCGCGCACTGAGCCAGTCGGTGCCGCCCGAGAGCCGCAACGGGCTCGCCCAACAGCGCCTGACCACCGTCGGCGCCACGGTCGACGACCTGTTCGGGGCGGTCACCGTCGTCAACCCGGGCGGCGCCTACACGCTGGCCACCGAGCGGAGCCCGCTGCCGTTGGCGCTGCGCAACGACTTACCGGTGCCGATCCGCGTGCGACTGGACGTCGACGCGCCGCCGGGCATGACGGTCACCGAGATGGGCGAGATCGAACTGCCCCCGGGCTACCTGCCGCTGCGGGTGCCGATCGAGGTGCACTTCACCCAGCGATTCGCCGTCGACGTCGCGCTGCGCACCGCCGACGGACTGCCGCTGGGCGACCCGGTCCGCCTTTCGGTGCACTCGAACGCCTACGGCAAAGTGCTGTTCTTCATCACGCTGTCGGCTGGGGCCGTTCTCGTGCTGCTGGCCGGCCGCAGGCTCTGGCATCGCTTCCGCGGCCAACCCGACCCGGCCGACCTCGACCGCCCCGACCCGCTCGAGGTCGCGCTGCGCTACGAGGACGAACCGGCCGACACACTGAGCCGGGCCGGACGCGACCGTCCGCGCGGCGGGCGGACGTGAGCACCACAGGGCCAGGCGGACCGCGCCAACCGACCCCGCGGGTGGACCGCCCCATCCGGATGCCTCCTGCACCGCCCCGGCCCACCCGGCCCATGCCCACCGCCTACCCGCCACCGCCGCGCGGAGCACCGCGCCAGCCACCGCCGCGGTTGCGCCGCGGACCCGCGCCCCGCCGCGGCGCAGGACGACCGGAGTTGACCGACGCCGCGGTGGTGTCGCGGTCGTGGGGAATGGCAGTCGCCACGCTGGTCAGCAGGCTTACCGGCTTCGCGCGCATCGTGTTGCTCGCCACGATCCTGGGCGCCGCGTTGTCCAGTGCCTTCTCGGTGGCCTACCAGTTGCCGAACCTGATCGCCGCCTTGGTGCTGGAGGCGACATTCACGGCGATCTTCGTTCCGGTGCTGGCGCGCGCCGAACGCGACGACCCCGACAACGGCACCGCGTTCGTCCGCCGCCTGGTCACCCTCGCCACGACGTTGTTGCTGATGACGACCGCGCTGGCGGTGGCGTCGGCACCGCTGCTGGTGGGGCTGATGCTGGGCACCCATCCCGAGGTCAACCGCGACCTGACGACCGCCTTCGCCTACCTGCTGCTGCCGCAGGTGCTGTTCTACGGGTTGTCGTCGGTGTTCATGGCAATCCTCAACACCCGCAACGTGTTCGGGCCGCCGGCGTGGGCGCCGGTGTGCAACAACCTGGTGGCCCTTGTCACGCTCGGCCTGTACGTCGCGGTGCCCGGCGAGCTCTCGGTCGATCCGGTGCAGATGGGCAACGCCAAGCTGCTGGTGCTGGGCATCGGGATGACGCTCGGCACGGTGACGCAGGTGCTGGTGCTGCTGGCGGCCATCCGGAGGGAACGCATCAGCCTGCGCCCGCTGTGGGGCGTCGACGACCGGATGAAGCAGTTCGGCGCGATGGCCGCCGCGATGGTGCTCTACGTGCTGATCAGCCAGATCGGCCTGATCGTCGGCAACCGAATCGCCGCAGGCGCAGCGGCTTCCGGACCGGCGATCTACAACTACACGTGGCTGGTGCTGATGCTGCCATTCGGCATGATCGGCGTGACGGTGCTGACGGTCGTGATGCCTCGGTTGAGCCGAAACGCCGCCGCCGACGACACCCCCGCCGTACTGGCCGACCTGTCGCTGGCCACCCGGCTGACGATGGTGACCCTGATCCCGATCGTGGCGTTGATGACCGTGGGCGGGCCGGCCATCGGCGTCGCGCTGTTCGCCTACGGCAACTTCGGCCAGGTCGACGCCGCCTACCTCGGCATGGCGATCACCCTGTCGGCATTCACGTTGATTCCGTATGCCCTTGTGCTGCTTCAGCTTCGGGTGTTCTACGCCAGGCAGCAGCCGTGGACGCCGATCCTGTTGGTCGTCGTGATCACGACGGTGAAGATCATCGCCTCGCTGATCGCGCCGCTTGTCGCCGACGATCCCGAACTGGTCGCCGGTTACCTCGGCACCGCCAACGGCCTCGGTTTCCTGGCCGGCGCGACGGTCGGTTACTTCCTGCTGCGCGCAAACCTCGACCCGCCCGACGGGCGGCTGATCAACCTGCAGGTGGTCCGCACCATCCTGGTGACCATCGCCGCGTCGCTCATCGCGGGCATGACCGCCCACGTGGCCGACCAGTTGCTCGGCCTCGAGGAGCTCACCCGTGACTGGGGCGGCGCCGGGTCACTGCTGCGGTTGCTGGCACTCGGCTTGATCATGGTGCCGATCATCGCCGGGGTGTTGTTGGCCGCGAAGGTGCCCGATGCTCTGAGCGCGCTGGCGTGGGTGCAGCGGCGTCTCGGTCGGCGTCTCAGCCCGCGTCCGGGCTCGCACGCGTCGGTTGCCGCTCCGTCGCCGACGGCTCCCGACCGCCCGCGGCCCCGAGAACCACTCACGTACCCTGATCAGAGCAATTCGTTCGCGTCAGGGCGGCGTCACAGCCCGCCGACCGTCCGGCGTGGACCCCCTGGCCCCGTTGCCGGGGAGCCGATGCCGAAAGGACCAGCGGTGAGCGACGAACCCGCAGGCGGCTCCGCGTCGAGTCCGGACAGCACCGCGACCACCAAACTCCCGTTGCGGGGCAGCGACCCGGCCGGCACCTCGGGCACCGGCGAGGTGGCCGCCGACGACTTCCAGCCCGACGTGCCGGCGCCCGATCACGGGTCCGACGAGAAGCCCGATGCTCGACCCGACGATCGAGGAACCTCCCGTATCCCGGTGTCGGGCCGGCCGCCCGCCGACTACGGCGGCGATCCCACCCGCGAGCCGCTGGCCTTCGACCCGCCCCAAGAACCGGCCATCGAAGCCGCCACCTCCGACGAGGACGTCCACCTCATCCCGGGGGCGGTCATCGGCGGCGGGCGCTACCGGCTGCTGGTGTTCCACGGCGGGCCGCCCGCCCTGCAGTTCTGGCAGGCGTTGGACACCGCACTGGACCGCCAGGTCGCGCTGACGTTCATCGACCCCGACAACACCCTGCCCGACGACGAGCTACGCGACATCCTGGCGCGCACGCAGAAGCTCAGCCGCATCGACATGCCCGGCATCGCCCGGGTGCTCGACGTGGCCAACACCGGCTCCGGCGGGCTCGTGGTCTCGGAGTGGATCCGCGGCGGGTCGCTGACCGAAGTGGCCGAGACGTCGCCCTCCCCCATCGGCGGCGCCAGGGCGATCCAGTCGCTGGCCGCCGCGGCCGAGGCCGCGCACCGGTCGGGCGTCGCGCTGTCCATCGACCACCCCAGCCGGGTGCGGGTGAGCATCGAGGGTGACGTCGCACTGGCCTTTCCCGCCACCCTCAGCGGCGCAACCCCCGAAGACGACATCCGCGGCATCGGCGCCGCGCTGTACGCGCTGCTGGTCAACCGCTGGCCGCTGGAGGAGCCCGGCACACCCAGCGGGCTGGAGCCGGCCGAACTCGACGCCGCCGGCCAGGCGATCGAGCCGCGGGCGGTGGACCGCCACATTCCGTTCCAGATCTCGGCGGCCGCGGCCCGCGCGGTTCAGGAGGGCGGCGGCATCCGTAGCGCGCCGACCCTGCTGAACCTGTTGCAGCAGGCGACGGCGATCGCCGACCGCACCGAGCTGATCTCGCCTGTCGACGAGCCCGAGCGCGCCGCGCCGCGGGTCCGGGCGGCCACCGACGAGGACCCCGAGCTCCAGGCGCGCCGCCGCAAGGCCCTGATGATCGGGCTGGGCGTCGGCGGAGCCATCATCGTGGTCGCGTTGATCGCGCTGGCCACCGTGCTGAGCCGGATCTTCGGTGACGTCGGCGACGGCCTCGGCGGCGACCAGCTGGGGCTGAACGCGCCGACGACGTCCGAGTCGGCCGACGGGGCGGTCGGCAACGTCGTGCAACCCGTTGAAGCCACAGTCTTCTCCCCCGAGGGTGGCGCCGATGCGCCCGCGCTGGCGCCGCTGGCGATCGACGGCGACGACACCACGGTGTGGCCGATCGACACCTATACCGATCCGGTGCCGTTCCCCAACTTCAAGAACGGCGTCGGGCTGATGCTGGAACTGCCGCAACCGACCACGGTCGGTGAGGTGGACATCGACCTGAACAGCGCTGGCACCGCGGTGGAGATCCGCTCGGCGAGTACCCCGACGCCGTCGTCGCTGGAGGACACCACCGTGCTCACGCCTACTACCCAGCTGCAGCCCGGCGAGAACACCGTCAAGGTCGACGCCGCCGCGCCGACGTCCAACCTGCTGGTGTGGGTGTCCACACTGGGCCAGGTCGACGGCGCGAGCCGCTCCGACATCGCCGAGATCACGGTGCGGGCCGCGTCCTAGCGGGTGCGGCGGTCCATCCCCAGCCGCCGGAATATGTGTCGGGACAGGTCCGCGCGGCAGCTTAATGTTCGGCTGTGGGCACCTTTGAGGCCGAGCGGCAGCGCAGTGACGCGGAGTTGCTCGCCGCGCACATCGCAGGCGACCGGTACGCCTTCGAGGAGCTGTTCTACCGGCACCACCGCCAGCTGTACCGGCTCGCCCGCATCACCAGCCACAACCCCGAGGACGCCGCCGACGCGCTGCAGGATGCGATGCTCAAGGCGCACTGCAAGGCACCGGCGTTTCGGCACGATTCGGCGGTCAGCAGCTGGCTGTACCGCATTGTGGTAAACGCGTGCCTGGACCGATTGCGGCGCAACAAGATTCGCCCCACCGAGGCGTTGCCCGCATCCGAGGCGTGTCCGATCGGCGACCCTGCCCCGCAGGTCGACACCGCGATCGTCGTCGAACGCGCGTTGATGCGGCTGCCCATCGAGCAGCGGGCGGCGGTGGTGGCCGTCGACATGCAGGGCTACTCGGTCGCCGAGACGGCGCGCATGCTCGGCATCCCCGCGGGCACGGTCAAGAGCCGCTGCTCGCGGGCCAGGGCCCGGCTCGCCGAGGCGCTGGACTTCCTGGACCTCGGGGCCGCTGCGGGCAATCGCGATTGAACCGGTGGAACCGGGCCGGCCTGCCGACCGTCCAACGCTTCGTGGTGGAAACTGGCTAGCGATGGACACCGACGACGGCGCGGATCCGGCGACCGAACGGGTCCGCCGGGAGCTGGCGCTTCTCGGGCGAGACGGACGGTCCGCGCCAGCGGTCCCCGCGGAGGTCACGGCGCGCATCGGCGCCACGTTGCGTGGCGCGCCGCCCGCGCACTCCATGCCGCGGCCGCGGCTGCGCCGTCGTCAGCTGCTCGGCCTGCTCATCGGGCTGGCTGCGGCGCTGGCCGGGGTGGTGGTCGGGGCGTCGATGCTGGCTCACGGGCCGTCCTCCCGGTTCCCTGCCGGTCCGACGGCTCACAGCATCACCGTTTCCCAGCCGGCCGCGCCGTTCCCGCTCACTGAGCCCGACATCACCGCCCTGCTGACCACCGCGCCCGCCTACGGGCCGCTGTCCGACGAGGCTCGGCGCCGGGCCTGCCTGGCCGGGCTCGGCTACCCGCCGGCCACGCCGCTGCTGGGCGCCCGGCCCATCGCCGGTGCCGGCCCGGCCGGTGTCGTGCTGGTGCTGCCGGGGAACTCGCCCGAGACCGTCACCGCGCTGCTGGTGTCGCCGGACTGCGGCGCGGGTCACAGCGGGTCATCAGCCGAAACCGAGGTGGCGCGACCGTAGTCTGACGGACGGTGCGCTCCGGGGACGTCCGGGAGCATCGCGGGAACATCACTGCCTAGGCTGGTGTTTGTACCCGTGCCGACCACCATCGGCAGAAAGGCGCTCATGACCACCACCTCACCGGTTCATGACCTGATCATCATCGGCTCCGGCCCGGCCGGATACACCGCGGCGATCTACGCCGCCCGGGCCCAACTGACCCCGCTGGTCTTCGAGGGCACCCAGTTCGGCGGCGCGCTGATGACCACCACCGAAGTGGAGAACTTCCCGGGCTTCCGCAACGGCATCACCGGCCCCGAGCTGATGGACGAGATGCGCGAGCAGGCGCTGCGCTTCGGCGCCGATCTGCGCATGGAGGACGTCGACGCCGTCTCGCTGGACGGCCCGGTCAAGACCGTCACCGTCGGCGGGGAAACCTACCGGGCGCGCGCGGTCATCCTGGCGATGGGCGCGGCGGCGCGCCACCTCGGCGTGCCGGGTGAGGACACGCTGCTGGGCATGGGCGTGAGCACGTGCGCCACCTGCGACGGCTTCTTCTTCCGCGACGAGGACATCATCGTCGTCGGCGGTGGCGACTCCGCGATGGAGGAGGCCATCTTCCTCACCCGCTTCGCGCGCAGCGTCACGCTGGTGCACCGTCGCGCGGAGTTCCGTGCCTCGCGGATCATGCTGGAACGCGCCAGGGCCAACGAGAAGATCACGTTCCTCACCGACACCGAGGTCGTCGAGATCGAGGGCAGCCCCAAGGTCAGCGGAGTTCGGTTGCGCAACAACGTCACCGGTGAGGAGTCGAAGATGGCCGTGACCGGTGTCTTCGTCGCGGTGGGCCACGATCCGCGTTCTGAACTGGTGCGCGACCAGGTCGAGGTCGACGCCGACGGGTACGTGTTGGTACAGGCCGGGACCACCAGCACGTCGATCGAAGGTGTCTTCGCCGCAGGCGATCTCGTCGACCGCGTCTACCGCCAGGCCATCACGGCTGCGGGCACCGGCTGTTCGGCGTCCATCGACGCCGAGCGTTGGCTGGCCGAAATCGGTTCCGGCCCAAGCGATGAAGAGGCATCCGCCCCCGTCTGACAGGAGCAATCATTATGGCTGACGCCACCACACAAACCGTCGCCGTGACCGACGACTCGTTCTCGGCCGACGTGCTGTCCAGCAGCACACCGGTACTCGTGGACTTCTGGGCCACGTGGTGCGGTCCGTGCAAGATGATCGCCCCGGTGCTCGAGGAGATCGCCGCCGAGAAGGCCGGGCAGTTGACGGTCGCCAAGCTCGACGTGGACGCCAATCCCGCCACGGCGCGCGACTTCCAGGTCGTGTCGATCCCAACGCTCATCGTCTTCAAGGACGGCGCGCCGGTCAAGCGCATCGTGGGCGCGAAGGGCAAGGCTGCGCTGCTGCGCGAGCTCGGCGACGTCGTCTAGGCGTCCTTTCGCTCCCCCATTCGGCGCGCGGACACCGGCCTGGGGTTTTCTTGAATGAGCGCGTCGTCTGCGACAATCGTGCGAGCCTGTCAGTAGCGTCAGCGCCGTCGCACAGCTGACCACCGTGTCCGAAAGGCCGCATATGTCCAGTCTGCGTCGCGGTGACCGCGGAGGTGCGGTCACCGAGATCAGGGCTGCGCTGGCCGCTCTGGGCATGCTCGCCGACCCCGACGAGGAGCTCACCACCGGAAAGCACGTCGCGGTGGACGCCTTCGACGACGAACTCGACCATGCAGTCCGCGCCTTCCAACAGCACCGCGGTCTGCTCGTCGACGGGATCGTCGGGGAGGCGACCTACCGCGCGCTCAAGGAGGCCTCGTACCGCCTCGGCGCGCGCACGTTGAGCCATCACTTCGGTGCGCCGATGTTCGGCGACGACGTGGCCACTCTGCAAGCGCGGCTGCAGGACCTCGGGTTCTACACCGGCCTCGTCGACGGCCACTTCGGTCTGACCACCCACAACGCGCTGATGTCGTACCAGCGCGAGTACGGCCTGTACCCGGATGGGATCTGCGGGCCGGAGACGTTGCGCTCGTTGTACTTTCTGGGCTCCCGCGTGACCGGCGGCTCGCCGCACGCGATCCGGGAGGAGGAGCTGGTCCGCACCTCCGGCCCTCGGCTATCCGGCAAGCGCATCATCATCGACCCGGGCCGCGGAGGCGACGACCACGGCTTGATCATGCAGGGCCCTGGCGGCCCGATCAGCGAGTCGGACATTCTGTGGGACTTGGCCAGTCGGCTCGAGGGTCGTATGACCGCGATCGGTATGGAGACGTTCCTGTCGCATCCGGCCAACCGCGCACCGTCTGACGCCGAACGCGCCGCGACCGCCAACACCGTCGGCGCCGACCTGATGATCAGCCTTCGTTGCGCCGCCCAGGCCAGTCCGGCCGCCAACGGCGTGGCGTCGTTCCACTTCGGCAACTCGCACGGTTCGGTCTCAACCATCGGGCGCAATCTGGCCGACTTCATCCAGCGAGAAGTCGTGGCGCGCACCGGTTTACGCGACTGCCGGACACACGGGCGCACCTGGGATCTGCTGCGGTTGACCCGGATGGCCACCGTACAGGTCGACGTCGGCTACATCACCAACCCGCGTGACCGCGCCATGTTGGTTTCCACCCACACCCGCGACTCGGTCGCCGAGGGCATCCTGGCAGCGGTCAAGCGGCTCTATCTGCTCGGCAAGAACGACCGGCCCACAGGAACTTTCACGTTCGCCGAGCTGTTGGCCCACGAGCTGTCGGTGGAACAGGCCGGCCGGGTCAGCCCTTCGTAATCACCGGTAGGGGCTTGCGCCCGCTCCCACCGGCTGCTGCAGCTGCGCGGCCTCCAACAACCGCTCCAGCGCCGCTTCCACATCCGCCTTCCAGCCCAGCCCCTGTTCGAGCTCGAGCCGCAGCCGCGGGAAGTAGCGGTGCTGTGCCACCACGACGAAGCCCGAGTCACGCAGCAGATCGGCGTCGAGCGTGCACTGCTCGACCGAACAATCCCCCAGCACCTCGACGACGGGTCGCAGGGCCGGCGTCATCACGCCCGGCTCGTGCAGTTCACTGACCTCGGCGGTGTGCCCGAAGGCCTCCAGTGCGCGCGCACCGCGGCGCACCAGATCGCCGACGACCGCTGCGATCAAGCTGCGCGGGATCCCCTCGGCGTCCGCGCCGGACTCCACCCCGAGCGAGGTGAGCAACACGGCGTCGGCGCTCACCGGCGCGGTCGGAAAGTGCCGGGCGCGCGGCACTGCGCCCGGTGGCGCATAGAAGGCGTAGCCGAGGCAGGCCTCGTCACCGGTGAGCACCCCGAGCTCGCCGTCGACATCGGGTGGGCACTGCACCGCGAGCTGTCCGCACGAGCCCCACTCGAGCATGACCATCGACAGCCACGCTTCCTTCTCGAACTCGGGGTCGGACAGCTGGTCGTCGGCGGCCAGAGTGAGCGGATCGACCTCCCAGTACACGCACCGCCGGGCGTGCTTGGGCAGCTGCTCGAACGCCTCGAGCCGCAGGGGCGTGATTCGTGCCGACACTAGACTCCCCGGGTCCTGCGCGATGCGGACATGCGCGGTTGCCCCTCCAGGATAGAAGGCCGCGGCGGAGCCGGCCTCCTTTCCGTCCGCACACCCCCGCCCGCGCGGAGCGAGTACGAAAGTCGTTGCCACACAGCAGTTTTCTTTCTGGTCGGCGGACGGAGCGGGCCCGGTGTCACAGTGACGTAATTACCGCGTGTCGTCGGTCAGGCCTCGGACGCGTTCATCAACTCGACGATGCGCTGCAAGTCGTCGACCGATCCGAACTCCACCACGATCTTGCCCTTGCGTTTGCCGAGGCTCACCGTGACCCGCGTGTCGAAGGCCGTCGACAGCCGTTCAGCAACGTCCTGCAACCCCGGCATGCTGATCGGCTTGCGCTTGGGCGCCGACGGGGTGCCCGGCCCGGCGCGGTTGGCCAGCGTCACGGCCTCCTCGGTCGCCCGCACCGAGAGTCCCTCGGCGACGATGCGCGCGGCGAGCTCCTCCTGCTTCTCCGGGCCGCCCTCCAAAGACAGCAGAGCCCGCGCATGGCCGGCCGACAGTACGCCGGCGGCGACGCGCCGCTGCACCGCGATGGGCAGGCGCAACAGCCGGATCATGTTCGAGATCAGCGGGCGGGACCGCCCGATGCGGGCCGCCAGTTCATCGTGCGTGACGCCGAACTCGTCGAGCAGCTGTTGATAGGCTGCCGCCTCTTCCAACGGATTGAGCTGAACGCGGTGGATGTTCTCCAGCAGCGCATCGCGCAGCATGTTGTCGTCGCCGGTCTCGCGGACGATCGCCGGGATGGCGGTCAGGCCGGCCTCCTGGGCGGCGCGCCAACGCCGCTCCCCCATGACGAGTTGGTAGCGCGCGGCACCCGGCTGCGGATCGGTCAGGGCGCGAACGACGATCGGCTGCATGAGCCCGAACTCGCGGATCGAGTGCACGAGTTCGGCGAGCGCCTCTTCGTCGAAGACCTGGCGCGGCTGGCGCGGATTCGGCTCGATCGACGACGGGTCGACCTCCCGGTACACGGCGCCGACAGGGGCGCCGTCCGTCGGGGCGCCGCTCGGTCCACCGATGACGACATCGGCGGCGGCGTCACCCATGCGGGGACCGAACGAGGACGACGGGTCGCCGTCGGCCGGTCCGGTGGGGATGAGCGAGGCGAGGCCCCGGCCGAGGCCGCTGCGCTTGCGGGTGGGTTGGGTCATGTCCGGTCTCCTGTTCGAGCAAGCACTCAGCGGTCGTGTCGGTTCATGCTTTTCCGTCTGCTCTTCGCGCAAGCGCTCATCGGTGTCCTCTGCTCTTCGCGCAAGCGCTCATCGGCGCTCCGCGATTTCGCGGCTCGCGTCCAAGTAGCTCATCGCCCCGCGCGATCCGGGGTCGTAGTCCAGGATCGTCATTCCGTAGCCCGGCGCCTCGGACACCTTCACACTGCGCGGGATGACGGTGCGCAGCACCTTGTCGCCGAAATGGGAGCGGACGTCCGAGGCGACCTGATCGGCCAGCTTGGTCCGTCCGTCGTACATCGTCAGGATCACCGTTGACACATCGAGCGCCGGATTGAGGTGGGCCTTGACCATCTCGATGGTGCGCATCAACTGGCCCACGCCTTCCAACGCGTAGTACTCGCATTGGATCGGGATGAGCACCTCGGGCGCGGCGACGAACGCGTTGATGGTCAGCAGGCCCAGCGACGGCGGGCAGTCAATGAAGACGTAGTCGAAGTTGTAGTCGTGCAGGCCGGCCAGCGCGCTCCGCAGCCGGCCCTCGCGCGCGACCATGCTGACCAATTCGATCTCGGCGCCGGCCAGGTCGATGGTCGCGGGAACACAGTAGAGGCGCTCGCTGTGTGGGCTTCGCTGCAGCGCCTCGCGTAGCGGAAGCTCGCCGATCAGCACCTCGTAGGACGATGGTGTGCCCGGGCGATGCTCGATACCCAGCGCGGTGCTGGCGTTGCCCTGTGGGTCCAGGTCGATCACGAGCGTCTGCAGTCCCTGCAGGGCCAGCGCCGCCGCGACGTTGACCGCGGTGGTCGTCTTGCCGACGCCGCCCTTCTGGTTCGCGATCGTGAACACCCGCTGCCGGTCCGGCCGGGGCAGTGTGCCCCTGGCGGCGGCGTGGAGCAACCGAACCGCACGTTCGGCCTCGGCACCGATCGGGGTGTCCAGGCCGACGGGCTCCGTCCAGCCGCTCTCCGGCGCGGCCGCTTCGGCCCATGTTTCACGTGAAACCTGGCCGGCATCCGGAGGTGATCCCGTCGTCGCGTCCGGCGCCGCGCCCTGCTCTGGGCTCACCCGCGCCTCCGACCCGCCGGGCGGTGCGCTACCGCCTCCTGCCGTCGAGCCACGACCACCGTCGCGGGAGGAACCAAGTAGTCCGCGCCACACCTCAACACCCTTACATCGGCCGCGCCGAGCGACGCAATCACACGCCGATGGTCGCGGATCTCTTCCTCGGCCCGCTCGCCCTTCAGCGCGAGCATCTCGCCGCCGACACGAAGCAACGGGATACTCCATCGCGCCAGCTTGTCCAGCGATGCCACCGCCCTGGAGACAACAGCGTCCATCTCCCCCACTTGTGTTCGCACCGACGGCTCCTCGGCCCGACCGCGTACCACCGTCACCTCCAACTCGAGCTCATCCACCACCTCGCGCAAAAAGTCGCTGCGCCGGAGAAGCGGCTCGATCAATGTCATTTTCAGGTCCGGCCGAGCCACCGCCAACGGTATCCCGGGCAGGCCCGCGCCACTACCGATGTCGGCAACCCGGGAGCCTTGCCGGATCAGTTCACCAACGGCCGCGCTGTTGAGCAGGTGTCGGTCCCACAGCCGCTCGACTTCGCGGGGACCGATCAGCCCGCGCTCGACGCCGGCCTCGGCCAGGCTGGCCGCGTAACGTTCCGCCAACGCCAGGCGCGGACCGAACACGGCTGCGGCGACGTCCGGAGTGCTCGGCAACTCGCCATGTTTCACGTGAAACCGCCTCCGAATCCCCGCGCCCGGACCGGGCGCCGCCGCGAACTACACGCATGTAACTTCAGCCGCGGTCGGCCAACACGACGACCCGACGCGACGGCTCCACACCCTCGCTTTCGCTGTGCACACCATCGATGGCCGCCACGGCGTCGTGGACGATCTTGCGCTCGAACGGCGTCATCGGTGCCAACTCCTCGCGCTGACCGGTCTCCAGCACCTGCCGCGCCACCTTCTCCCCCAGCGCGGCCAGCTCGTCACGGCGGCGGCGTCGCCACCGCGCGATGTCCAGCATCAGCCGGCTGCGCTCACCGGTCTTCTGGTGCACGGCGAGGCGGGTCAGCTCCTGAAGCGCGTCGAGCACCTCGCCCTTGCGGCCGACCAACTTGTTCAGGTCGCCACCGCCGTCGATGCTCACCACCGCGCGATCGCCCTCGACGTCCAGATCGATGTCGCCGTCGAAGTCCAGCAGGTCCAACAACTCCTCGAGGTAGTCGCCGGCGATCTCGCCTTCGGCGACCAAGCGCTCCTCCAGATCTTCCTCGACGACCGTCGGGGTCTCCAGGTCCTCGCCGCGCTCCGCGGTCTCAGCATCAGTCATGACTGCCCCTCCTCATCACTTCGATACACCCTCGGGTGTCAACGTTTACGTTTCTTCGGTCGCGCACCGGGTCTCGGACTGGCGCCCGGGCGCGGCGTGCGGTTGCTCGCACCGGTGGTGGTCTTGCCGGGACGGCTACTGCTCGCCGGCTTCTCGTCTGCGGCGCCGTTCTCGCTCTCGCCGTCGGTGCTCTCGGGAGCCTGGATGGCCTCGCCGTCGGTGCTCTCGGGTGCCGCGGTCTTGGCCTTCCGATCGCGTTTGGGCTTGGCCCCCGGGGGCGGCGCGTTCTTCGCCTGCCGCTCCTGCGCGGCGACCTTCTTCGCCTCTTCTTCCTTCTCGATCTTGCCGAACACGTAGTGCTGTTGGCCGAACGTCCAGATGTTGTTGGCAAGCCAGTACATGATCACCGCCAGCGGCAGGAACGGTCCGCCGACGACGACGCCGAGCGGAAACACGTACAGCGCCAGCTTGTTCATCATCGCGGTCTGCGGGTTGGCCGCGGCCTCCGGACTTTGGCGGGCCACTGACGCGCGGCTGTTGAAGTACGTCGCGATGCCCGCCAGCACCATGATGGGCACGCCCACCGCGATCACGGCCGCACGGTTGAACTCGGTGAAGGCCTCCAGGCCGTGCTGCTGAATCATCGTCGCGCTCAGCGGCGCACCGAACAGGTTGGCGTCGAGGAAGTTGCCGACGTCGGTTGCGCTGAACACGTAGTTGCCTAGCGAGCGGTTCTCCTCCACCGACAGCCCCAGCCGGCCGATACCGGTCTGGGTTCGGTTGAACGACATCAGCACGTGGTAGAGCCCGAGAAACACCGGGATCTGCGCCAGCATCGGCAGGCATCCGAGAATCGGGTTGAACCCGTGCTCGCGCTGGAGCTTCTGCATCTCCAGCGCCATTCGCTGGCGGTCCTTGCCGTACTTCTTCTGCAGCGCCTTGATCTGCGGCTGCAGCTCCTGCATCTGCCGCGTCGTGCGGATCTGCCGGACGAAGGGCTTGTAGAGGATCGCGCGCAGGGTGAACACCAGGAACATCACCGACAGCGCCCAAGCGAAGAAGTTGGACGGGCCCAGGAGGAAGGCGAACAGCTTGTACCAGACCCACATGATCGCCGACACCGGGTAGTAGATGATGTCGAGGCTGAACCAGTTAAACACGCGTCTCGCTTCCTGATCGCAATGCCGGGCTGTCCCCGACCACGTCTGCGGAGCCCCGATCGGCTTCGGCTGCGCCGGCACACGAGTGCGTGTCGCCGGACCGCTCCGGTATCGGGTCCCATCCTCCCTTATGCCAGGGTCCACATTTCAACAGCCGGACCACCGCCAGCCAGCCGCCTCGCATCAGCCCGTACTCGCTCAGCGCGTCGACGGCGTACTGGCTGCAGGTCGGGGTGAACCGACACGTCGGCAGCCGCAGCGGCGAGATGGTGTGGCGATACAGCTGGATCAGGTAGACCACCGTGCGTACACCCATAGACCTCGACGAGCCCAGAATCCGCCTCACCGGTTCGCACCGCTTCCGGCACGCACGCGGGACAGCGCGGCGCGCAGCTCCTGCTCCAGACGAGCCGACGGGGTCTGCCTGCTACTCGGCAGCGCGCGGATCACCACCCGATCGGCGGGGTCGAGTTCGTCCACAATAGTGCGGGCCACGTGTCGGATTCGGCGCGCGACGCGATGGCGTTGCACCGCGCCGCCAACCGCTTTCGAGACCACCAGGCCGATACGTGGCCCGTCGGATTCGGGCGCGCGCGAAGCGTGCACGACGAGGTCGGGCTGCACAGCCCGCACCCCTCTACTGACCGTGGTGCCGAATTCAGTCGATCGCGTCATCCGGTACCGCGCCGGAAGCACCGTTCTAGACCCTGCGTGAACTCACGTGCGAATCACGCAGTGAGCTTGCGACGGCCCTTGCCCCGGCGGTTCGACACGATCGCCCGGCCGGCCCGAGTCCGCATGCGCAGCCGGAAACCGTGCACGCGCGCGCGGCGCCGGTTGTTCGGCTGGAAGGTCCGCTTGCCCTTGGCCACGGCTGTCTCTCCTCGTCTGCGTGGCGTCCGCAGCCCGATCCGATCACCCTGCACATCGGTTCAGACACGGTCGCCGTTGGTAAGCTCGTCCGTCTCGCTTGCTAGCCGGCGCGGTCTCCGGAGGATTCCGGATCGCAGCCGTATCACCTCTTGCGGGCGACTGTTCGAGGGTACTGACGAGATTTCGCTGGGTCAAACCTGCTCAGACCGCTTCCCAAACCGTAACAACCGCACCGTCTGTCACCCACTTCGCGGCGCGAAAATTATGGCCCGCGGAATGTTGCAGAACGGTTGGCACCCGCCCAGAAAACTGTTAGCTTCTGCCAAGGCCGATTCGATAACGAAACGGCGACGACAGACAACAGGCGAGGATCCCCGACGAGTCGTGAGCCCACAGGACGTCCCTGTGTCGCGCTTCGGATCGCGGCCTCCCCGCCGGTAGACAGCACAACGACGACGACTGTTCCGTTTCCACAACCTGTGGATAACTTTGTGGACAGATCGTCTTCGTTCCATTAGTCATCCCTGGATCGGCCTCGAGGGGGTTCCCGTCTTTGACAGCTGACCCCGACCCCCCGTTCGTGGCCGTCTGGAACACGGTCGTCGCCGAACTCAACCGCGGCCCCGAACCCGGCGGGACGCATGGAGCGTTCAACGGCGACTCCTTCGTGCCCACCCTCACCCCTCAGCAACGAGCGTGGCTGAAGCTCGTCAAACCTTTGGTGATCACCGAGGGGTTTGCTCTTCTGTCGGTTCCCTCGCCGTTCGTGCAGAACGAGATCGAACGGCACCTGCGCGAGCCGATCATCTCGGCACTGAGCCGCCAGCTCGGCCAGCGCGTCGAACTAGGTGTGCGCATCGCCGACCCCGGAACCGAGGAAACCGACGACACCTATGACGGCCACGACCCTCTCCACGCATCGACGGCCGTCCCGACGCCCGCCGACATCGACGAGGTAGACGAGGACTTCGAGGCCCGCGCCAGCGCCGAGGAGAGCTGGCCCACCTACTTCTCCAGCCGGTCGCCGAGCACCCTTGCCGACGACGCCACCGCGGTCAACCTCAACCGGCGCTACACCTTCGACACATTCGTCATCGGCGCCTCGAACCGCTTCGCGCACGCCGCGACACTGGCCATCGCCGAGGCGCCGGCACGGGCATACAACCCGCTGTTCATCTGGGGCGAGTCCGGTCTGGGCAAGACGCATCTGCTGCACGCCGCAGGCAACTACGCCCAGCGGCTGTTCCCCGGCATGCGCGTCAAGTACGTCTCCACCGAGGAATTCACCAACGACTTCATCAACTCGCTGCGCGACGACCGCAAGGCGTCGTTCAAGCGCAGCTACCGCGACATCGACGTTCTGCTCGTCGACGACATCCAGTTCATCGAGGGCAAGGAAGGCATCCAGGAGGAGTTCTTCCATACCTTCAACACGCTGCACAACGCGAACAAGCAGATCGTCATCTCCTCCGACCGGCCACCCAAACAGCTGGCCACTCTCGAGGACCGACTGCGCACCCGATTCGAGTGGGGCCTGATCACCGACGTGCAGCCACCGGAGCTCGAGACACGGATCGCGATCCTGCGCAAGAAGGCCCAGATGGATCGGCTCGACGTTCCAGATGACGTTCTCGAGCTGATCGCCAGCAGCATCGAGCGCAACATCCGCGAGCTCGAAGGCGCGCTGATCCGGGTCACCGCGTTCGCGTCACTGAACAAGACGACGATCGACAGGTCGCTGGCCGAGATAGTGCTGCGCGACCTCATCTCCGATGCCGGCACGATGCAGATCAGCACCGCAGCGATCATGGCCGCGACCGCCGAGTACTTCGAGACCACGGTCGAGGAGCTACGCGGACCGGGCAAGACCCGCGCCCTCGCGCAATCGCGTCAGATCGCCATGTATCTATGCCGGGAACTCACCGACCTCTCGCTGCCGAAGATCGGCCAGGCCTTCGGCCGCGACCACACGACGGTGATGTACGCCGAGAAGAAGATCCGGGGCGAGATGGCCGAACGCCGTGAGGTCTTCGATCACGTCAAGGAACTCACCACCCGAATCCGCCAACGATCCAAGCGCTGATTCGTCGCATTCTGCGCCACGCCACACCCGACGGGCTGCCGTGCGCCCGGCTGCGCCGAAAATCTTCGAAAAATCTTCTGCACCGACTACACCACGAGTCACACCGTTGGCTTGTGCACAGTCATGTGGAGAACCTGGGATCAACGCCGGAATCACCGTCCGAATGCTGCACAACCGCCGATCCCTCCACAGCCTCCCCACCGCCCCCACGGGCGATCCCCAACTAACTCACAGCCGGCCGCCGCACCGAACTGCGCCGACACCCAGCCATCCCCAGCGTGCACAGGCCCTAATACTGTTGCTTGTAAATCTCCCTAGAATCTTCTTCGAAGAAGCGCCTTGGGGAAGCACGGATCCACCCTCGTCCGTCACCGCCGCCGACCACCGATGTCACCCCCATCGATTAGCTTTCAAGTTCTGACGGAAAGCTCTACGGTGAGTCATCGACAGCCGTTACGGTTCGTCGGGACGCATCGGCCCAGGCGCGCGCTCAGACACCGGTAAACCGCTGGTTAATGCTTGTTGTGGTAGTGATCGAAGGGACTCTATGGACGTGGCTACGACAACAGTTGGTGTCACCGATCTGAAGTTCCGCCTGGTACGGGAGGACTTCGCCGACGCTGTGGCCTGGGTGGCACGTAATCTGCCCAGCCGGCCGACTGTTCCGGTGCTGGCCGGTGTGCTGCTGACCGGCTCCGAGGAGGGTCTCACGGTTTCGGGATTCGACTACGAGGTCTCGGCCGAGGTACAGGTTCCAGCCGAGATCGCCTCGCCCGGAAGCGTTTTGGTCTCCGGGCGGCTGTTGTCCGACATCACTCGCGCGTTGCCGGCCAAGCCCATCGATGTCAGTGTCGAGGGCACCCGGGTGTCGTTGACCTGCGGCAGTGCCCGATTCTCCCTGCCGACGATGGCGGTCGAGGACTACCCGACGTTGCCCGCACTGCCCGACGAGACCGGCGTCATCTCCGCGGACCTGTTCGGCGAGGCGATCGGCCAGGTCGCCGTCGCGGCCGGCCGAGACGACACCCTGCCCATGCTCACCGGCATCCGCGTCGAGATCGCCGGTGAGAAAGTCGTTTTGGCGGCTACGGACCGGTTCCGCCTGGCCGTGCGCGAGTTGACCTGGTCCACCATCAGCGCCGACATCGAGGCCGCCGTCCTGGTGCCGGCCAAGACGCTGGCCGAGGCGGCCAAGACGGGCACCGACGGCGGCGATGTCCACCTGTCTCTGGGTTCGGGCGCCGCCGTGGGCAAGGAGGGCCTGCTCGGCATCCGCAGCAACGGCAAGCGCAGTACCACTCGGCTGCTTGACGCCGAGTTCCCGAAGTTCCGTCAGCTGCTGCCCACCGAGCACACCGCGGTCGCCACCATCGGCGTGGCCGAACTCACCGAGGCGATCAAGCGCGTCGCTCTGGTCGCCGACCGGGGCGCGCAGGTCCGGATGGAGTTCAGCGACGATGCGCTGCGGCTGTCGGCCGGCGCCGACGACGTCGGGCGCGCCGAGGAGGATCTGCCGGTGGAGTTCGCAGGCGATCCGTTGACCATCGCGTTCAACCCCACGTATCTGACCGACGGGCTCAGCTCGTTGCACTCCGAGCGCGTGACGTTCGGCTTCACGACACCGAGTCGTCCCGCGGTGTTGCGCCCGGCGAGCGAGGACGGTGACCTCGCCGGTGCGACCGGTCCGTTCCCCGCCGCGCAAACCGACTACGTCTATCTGCTGATGCCGGTGCGGCTTCCCGGCTGACCGGCCCGACGCCAGGAAAGGGGCGTAGATATATGCAACTGGGTTTGGTCGGCCTGGGAAAGATGGGCTTCAACATGCGCGAGCGACTGCGCGATGCGGGCCATGAGGTCATCGGTTACGACCCCCGGCCGGAGGTCTCCGACGTGCCGACACTCGCGGAGCTGGCTGGCGCACTCGAGGCCCCTCGGGTCGTGTGGGTGATGGTGCCGTCCGGGCCGATCACGCGGGAGACCATCGCGAGTCTGGCCGACGAGCTCAGTGCCGGTGACCTGGTCATCGACGGTGGTAACTCGCGCTACACCGAGGACGCGCCGCACGCGAAGATGTTGAACGACAAGGGAATCGAGTTCATCGACGCGGGGGTGTCCGGTGGCGTCTGGGGCCTGAAGGAAGGTTACGGCCTGATGGTCGGCGGCAGCGATGCCGACGTCGAACGTGCCATGCCCATTTTCGACACGCTGCGCCCGCCGGGACCCCGGGAGGACGGTTTCGTGCACGCCGGACCGGTGGGCGCCGGCCACTTCGCGAAGATGGTGCACAACGGTGTCGAGTACGCGCTGATGACCGCTTACGCCGAGGGTTACGAGATGTTGGCAGCCGAGGACCTGATCAAGGATCCGCAGGCGGTCTATCAGGCCTGGACCAACGGCACCGTAGTGCGGTCGTGGTTGCAGCAACTGCTCGCCAGGGCCCTCAAGGAGGATCCCGGCTTCGCCCAGATCTCCGGCTACACCGAGGATTCCGGTGAAGGCCGCTGGACGGTCGAAGAAGCGATCCGGCTTCGGGTGCCGGTGCCCAGCATCGCCGCTGCGTTATTCGCCCGGTTCCTGTCCCGTCAGGACGACTCGCCGACCATGAAGGCCGTCTCGGCCCTGCGCAACCAGTTCGGTGGCCATGCGGTCAAGCGGATCAGCGAGTCGGGATAGGTAATGAGGTGTACCTCCGTCGCGTCCTGCTGACCGACTTTCGATCCTGGCCGCGCGTCGAGCTGGATCTCGAACCGGGGCGCACCGTTTTCGTCGGGCCCAACGGTATCGGCAAAACCAATCTCATTGAGGCGCTTTGGTATTCGTCGACGCTCGGGTCTCACCGGGTCGCCACCGACGCCCCGCTGATCCGCACGGGGGCGCAGCGGGCGGTGGTGTCGACGATTGTCGTCAACGAAGGGCGTGAACTCGCGGTGGATCTCGAGATAACCGCGGGACGGGCGAACAAGGCGCGCCTGAACCGCTCCCCCGTGCGCTCGGCCCGCGAGGTGCTCGGCGCGTTGCGCGCGGTGTTGTTCGCGCCGGAGGACCTGGCGCTGGTGCGGGGCGACCCGGGCGAGCGCCGCCGCTACCTCGATGAGCTGGCGACCACCCGGCGCCCGCAGGTGGCGGCGATCCGCGCGGATTACGAGAAGGTGTTACGACAACGGACGGCATTGCTGAAGACCGCCGCAGGCGCCCGATTCCGCGGTGACCGCAGCGTCTTGGACACCCTCGAGGTGTGGGACGGCCACCTCGCCGAGAAGGGCGCACAGTTGATCGCCGCGCGGGTCGATCTGGTCGACCAATTGGGTCCCGAAGTCGCCAAGGCCTATCAGCACCTGGCGCCGACGTCACGGCCGGCGGCGATCCGATATCGCAGCGGTGTCGATGTCGTCGAGCACGAGGCAGCGGCCGGAACGGGCAGCGTCGAGTTGTTCGAGGCGGCACTGCTGGACGCGGTGGTGCGCAGGCGCGACGCCGAACTCGAACGCGGGGTGTGTCTGGTGGGCCCGCACCGCGACGACTTGGAGCTGCGGCTCGGCGACCAGGTCGCCAAAGGCTTTGCCAGCCATGGTGAATCGTGGTCGATGGCCCTCTCGCTGCGACTGGCGGCCTATGAGTTGTTGCGCAGCGACGGCAGCGGTGATCCGGTGCTGCTGCTCGACGATGTGTTCGCCGAACTCGACAATGCGCGCCGGAATGCCCTGGCGGCGGTGGCGGCGTCGGCCGAGCAGGTGCTGGTGACCGCTGCGGTGGGCGAGGACATCCCGGCCGACTGGGACGCCCGCCGGATCGGGGTGACGATGACCGACGACGACTCCGGTCGGGTATCGAAGGTGCAGCCGTGAGCGACTCAAACGACCCGAGCGACCCGAGCGACGGTGGCGACGTGCGCCCGCCCGAGCACCTGGCGCACCTGGAGGGGATGGACCTGGTCCGCCGGGCTCTCGAGGAGGCGCGCGGCGCGGCGCGCAGCCAGGGCAAGGACGTCGGTCGCGGGCGCCGGTCGATGCCGCGCAGGATCGCCAGGAACAGTCGCCGACGCTGGTCTGGACCCGGCCCCGATCCGCGGGATCCGCAGACGTTCGGTGCGGCGGCCGGCGATCTGGCCCGCGACCGGGGTTGGTCAGCGCGGGTGTCAGAAGGTGCGGTGTTCGGTCGCTGGACGGCCGTCGTCGGCGAGGGGATCGCGGCGCACGCCACGCCGACGTCGCTCACCGACGGGGTGCTGACCATCACGGCCGAGTCGACTGCGTGGGCCACCCAGCTGCGCATGGTGCAGGCCCAGGTGTTGGCGAAGATCGCCGCGGCGGTGGGCGACGGCGTGGTCCGGTCATTGAAGATCGTCGGCCCGATGGGTCCGTCGTGGCGCAAGGGTCGCTATCACATCAGCGGGCGCGGGCCGCGGGACACCTACGGCTGAGGAACCTGTTTCAGCTGTTGTCTGAGAGCCACGTGAACGCGGTGATCATAGTTCTCAAGCGTCCTGACGCACCTCGGATCGAGAAATTCCACAGACGGCTCAAATAGGTATGTAGAAACGCTGCCTCAGAGTCGGTCCTGTCGGCGTCTGACGGTAGGATGGGTGAAGATCCGCGGACGGTCGTTCACCGTCTAGCCAGCCTTCCCCGGCAAGAGACCAAGGAGACGCGTTCAACGTGGCTGCCCAGAAGAAGAATGCTCCCAAGGAGTACGGCGCCGATTCGATCAAGGTGCTCGAAGGTCTGGAAGCGGTTCGCAAGCGCCCGGGCATGTACATCGGGTCCACCGGCGAGCGCGGCCTGCACCACTTGATCTGGGAGGTCGTCGACAACGCCGTCGACGAGGCGATGGCCGGTTTCGCGACAAAAGTGGACGTCACGATCCTGGAAGACGGCGGCGTCGAGGTCACCGACGACGGGCGCGGCATTCCGGTCGGGATGCACGCGACCGGCATCCCCACCGTGGACGTCGTCATGACGGTTCTGCACGCCGGCGGCAAGTTCGAGCAGGGCGCCTACCAGGTGTCGGGCGGCTTGCACGGTGTGGGAGTGTCGGTGGTGAACGCTCTGTCAAGCAGGCTCGAGGCCGACATCAGGACCGATGGCTACGAGTGGTTCCAGACCTACGACCGGTCGGTTCCCGGAACCCTCAAGCAGGGCGAGAAGACGAAGAAGACCGGTACCACGATCCGGTTCTGGGCCGACCCCAATGTCTTCGAGACCACGAATTACGACTTCGAAACGATCGCGCGCCGCCTGCAGGAGATGGCCTTCCTCAACAAGGGTCTGACCATCGAATTGACCGACGAGCGGGTGAGCGCCGAAGAGGTCGTCGACGAGGTGGTCAGCGACACCGCCGAGGCGCCGAAGAGCGCCGACGAGAAGGCCGCCGAGGCCTCGGCCGGCCACAAGGTCAAGCACCGCACCTTCCGCTATCCCGGAGGCCTCGTCGACTTCGTCAAACACATCAACCGGACCAAGACTGCGATCCACCCCAGCGTCATCGACTTCGGCGGCAAGGGGGAAGGGCACGAGGTCGAGATCGCGATGCAGTGGAACGCCGGTTACTCCGAGTCGGTGCACACCTTCGCCAACACCATCAACACCCACGAGGGCGGTACCCACGAAGAAGGCTTCCGTGCGGCGCTGACCTCGGTGGTCAACAAATACGCCAAGGACAAGAAACTTCTCAAGGACAAGGACCCGAACCTCACCGGCGACGACATCCGAGAGGGCCTCGCGGCGGTCATCTCGGTGAAGGTCTCCCAGCCGCAGTTCGAGGGCCAGACCAAGACCAAACTCGGCAATACCGAGGTGAAGTCGTTCGTGCAGAAGATCTGCAACGAGCAGCTCACTCATTGGTTCGAGGCCAACCCTGCCGAAGCGAAAACCGTGGTGAACAAGGCGGTGTCGTCGGCGCAGGCCCGCATCGCGGCGCGCAAGGCACGTGAGTTGGTGCGGCGCAAGAGCGCAACCGACATCGGCGGGCTGCCCGGCAAGCTGGCTGACTGCCGGTCCACCGACCCGCGAAAGTCCGAACTCTATGTGGTGGAGGGCGATTCGGCCGGCGGCTCGGCCAAGAGCGGCCGCGACTCGATGTTCCAGGCGATCCTGCCGTTGCGCGGCAAGATCATCAACGTGGAGAAGGCCCGCATCGACCGGGTGCTGAAGAACACCGAGGTGCAGGCGATCATCACCGCGCTGGGCACCGGCATCCACGACGAGTTCGACCTCGCCAAGCTGCGCTATCACAAGATCGTGTTGATGGCCGACGCCGACGTCGACGGCCAGCACATCTCGACGCTGCTGCTGACGCTGCTGTTCCGGTTCATGAAGCCGCTGATCGAGAACGGGCACGTGTTCCTGGCCCAACCGCCGCTGTACAAGTTGAAGTGGCAGCGCAGCGAACCGGAGTTCGCCTACTCCGACCGGGAGCGCGACGGTCTGCTGGAGACGGGTAAGAAGGCGGGCAAGAGGATCAACGTCGACGACGGCATCCAGCGCTACAAGGGTCTCGGCGAGATGGACGCCAAGGAGCTGTGGGAGACGACGATGGATCCTTCGGTGCGGGTGTTGCGTCAGGTCACCCTCGACGACGCGGCGGCGGCCGACGAACTGTTCTCGATCCTGATGGGCGAGGACGTGGAGGCCCGCCGCAGCTTCATCACCCGCAATGCCAAAGACGTCCGCTTCCTTGATGTCTAGCCGATGCTCAGCGCGAACGTGACGCCACCGTCGCCGCCGAAGTCAGGCGGGACCACAGCGTCACGTTCGGCCAGGAGTGCGACCCGAGGTGCGACCCGAGACCTGAAGGACGAGAATGACTGACACCACGTTGCCGCCCGGTGACGAAGCAGGCGACCGCATCGAACCTGTCGACATCCAGCAGGAGATGCAGCGCAGCTACATCGACTACGCGATGAGCGTGATCGTCGGCCGCGCCCTGCCTGAGGTGCGCGACGGCCTCAAGCCAGTGCACCGCCGCGTGCTCTATGCGATGTTCGACTCCGGCTTCCGTCCGGACCGCAGCCACGCGAAATCCGCGCGCTCCGTTGCCGAGACGATGGGCAACTACCACCCGCACGGCGACGCGTCGATCTACGACACGCTGGTGCGCATGGCGCAGCCGTGGTCGCTGCGCTATCCGCTGGTCGACGGCCAGGGCAACTTCGGCTCGCCGGGCAACGACCCGCCGGCCGCCATGAGATACACCGAAGCGCGACTCACACCGCTGGCGATGGAGATGCTTCGCGAAATCGACGAGGAGACAGTCGATTTCATTCCTAACTACGACGGTCGGGTGCAGGAGCCGACCGTCCTGCCGAGCCGGTTCCCCAACCTGCTCGCCAACGGCTCGGGCGGCATCGCCGTCGGCATGGCCACCAACATCCCGCCGCACAACCTGCGCGAGTTGGCCGAGGCCGTGTACTGGTGCCTGGACAACCACGAGGCCGATGAGGAAGCCACACTGGCCGCCATGATGGAACGGGTGAAGGGCCCGGACTTCCCGACACACGGCCTCATCGTTGGCTCGCAAGGCATTTCGGACACCTACACCACGGGTCGTGGTTCGATCCGGATGCGTGGCGTCGTGGAGATCGAGGAGGACAACCGCGGCCGCACCGGCATCGTCATCACCGAGTTGCCGTACCAGGTCAACCACGACAACTTCATCACCTCGATCGCCGAACAGGTGCGCGACGGCAAGCTCAACGGGATCGCCAACATCGAGGATCAGTCCAGCGATCGCGTCGGGCTGCGAATCGTGGTGGAGCTCAAGCGCGACGCCGTGGCCAAGGTGGTGCTCAACAACCTCTACAAGCACACCCAGCTGCAGACCAGCTTCGGTGCCAACATGCTTTCGATCGTCGACGGGGTGCCGCGCACGCTGCGCATCGACCAGCTGATCCGCTACTACGTCGAACACCAGCTCGACGTCATCGTGCGGCGCACCCGGTACCGGTTGCGCAAGGCCAACGAGCGGGCCCATATCCTGCGCGGTCTGGTCAAAGCGCTCGATGCGCTCGACGAGGTGATCGCGCTGATCCGGGCGTCGGAGACCGTCGACGTCGCCCGCCAAGGCCTGATCGAGTTGCTCGACATCGACGACATTCAGGCCCAGGCGATCCTGGACATGCAGCTGCGCCGTCTTGCCGCCCTGGAACGGCAGCGCATCGTCGACGACCTGGCCAAGATCGAGGCCGAGATCGCCGATCTTGAGGACATTCTGGCCAAGCCGGAGCGCCAGCGCGCCATCGTGCGCGACGAACTGAAGGAGATTGTCGACAAGCACGGCGACGACCGTCGCACTCGCATCATCGCCGCCGACGGTGAAGTCGCCGACGAGGACCTGATCGCCCGCGAGGACGTCGTCGTCACCATCACCGAGACCGGCTACGCCAAGCGCACCAAGACCGACCTGTACCGCAGCCAGAAGCGCGGCGGCAAGGGCGTGCAGGGTGCCGGGCTCAAGCAGGACGACATCGTCAACCACTTCTTCGTCTGCTCGACCCACGACTGGATCCTGTTCTTCACCACGCAGGGCCGGGTCTACCGGGCCAAGGCGTACGACCTGCCGGAGGCGTCGCGCACCGCGCGCGGCCAGCACGTCGCGAACCTGCTGGCCTTCCAGCCCGAAGAACGGATCGCCCAGGTCATCCAGATCAAGAGCTACGAGGATGCGCCGTACCTGGTACTGGCCACCCGCAACGGCCTGGTGAAGAAGTCCAAGCTCACCGACTTCGACTCCAACCGCTCCGGCGGCATCGTCGCGGTGAACCTGCGCGACGGCGACGAACTCGTCGGCGCCGTGCTGTGTTCGTCCGAGGACGACCTGCTGCTGGTGTCGGCCAAGGGCCAGTCCATCCGGTTCTCAGCTACCGACGAGGCGCTGCGCCCGATGGGTCGCGCGACCTCCGGTGTGCAGGGCATGCGGTTCAACGCCGACGACCAACTGCTTTCGCTCAACGTGGTCCGGGACAACACATATCTGCTGGTCGCGACGTCCGGCGGGTATGCAAAGCGGACGGCGATCGAGGAGTACAGCCCGCAGGGCCGCGGCGGCAAAGGCATCCTGACGATTCAGTACGACAAACGGCGTGGCAGTCTGGTGGGTGCGTTGATCGTTGATGACGACACAGAGTTGTATGCCATCACCTCGGGGGGAGGCGTCATCCGGACCGCTGCTCGCCAGGTCCGCAAGGCCGGGCGGCAGACCAAGGGTGTTCGGTTGATGAACCTGGGCGAGGGCACCACACTGATAGCCATCGCGCGCAACGCCGAGGAAGGCGACAGCACCGACGAGGTCAACACCGACGTAGGCGAGTGACCCGCCGTCGTGAGCAGGAGGAGTCGTAGGTGAGTTCACCGAACGAGCCGGGATACCCGCGCGCGGGTGAGGGTGCTGGGGTCGCCAACGGCTCACCGGCCAACCAGGACACCAGCTCGTTGAGCACGAGCAGGCCGAACGCCTCCGAGTCGGGCGACGTACCGCCCTGGCAGCGCGGGCCCGCCGCCCGGTCGGCCCAGGGTGCATCGCGGCCGGCGGAGCAGGCGCGGCGAGGCCCCGCTCCGCGCGGCGACGACGTCCACGGTGGGGAGCGGCCCGATGACCGCGGGTCCAACCACTCCCCCGGCGCCGATTCCCGGCTCAACCGCTACATGGTCGGGGTGGGTTCGTCCACACCGACCGAGGAAGTGCCCGCGCGTGACCGGGCCGAAGCCCAGCGCAGCGAGCCGCGCAAGGAGGGCCACCGGGGCGAGCCGCGCAACGAGGGCCCGCGCAGCGAGCCGCGTACCGAGGCCTACGCCAGTGAGCTGCCCGACCTGTCCGGACCGCTGCCGCGGCCTCCACAGCAGCAGCGCACGCCGGCCGACCGCCCGGCGATGGACCCGGCGAACCGTCCAGCTCCCGCCGGCCGGGTCCAGGTCGGGTCCCGCAACAAGGGACCCGTGCGGGCCAGCATGCAGATCCGCCGGGTGGACCCGTGGAGCACGCTGAAGGTCTCGCTGGTGCTGTCCGTCGCGTTGTTCTTCGTATGGATGATCGCCGTGGCGTTCCTCTACCTGGTGCTCGGCGGCATGGGGGTGTGGAGCAAGCTCAACAGCAATGTGGGCGACCTGCTCACCAGCGCCAGCGGCACCTCCGGCGGCGAATTGGTGTCGAGCGGTACGATTTTCGGCGGCGCGGCGCTGATCGGCTTGGTCAACATCGTGTTGCTGACCGCGATGGCGACCGTCGGCGCGTTCATCTACAACCTGACCACGGATCTTGTCGGTGGCGTGGAGGTCACGCTCGCCGACCGGGACTGAGGCCGCACGTTTGGGCCCGAGCCCACCATTGCGGTAATCTCGTCGCTCGGCCATCCCGGCCTTACGGGGCTATAGCTCAGGCGGTTAGAGCGCTTCGCTGATAACGAAGAGGTCGGAGGTTCGAGTCCTCCTAGCCCCACGGAAAGGTTCGCACCATGAGGCTGGTGTTGCTGCTCGGCACGGCGATCGCGGCCGTGATGACCGTCGCGGTCTGGCGGTCGCAGCACGCGGCGGAGGTGTGGCACGTGGCGCCCGACGCCCCGGCCTGAACCCAGGGGCCTTAGCTCAGTTGGTAGAGCGCTACCTTTGCAAGGTAGATGTCAGGAGTTCGATTCTCCTAGGCTCCACAGTCAGAACAATCCCGGTACTTGTCGCCGAGCGGTTCCTCCGCTAATCCACTTGCGCTGATATCCACACTCGCAGCGCACTGCCGGACTCAGGGCTTGGGTGCCACTTCGACGCTGGGTGGCAGTGGGGACGGTTCGGGTTGGGTCGACCGTCGGATGATCGAGAAGGCCACCGCTCCCCCACCCAGCGCCACCACTCCGACGGCGGCCAGGAGCAGGGGGCGCCTGCGACGCCGGGTGCGGGCCTTGCGCAGCGCTGACGGAAGGTTCGAAACCACTTCCTGGGCGGCGGCCAGTTCCTGAGCGAGGGTTTCCTGCGCGGCGGCGAGGTCCTTACCGAACTGGCCCGTCACCCGCCCCCGGCGGTACCGATCGCCGACCCATGCGGTCGACGATTGCGCACCGCTGATCCCCAGGCCCACCGCACCGCGGGTGACGTCGACCGGCCCGATGGCGGTGTACCGCAGTCCGCGGGCCAACCGCTGGCCGGGAGTCAACCGCAGGTCCGTCTTCGAGCTCATCGCATACCTCTTTCGCGGGGTGAGTGGAACCGACAACAGCCTGCCATCTACCGCTAGGCAGCGGTGCCCGTTGGGCGGTGAAGACGGCGTGGCACACTGGCATCCCGTGACGAGCCCCATTCAGACAGCGACCGCGACCCTCCACACCAACCGCGGTGACATCAAGATCGCGCTCTTCGGCAACCACGCTCCCAAGACCGTCGCCAACTTCGCGGGACTGGCACAGGGCACCAAGGACTACAGCGGCGAGAACGCGTCGGGCAGCACGTCCGGCCCGTTCTACGACGGCGTCGTCTTCCACCGGGTGATCGAGGGTTTCATGATCCAGGGCGGTGACCCGACCGGCACGGGCCGCGGCGGACCGGGCTACGAGTTCGCCGACGAGTTCCACCCCGAGCTGCAGTTCGACCGGCCCTATCTGTTGGCGATGGCCAACCGCGGCCCAGGCACCAACGGCTCACAGTTCTTCATCACGGTGGGCCCGACACCGCACCTGAACCGAAAGCACACGATCTTCGGTGAGGTCGTAGATCCGGAGTCGCAGAAGGTGGTCGACGCCATCGCCTCGACTGAGACCGACCGCAGCGACCGGCCGACCGACCCGGTGGTCGTCGACTCCATCACGATCGCCTGATCGCCGGCGGTCAGGAACCGGCGCCGGCATAGCCGCCGGCGGTCAGGGCGTCGAGCACCTGCAGTGGATCGGCGCCCAGGTCCCAACGGGTGAAGACCAGCAGCCGGTCGTCGACGGTGTCGATCTCCAGCAACCGCACTTTGCGGGCGAGCCGGCGGAACTCCGTGATGCGGATGAGCTGGATGTCCTGTCGGCACAGCACCTGCGTGCCCAGCCAACCGCGGGTGACGAGGCCGTCATTTCTGATTGCCAGCTTCGGCCGCGCGCGCCAGGACAGGCTTGCAAACAAGATCAATCCCACGGCGGCAACGCCGACCAGAATGCGGCCCGGAGCATCTGTGATCAGGGTCACAGCGCCGACTCCCAAGAGAATCCCGGCGATTCCGGCCACCACGATGCCGACTGTCGGTGGACTCCACTCAGTTTGCTGCATGCGCTATTCACACCCCTCTACCGCGACGAACGGGGTTATCCACAAGTGCTATCCCCAATGGGGATGAATAACAACGGTGTGATCCGATTGCCGCAAAGTTGCTGACCGGGTAACGACGGATGACCGAGATGAATGCATCACCCTGGCCGTGCGGGCTACCGCCACCGCATCGTGAGCAACAAACCGGTGATCATGAAAGCAAACGCGATCGCGTAGTTCCACGGGCCCAGATCCGCCAGGAAGGGAATCGCCGAGGACGCGAGCTGGAACACCAGCAACCACACCAGGCCGATCAGCATCAGGCTGACGAACAGCACTACGAACCAGGTGCTCGACGGGCCGGCCTTGACCTTGACCGGTGTCCGGCTCACCGGCCTGGCAGTGAAGTCGTTCTTCTTGCGAACCTTGGATTTGGGCATGGTCACCTTCGGAAAATCGGGGGCGTCCCACCTGTCGCCGGGACGGCAGAGTGCGACGATGTACCTACGAGCCTAACTCAGGCGGAACACAGGAGAGTGAGCCGATGGCGACCTCACGGCGGTCAACCTGGCGCTTCGGCGTGCCGGTGGTCTGCCTGCTGGCGGGGCTGCTGCTGGCGACCACCCACGACGTGTCCGGCGGCGACGACATCCGCCGCAGCGACGCACCCCGTCTGGTCGACCTCGTGCGAGAGACCCAGCAGTCGGTGGCCCGGCTCGGCGTCGAGCGCGACCTGTTGTCCAACGACATCGAATCCCATCACGGCGGGAGCCCCGGCTCTGCGGCGGCGCTGGCCGCGATCACCCGGCGGTCCGACGCGTTGGCAGTTGACGCGGGCCTGGCGGCGATCCGCGGGCCCGGTCTCGTCGTGACCCTCAACGACGCCCAGCGCGACGCCGAGGGCCGCTTCCCCCGCGACGCCTCCCCCGACGACCTGGTGGTGCATCAACAGGACATCGACGCGGTCCTCAACGCCCTGTGGAGTGCGGGCGCGGAGGGCATCCAGATGCAGGATCAGCGCATCATCGGCACGTCGGCCCCCCGCTGCGTCGGCAACACCCTGCTGCTCAACGGGCGTACCTACAGCCCGCCCTACGTGATCACCGCGGTCGGTGACTCGGCCGCGATGCAGGCGGCGCTGGCCGCGGCCCCGCAGGTCAACCTCTACCGGCAGTACGTGGTGCGCTTCGGGCTGGGCTATGCCGAAGAACCCCGCGAGCAGGTCGGACTCGTCGGCTACGACGAACCGGTGCGGATGAAGTTCGCCAGGCCGGCCGGACCGATCGGCTACTGAGGCCCAGACGGACAACCAGTAGCCTGTGCTGATGCAGGTCCTGGTCGTCGACAACTACGACAGCTTCGTGTTCAACCTGGTCCAGTACCTGGGCCAGCTCGGTGTGCACGCGCAGGTCTGGCGTAACGACGACGAGCGCCTGGCCACCGACGCCGACGTCACGCGCGTCGCTGCGCGGTTCGACGGCGTACTGCTGAGCCCCGGACCCGGCACCCCCGAGCGTGCCGGCGCGTCGGTGCCGCTGGTGCACGCGTGCGCGTCGGCAGGCACACCGCTGCTGGGCGTATGCCTCGGGCACCAGGCCATCGGCGTGGCGTTCGGGGGGACGGTGGACCGCGCGCCAGAGCTGCTGCACGGCAAGACCAGCGTGGTGCACCACGCCGACGCCGGTGTGCTGCGGGGACTTCCGGACCCGTTCACCGCCACCCGGTATCACTCGCTGACCATCCTGCCCGACACGGTGCCCGCCGAGCTCGAGGTCATCGCCCGTACGGAGGGCGGCGTCATCATGGGTGTGCGTCACCGCGAGCTGCCTATCCACGGTGTGCAGTTCCACCCCGAGTCGATCCTGACCGAAGGCGGCCACCGCATGCTGGCCAATTGGCTCGGCTACTGCGGCGCGACGCCCGCCGAGGCGTTGGTGCGCCAACTCGAGGACGAGGTTGCCGGCGCCGTGCAGGCGGCTACGACGCGAAGTTCAGCGTGATCGTCGAGCCGAAGTTGACCGTGGTGCCCGCCGACGGGCTCTGATTCACCACCGCGTTGGTGCGCTGCCCGCTGTTCTGCACGTCGGCGCCCTTGTCGAGGAAACCGGTCCAGCCCAGCGCCCGCAGCCGGGGTTCGGCGTCGGTCCAGAACATGCCCCGCAGGTCGGGCATGACGAACTGGTTGCAGCTCGACAGCTGGATCTGGATGGGCGTGTCGACGGTCGCCTCCTGTCCGGCGGGGGGCAGGGTGCCGACCACCTGACCGCAGGACTTGGCGCTGTCGACCTGAACCGGGACCACGTTGGTGAATCCCGCCGCGTTGAGGATCTGGCTTGCGGGCGCCTCCGTCTGCCCGGTCACGTCGGGGACGGGTCTGCTGTCGGGGCCGGTGCCCACGACGATGGTGATCTCGTTGGTGATGGCCGAGGTCTGGTTCGCCGGCGGGTTGGTGCCGATGACCTTGTCCTTGAGTTCGGGCGCCGACGGCGAGGTGGACTGCCGGAAGCGCTCGAAGCCGGCCTCGGTGAGCCGCTGCGTCGCCTGGGGGTAGCTCAGGTTGCGGACGTCGGGGACCTCGCGCTGCTCCGGGCCCGTCGACACGTTCAGCGTGACCTCTTTGCCGGCCTCGACGGACGTGGCGGCCCCCGGCTCGGTGTTGATGACGTGGTCGGGCGGCACCGTGGAGTCGGGCCGCTGTTGGGTGCGGATCCGGAAGCCGCTGTTCTGCAATTGGGCGATGGCGTCGGCGGACGCCTGGCCGCGCACATCGGGCACCTGCACCTGGCGGGGCTCGGTGTTGAGCATGTTGATGCCGACGGTGACCGCGACGGTCAGCACCGCCAGCACCGCCACCGCCAGGAGCCAGCGACCCACCGAACCGCGGCGTTCGCGATCGGTGTAGGCGGGTTGCGGGCGCGGCATCGGAGTCAGGGGTTCCGTGCGTTCATGCGGTGTCGACAGCCACGAACTGCGCTCGGCGTCGGTGAACACCTTCGGCGCGTCGGGCGCCTCGCCGCTGTGCACCCGGACCAGGTCCGCGCGCATCTCTGCGGCGGTCTGGTAGCGGTTGTCCGGGTTCTTCGCCAGCGACTTGAGCACCACCGCGTCGAGTTCGGGGGAGACGTCGGCGTGCCGCGCAGACGGCGGCACCGGATCCTCGCGGACATGTTGGTAGGCCACCGCGACGGGCGAATCACCGACGAAAGGTGGCTGGCCCGTGAGGATCTCGTACAGCACGCAGCCCAGCGAGTAGACGTCGGACCGGGCATCGACCTTCTCGCCGCGAGCCTGCTCGGGCGAGAGGTACTGCGCGGTCCCGATCACCGCGGCGGTCTGGGTGACGCTGCTGGCGTCGGCCAACGCACGGGCGATGCCGAAGTCCATCACCTTCACCGCGCCGGTCTTGGAGATCATGATGTTCGCCGGTTTGACGTCGCGGTGCACGATGCCGTGCTGGTGACTGAAGTTGAGCGCCTGGCAGGCGTCGGCGATCACCTCGATGGCCTTCTTGACGTCCATCGGGCCGTCGTTGTGGACGATGTCGCGCAGCGTCACGCCGTCGACATACTCCATGACGATGTAGGGCAGGGGACCGGTCGGTGTCTCCGCCTCGCCGGTGTCGTAGACGGCGACGATCGCCGGGTGGTTGAGCGCCGCGGCGTTCTGCGCCTCGCGGCGGAACCTCAGGTAGAAACTGGGGTCGCGGGCCAGGTCGGCGCGCAGCACCTTGATCGCGACGTCGCGGTGCAGCCGCAGATCGCGCGCCAGATGGACTTCGGACATGCCGCCGAAGCCGAGGATCTCACCGAGTTCGTAGCGGTCGGAGAGGTGCTCAGGGGTGGTCATTGCGGTATCTGTCTCAAGGCCGGGTGTCGAGGGCCGGCCGCTTGTGCAGCCGGCGGAATCACCTGCGCCGTTGCCGGTGACTTGATCGCTTGCCGACGTACTACCCCGAATTGTTCCGCATCATGGCGGCCGGCCGGGTCACCGGGCATGGCCGCCGGGGACTGGAAGGGCGTGGTCTCGGTGATCGTGTTGGTGATCGTGGGCGGGGGAGCCTCGCGCTCCTGGCGGTCCTGGGCGTTGAGCACGATCAGGATGGCGATGACGATCGCCAGCGCACCCAGCACGCCTGCGGCCCACAGCAGCGCCCGCTGACCGGAGGAGAACGTGCGCCGTCCCGGTGGCGGACGGTGGCTTCCGGTCGCCGCGCGGGGCCGCGCGGCAGTGGCGGGCGCACGGCCGGTCAGATCGGCGGCGGCACGGGCCTGGGTGGCCGACGGGACCGCGGCCGGTGCGGCGCGACCGAGCGATGGCGCGGCGTTCGGCCGCGGCGGGCGACGACCCGACCGCACCGCGGCCACCGCGTCGGCGAACGGCCCGCCCGAGCGGTACCGCATGCCGGGGTTCTTGACCAGGGTGATCTCGATCAGCTCGCGCACGTTGGGCGGCAGGTCGGCAGGCAGCGGCGGCGGCGTCTCCTTGATGTGCTTCATCGCCACGGTGAGCGCACCGTCGCCGGTGAACGGGCGCTTACCCGAAACGGATTCATAGCCGACGACACCGAGCGAGTAGACGTCGCTGGCGGCGGTCGCATCGTGGCCCAGCGCCTGCTCGGGCGCGATGTACTGGGCGGTGCCCATCACCATGCCGGTCTGCGTGACGGGCGCGGCGTCGACAGCCTTGGCGATGCCGAAGTCGGTGAGCTTGACCTGCCCGGTCGGGGTGATGAGGATGTTGCCCGGCTTGACGTCGCGGTGCACCAGGCCCGCGCTGTGGGCGACCTGCAATGCGCGGCCGGTCTGCTCGAGCATGTCCAGCGCATGGCGCAGCGACAGCCGCCCGGTCCGCTTCAGCACCGAGTTCAGCGGTTCGCCGTTGACCAGTTCCATCACCAGATAGGCGGTGCGGCCCTCACCGTCCATGTCGGTCTCGCCGTAGTCGTACACGCCGGCGATGCCGGGGTGGTTGAGCATGGCGACCGTGCGCGCCTCGGCGCGAAACCGCTCGACGAACTCGGCGTCCGTGGAGTACTCGGCCTTGAGCACCTTGACTGCGACGCGACGGCCCAGCCGTGAGTCGACGCCCTCCCACACCTGGCCCATGCCGCCGGTCGCGATGAGGCGCTGCAGCCGGTAGCGGCCCGACAACGTGACGCCCACGCGGGGACTCATTTTTCGCCTCCGGCTCGGGAGCTCATGAGCCCTCCCTCAACGCCGCCGCGATGGTCGCCCGTCCGATGGGTGCGGCCACCGTGCCGCCGGTGGCCGACAGGCGGTTGCCTCCGTTCTCGACCAGCACCGCAACGGCGACCTTGGGGGCCTGAGCGGGCGCGAAGGCGATGTACCAGGCATGTGGCGGGGTGTTGCGCGGATCGGTGCCGTGCTCCGCCGTGCCGGTCTTGGATGCGATCTGCACGCCGGCGATGGCTCCCTTCTGCTGCGTCACCTGCTCGGCGTCGACCATCAGATCCGTCAGTGTATCGGCGACCTGTTCGGACACCGCCCGCCGCAGTGGGGTGGGAGTCGTGGTGGCGATGTTGGCCAGATCGGGGCCCTTGAGGCTGTCCACCAGGTAGGGCCGCATCGTCACGCCGTCGTTGGCGATGGTTGCGGCCACCATCGCGTTCTGCAGCGGGGTGAGCGCGACGTCCTTCTGTCCGATGCTCGACATGCCCAGGGCGGCGGCGTCCTGGATCGGGCCGATCGTCGACTCGGCCACCTGCAGCGGGATCAGCGGTGGCGCGACGTCGAGGCCGAAGGACCGGGCCGTCGAACGCAGCGCTTCGGCGCCCGTGTCGATGCCCAGCTGGACGAACGCGGTGTTACACGATTTCGCGAAAGCCTCCTGTAGCGATGTGGTGGCTCCGCTGCCGCAGGCCGACCCGCCGAAGTTCTCCAGCGTTGCGGTGCTGTTGGGCAACGGGATTCGCGCCTGCGACGTCAGCTGGGTGTTCTCGCTGGCGCCGCGCTGCAGAGCCGCAGCGGTGGTGATGACCTTGAAAGTCGAACCCGGGGGATAGGTTTCGGCGATGGCCCGGTTCAGCAGCGGCGAATCGGGGTTGTCGCGCAGCTGCTGCCAGGCCTGCGCCTGCGCCTCGAGGTCGTGGGTGGCCAGCAGGTTGGGGTCGTACGACGGCGACGACACCATCGCCAGGATCTTGCCGGTCGACGGCTCCAGCGCCACCACCGCGCCCTTGCACGGCCCGTTGCAGCCGTCCTCCATCGCGTCCCAAGCCGCCTGCTGCACTTCGGGTTTGATCGTCGTGTCGACGTTGCCGCCGCGGGGATCGCGGCCGGTGAAGAAGTCGGCCAGCCGGCGGCCGAAGAGCCGCTGGTCGGATCCGTTGAGGATGCTGTCCTCGGCGCGCTCCAGTCCCGAGCTCGAGTACTGCAGCGAATAGAAGCCGGTCACCGGGGCGTACACCAGCGGATCGGGGTACACGCGCAGGAACCGAAATCGGCCGTCGGTGGACACCGAGTACGCGAGCAGCTGGCCGCCCGCCGAGATCTGGCCGCGCTGGCGCGAGTACTCGTCGAGCAACACCCGCTGGTTCCGGGGATCGGTGCGGTAGCCGTCGGCGGTGAACACCTGGGTCAACGTGGCGTTGGCCAACAGCAGCACGATCAGGGCCATGACCGTGACGGAGATGCGGCGAAGGGAGGTGTTCATACCTTCTCGATCACCTCGGTGCCGGCCGCGGCGATGGGTGTCGCCGACTGCGGGCCGGAGACGATCGGGCGGCGCGCGGCGTGCGAGATCCGCATCAGGATCCCCAGGAGCAGATAGTTTGCCAGCAACGACGATCCGCCGTACGACATCCACGGCGTGGTGAGCCCGGTCAACGGGATCAGCTTGGTGACACCGCCGACGACGATGAACAGCTGCAGCGCCAGGGTCGAGGCCAGGCCGGCAGCCAGCAGCTTGCCGAAACTGTCCCGCACGGCGATCGAGGTGCGCAGGCCGCGGATGATGAGGATGGTGTAGAGCATCAACACCGCCGAGAGACCGACGAGTCCGAGTTCCTCGCCGACGGCCGCGATGATGAAGTCGGTGGAGGCGGCGGGCACGGTTCCGGGCTGGCCGTTGCCCAGACCGGTGCCGAAGATGCCGCCGGTGGCGAAGCTGAACAACGACTGCACCATCTGGTAGCCGGCGCCCTCTGGGTCGGCGAACGGGTCCAGCCAGGTCTGCACTCGGACCCGGACGTGGTCGAAGAGGTGATACGCCACAACGCTTCCCGCCGCGAACAGGGCGAGCCCGATGACCACCCAGCTCAGCTTGTCGGTCGCCGCGTACACCAGCACGAGGAACGACGCGTACAGCAGTAGCGACGTGCCAAGGTCCTTCTCGAAGATCATCACACCTACCGAGGCGATCCACGCCGCCAGCAGCGGCGCCAGGTCGCGGGGGCGGGGCAGGTCCATGCCGAGCACATGCTTGCCCGCGCTGGTGAACACGCTGCGTTTGGACACCAACACCGCGGCGAAGAACACCAACAGCAGAATCTTCGAAAACTCGGCGGGCTGAATCGAGAAGCCGGGCAACTGGATCCAGATCTTGGCGCCGTTCTGCTCCGACATCGACCGCGGCAGAACGGCGGGAATGGCCAGCAGGACCAGACCCGTCAGGCCGCAGACGTAGCCGTAGCGGGCCAGCAGGCGGTGGTCGCGCAGGAAGATGATCACGAGCGAGAACCCGATGACCCCCGACAGGGTCCACAGCACCTGCTGATTCGCCGTTCCGCCCAGCCCATCCTGGCTCAGTTCGCCCTGGGCGAGGTCGAGGCGGTGGATCATCACCAGGCCCAGCCCGTTGAGGAGCGCGACGACGGGCAGCAACAGCGGGTCGGCATAGGGTGCGAAACGGCGGACGGCGAGGTGGGCGCCGGCGAACAGTGCGAGGTAGGCCACGGTGTACTGCGCGAGGTCCCAGTGGATGCCCTGTTCCTGGTTCGACTCGACGATCACCAGGGCCAGTGTGGTGATCAGCGTGGCGAAACCGAGCAGGAACAGTTCGGCGTTGCGCCGGTTCGGCAGCGGTGGCGTGACGGAGACCGCGGCCTGCGGTTGGGTCGTCATGACACTTCCCGGCAGTTGACGCCAGGCTCCGGCGGTGGCGGCGGCAGCGCGGTGACCGTCGGCTGCGGTGGCGGCGTGGGCGACGGACTGGGTGTCGGTGGCGGCGCGGGCGACTGGGCGCCGGTGCCGGGCGGCGGGGCGACGGTCCTCGGCGTTTCGGGTGCAGGGGTGTCGGTACCGTCCGGAGTGGGCGGATTGTTCGGCAAGCCGGGCGAATTGCTCGCACCCGGACTGTGCGGCGCGGCGCTGGTGGTGGGCGGCGCGGCGGGAGGGGAGCAGACCGGCAACACCGAATCGCGGGCGAGTTGGTGGATCTGGGCGATCGCCTCCTCAAGCGTGCCGCCGGGCAGGCCCGCGACGACCTGAGCGCGCTCCGACGGGCGCATGTCGTTGACGCTCAGCATGCGGCAGTTGCGGTTGTTGCGCGGTTCGTCGGCACCGATCAGCGACAACTCGTTCCGGTCGTTGAGGCAGCCGAGCCGGTACGGCTCCTGCAATCCGAAACCGAGCAACGAGCCCTGAACACCCTGCATGATCGACACCGTGCCGTCATGGGCGGTGACGTAGTAGTTGTTGCGGACGATCTCCCGGGCCACTGCGAGCCCGGCCGCCACCACCAGTATCAGAACGGCGGCGGCGATGAACATTCGCCGCCGCGACCGAGGCGGGCGCGGCGGTTCCTCCGGTTCGGGCAGGGGGCGTTTGGCCTGTGCGCGTTTGGGGTTGAACGCCGAGGCCCGGCCGGCGGCAGTGTTGGGCGGCGGTGCGTCGTCGTCTCCGGAGACGGCACCGGCCAGGATCGGCTGGGTCTGGCCGTAGTCGTAGTCGACGACGTCGGCGACGACAAGGGTCACGTTGTCGGGACCGCCGCCGCGCAGCGCCAATTCGATGAGCCGGTCCGCACACTCGGCGACATCGGGGATCTGAAGCGCTTCGAGGATGGTGTCGTGGCTGACCGGATCGGTGAGCCCGTCGGAGCAGAGCAGGTAGCGGTCACCGGCGCGGGCCTCGCGCATGATCAGGGTGGGTTCGACGTCGTGGCCGGTGATCGCCTTCATGATCAGCGATCGCTGCGGATGGCTGTGGGCCTCCTCGGCGGTGATGCGGCCCTCGTCGACGAGCGTCTGCACGAACGTGTCGTCCTTGGTGATCTGCGTCAGCTCGCCGTCGCGAAGCAGGTACCCCCGGGAGTCGCCGATGTGCACCAGGCCAAGCCGATTGCCCGCGAACAGGATTGCGGTCAACGTGGTGCCCATGCCCTCGAGTTCGGGGTCGGCCTCCACATGCGCGGCGATCGCTGAGTTGCCCTCGCGGACCGCGGAGTCCAGCTTGCTCAGCAGGTCGCCGCCGGGCTCGTCGTCGTCGAGATGGGCCAGGGCGGCGATCACCAACTGCGAGGCGATCTCTCCGGCCGCGTGTCCGCCCATGCCGTCGGCGAGGGCGAGCAGCCGGGCACCGGCGTAGACCGAGTCCTCGTTGTTCGCGCGGACCAGGCCGCGGTCGCTGCGCGCGGCGTATCGAAGCACGAGGGTCACGGGCGCAGCTCGATCACCGTCTTGCCGACTCGAACCGGTGTGCCCATCGGAACGCGTACCGCCGTCGTCACCTTCGCCCTGTCGAGGTATGTGCCGTTGGTCGATCCTAGGTCTTCGACGTACCACTCCGATCCACGAGGCGAGAGCCGGGCGTGCCGCGTCGAGGCGTAGTCGTCGGTGAGTACCAGGGTCGAGTCGTCGGCCCGGCCGATCAGCACCGGCTGGGTGCCCAGCGTGATCCGGGTGCCTGCCAGCGCGCCCTCGGTGACCACCAGGTGCCGCGCGACGTTGCGCTTGCCGCGGTTGGGTCGCAGCGACGCACGCAGCGGCAGTCCGCGTCGCACCATGACCGCACCGGTGGGCGCATAGAGGTCTGTCCGCAGGATCCGCAGCACCGACCAGATGAACAGCCACAGCAGCAGCAGGAACCCGACGCGCGTCAGCTGCAGAACCAACCCCTGCATCTGACGTCCTCTCCGTCCCCGTCCCGTTTTCCGTAGCGTCG
Source organism: Mycobacterium sp. IDR2000157661 (assembly GCF_022317005.1). Classification (NCBI taxonomy): domain Bacteria; kingdom Bacillati; phylum Actinomycetota; class Actinomycetes; order Mycobacteriales; family Mycobacteriaceae; genus Mycobacterium; species Mycobacterium sp. IDR2000157661. The sequence continues at coordinate 1,745,359 of NZ_CP081006.1, forward strand.
GCACCGCACAGTCGGCCTCGGCACCGTCACGATACTTGGACGGTTACCGACATGAGGGGGAAGCGAACAGCTTCCCCCGGCCATGGCGGCCGCGGCGATCAGTGCACGCGGACGATGATCTCGGAGTGGCCCAGCCGGATCACGTCACCGTCGGCCAGCTGCCACTCCTGCACCGGCGCATTGTTGACCGTCGTGCCGTTGGTGCTGTTGAGGTCCGACAGCAGGGCGACCTGGCCGTCCCACCGGATCTCCAGGTGCCGTCGGGACACGCCGGTGTCAGGCAGGCGGAACTGCGCATCCTGCCCTCGTCCGACCACGTTCGCGCCCTCACGCAGCTGGTAGGTCCGGCCACTGCCGTCGTCGAGCTGGAGCGTGACGGTGGCGCCGCCGGCCGGGTAGTCGCCCTGGCCGTACCCGCCGTACCCGCCCTGCTGGCCGTAGTCCTGGCCGTAGTTGTAGCCCCCGCCTGCGGGCTCGCCGTAGCCCGAATCGGCGTAGCCGCCGCCGGCCGGAGCGTCGGGGTAGCGGCCGTAGTCGGGCTGACCGCCGTAGCCCTGGTCCGGCCGCCCGTAGGGTTGACCGCCGTAGCCGCCCTGCTCGGGGTAGCCACCTTGATCCGGGTAGCCGCCCTGGTCCGGATAACCGGGCCTGCCGTATCCGCCGTCTTCATGACGGCCCGGTGCCGGCGGACGGCCGTAGTCGTATTCACCGGTGGGTCCGCCGCCGTAGCCTGGCTGGCCGCCGCCCTGGGGCGGTCCGTAGCCGCCGGGCCCCTGGCGGTAGCCCTGGTCCGGGTAGCCACCACCGGGAGGAGGTCCATAGCCGGCGGGCGGGCGCTGCTCGTAAGACGGGGGAGGGTAGCCGCCCTGGTCCGGGTAGCCGCCCTGATCGGGGTAGCCGCCCTGCCGCGGCGGGGGGTAGCCGCCCTGGTCCTGCGGTGGGGGGTAGCCGCCCTGGTCCTGCGGTGGGGGGTAGCCGCCCTGGTCCTGCGGCGGGTACTGGCCACGATCGTCGGGCCGGCCGTACCGGTTGTCTTCCGGACGGTCTTGCGGACGGTCTTGCGGACGGTCGTAGTAGTCGTCGGCGGGCCGCCCCGGTCCTTGGCCGCCGCGGTAGCCGGGATTGTCGCTCATCGGTGGTACTCCTGGTTCTGCGCTGGACGCACGTTCTCGGGGTGCTGGGGCGGGTTCGCCTGTGGTCGAGTCAGGATTGACGGCTCCACGCGCGCGAAACTGTCCGGTGTGCAGTTGGGCTGACTGTTCAAATCTGACGACCACATCACCATACGTTTGCCACCCCTGCTCATGGATGTATCCCTCCAGGTGCTTGGCAAAAGCGGTCGTTGTGAGGTCTGGATCGGCGCTCACCTTCTGATAGTCAGGCACACTGAGGGTAATGACGTAGTCGTTTGGCGCCAAAACCCGGCCGCCGTGGACTTCGCGCGCACCCGTGTCGGCCTCGCGGCGCAGCATCGCCTCGACTTCCTGCGGGACGATCGATCCGCCGAACATCCGCGCCGACGCGTCGCCGACGGTGGCTTCGAGCTTGCGCTCGATGCGGTCGATCAGACCCATGTCACCGCCCGCCTCACCCGTCGTTGTCCGTCGAACCCTGCTCCTACGCACGTGAGCCAGCGTGTCGCGCGGGCCACATACCTGAACTGCATGGTATCGGCATGGCCCGCCGCTGCGGGACCAACAGAACTCTGAGAATCGAATCGACGCTGCTCATGCCGCTGATCGTGGGTCGTCAGGCTGCCCGGCCACCGAGCCGGTACGGTTGGGGAGCAGGGGAGCCGGCGTGATAGGCTCCCCCGATTGTTGGGGCGAGTGGCGGAATGGCAGACGCGCTGGCTTCAGGTGCCAGTGTCCTTCGGGACGTGGGGGTTCAAGTCCCCCTTCGCCCACAATTTCGATTGCTGCCGAAGCCTGCCGGGCCCGCGTCTCATCGTTGCCGCAGCGTAAGAGCCAGGTGTGTGCCCTCGGGAAGCCGGCCGGGGGGCAGCAGCGCGATCCAGCCGCCCCGGCTGAGGACGATCTCGATCAGCTCGTCGACGACACCGTCGATGACGTCCGGATGGTCGACGTCGTCGGCCGGTATCAGGATGTCGCCGTCGGGCGCCAGACGCGCCGGGTAGAAGAAGTCTTCCTCGACGGCCAGCATCTCGGGTCTCTCCCAGCGGGCGGCCAACCAGGCGGTGTCGACGTCCCGTAGCACGCGGTGCTCGCCGGCGCGCCGCTCGATCAGGTCAAGGGCTTCCTGAGCACGTGACCGCAGGTATCGGTCGAGCACCGGCCGCACCAGCTCGCTGAGCGCGTTGGTCGGCGTCTTGAGGTAGTTGCCGGGAACGATGCCGGCCAGCCGGGACATGTTGAGCGACATGCGGCGGAACTTGGATCCCGTCGGTTCGGCTGCGACCAGAACCAGAGGCATGGGGTTCAGTCGAAGCGCGGCAGCCAGAGCGCGGTCGACCCGACGCAGGAAATCGTTGTAGCGCTCCGAATCCTTGCCGCCGTGCTTGCCGTAGGTGCGCCGGTAGGCGGGGAAGGCGTTCCCCGGCGCGGGCGACAGCGTTGTTCCGTGACCGTGAAGCAGGCGCGCCTCGTCGAGTGAGAGCAGCAACACGGTGTGGCGCGGGGAGTGCTGCAGGCTTCGGACCAGGTCGCGCGTCGCGAACGTCGGATCGACGACGCAACGGTCTACGACAGGAACCGGAATCGTGATGCGACATTGATGCGACGGGCTGACGAAGAAGGCCACGGCACGGTCGGAGGGCTCGCTGACGGCGCGGGAGATCATGTCCGACAGCGCGTCGAGCAGCGGTTGACGGTCCTCGATGGCTTCGTCCTCGAGCCGCGCCTCTGCGTCGGCCGCAAGCCCCAGAAGCGTTGCGAGATCGGCCTTGTCGAGCCGCCGCCCCGGTGTGGTGTTCGCCAGCAGCGAGATGCTGGGGTAGGCGCGCATCGACTGCAGGGCCGTCACCGTGTCGGCGGTGAGCGGTGCGGTTAGGCCGCCTCGGTAAGCGCGAAGCGCCGCAGGCGAATCGGCCGGGGTCGCGGCATTCGCGGTGTCATCCGTCAGACTCACAACACGTCCCATCTGCTGGCGCCGACCTGGTCAGGCGCAGCTTCACGTGATGCGGTCTTCCTCACCCACCGGTACTGACGTGCGGGCTCCTCCGCCGGATCGGGATCGGCCCGACCGTGGTGACGACGAAGGACTTTGAAGAGGTACTCCCCTCGCCGCCCATAATGGCGAACCGCGATTCGTGTGTCAAGTTTCGCTGATAGACCTCTCGACGCTGATCCGAGAACGCAGTTCAGCCGCGCTCGGCCGCCGATCGCCGACGGCGCAGTCGAGAGATCACGAACCGCAAGAGGTAGGCGATCACGGCGGCCACGACGAGGTACTGCACGGTGGTCGCGTAGGGATCGATGGCGTGCCAATTGGCGCCCAGGACATAGCCGGCCGTGATCAGGGCGCTATTCCAAGCGAGGCTGCCTAGAGCCGTGAGGGCCGTGAAGACAAGGAAGTTCATGCGCTCGGTGCCCGCCGGGATGGAGATGAAGCTGCGAAAGAGCGGCACCATCCGGCCGAAGAACACGGCCTTACTCCCGTGGCGTGCGAACCACGCGGCCGTCTTGTCGATGTCTTCGACCTCGATCAGGGGGATTCTCATGGCCAGGCTTCGCATGCGTGCATGCCCAAGCCTCGCCCCGAGCAGGTAAAGCACCCAGGCGCCGAGCACCGAACCCAGGGTGGTGAAGGTGATCGCGCCTGCCACCGACAGTTCACCAAGCCGTGCGGCGAAGCCGGCCATGGGCAGGATGACTTCGCTGGGCAGAGGCGGGAACAGGTTCTCGGCGAAGACCGCCAATCCGGCGCCCAACCCACCGAGCCGTTCCATCAAGTCGACTGTCCACCCGGCGATTCCGCTCACATCCGCAGCGGGATACGTTGCCATGTAAAGCCTTCCGGACGGGACGCTGGCATCTTCGTCACACAGTACCGACGATCGCACGTGACCTTCGAGCCGCGCGAGCACGGCGATTGAGCCCGCGCAGGCGTTCACTCGACGACGGCTGGTGATTGGTGAAATGCCCGGGAATCGTTCAGGCAAACGCCATGAGGCGGACACAGCCGAGCCGGACGAACGGTCCGCACGGTAGTTTTCTCGGGATGCGTCACGCCTATGTTGTGCTCTTGTTGGCCGTCGCGCTGGTGTCCGCGGCGTGCAGTTCCACGGTGCAGGGATCGGCGGTCAAGTCGACCGTCGGCGCATCGGGTCCGGCGCTGGACTTCAGCCAACTCGACCCGGGCCGGTTCCCGACTGAAGCAAGCCAGCCGCTCGGCGTGACCGGTGACCCGCTGCTCGGCGTCGTGGTCGAGGCGCAGCGGATGGCCGACTACGTGGTCGGGCCATGGGAGGTCGATCCGGCGATAACCGGACACTTCGCGTTCGGCGCCGCGGTGCTGCCCGCCGCCGAGACCCTGGCGTTGATCGGCCCGATGGACCTGGCTGCGGCGGCAGGCAGGAACAACCTGATCAACGCGTTCGCCTCCGCGCGCACGCAGGAGAACCGCCGCATTTTGCTCAACGCTGTGCTGCGGTTCCCTGACGGCGGAACGGCACGGGCGGCGGTCACCGACATGAACGAGGTCGCACTGCGACAGCCGGGCGCCGCCGGGCCGGCGCGCGAACTCGAGATCCCCGGACATCCGGACACGCAGGCCAGTACGTACGCGACCGTCGACGGCGCCACCGGGCAGGGCAACGCGGTGCGGTCGTTCACCGCCCACGGCCCGTACGTCCTGATGCAGTTGGCGCAGTCGACCGAGGGCGAGCAGCAGGCCGCCGACCTCGTCGCCCGGAGCATCGACCTGCAGAAGCCCGAGATCGACAAGTTCCGCGCCACCGACCCCAGCGAGTTCGCCGACATCAGCCTGGATCCCTCGGGACTGCTCGCGCGCACCATCCCGATGGACGGCCGCGACCCGTCCTTCGCCAAGAACGCCACCTACGAGCAGCGGGGTGCCCTGCACTTCCAGTCCGACGCGGCGCGGTCGGCGACGCTGTTCGACGAGACCGGCGTCGAGACCGTCGCGATGGCCGCCACGAACGTCTACGAGACCCGCGACGCCGACGGCGCCAAGGGCATCCTGGAGGGGTTCTACGCGGAGGTGTCGCCGACGGCGCAGCCGGCGAACGCCGTGCCGAACATGCCCGACAGCCGGTGTCTGGGTCTGGCCGACGGGGGGTTCTACTGTCTGGCCACCGCGGACCGCTATGCGCTTGAGGTCAGCGCGCCGACGCTGTTGGCCACTCAGCAGATGACCGCGGCGCAGTACATCATGCTGATGAGCTGACAAGCACGCGCGGCCGGGCCCGGCGAGGCCCGGCGAAAGAGCATTCTTGGCTGTCGTCGGCGTCGGATCACGACCGTCAACGCTATCTCGGCGCAAAAGAGGGGAGCCGCAGTGACCGCCGCGGCGACCTGACAGTATTCGATCCGTGGGCAAGAACGAACGCGCGAAGATCGTCATGTCCGACGACGAGATCGCCGAATTCATCGAGCGCAGCCGGACGGCGACGATGGCGACGGTGCTGCCCGACGGCCGGCCGCACCTGGTCGCGATGTGGTACGCCGTACTCGACGGAGAGATCTGGTTCGAGACGAAGGCCAAGTCGCAGAAGGCGGTGAATCTGCGCCGCGATCCGACGGTGACGGTGATGGTGGAGGACGGCGACACCTACGACACCCTGCGGGGGGTGTCGATCGACGGCCGCGCTGAGATCATCGACGACCCGGAAACCGCTCTGCGCGTTGGCATCAGCGTATGGGAGCGCTACACCGGGCCGTATTCGGACGAGGTGCGCCCGTTCGTCGACCAGATGATGAACAACCGGATCTGCGTGCGGGTGGCGCCGACCCGCACGCGCAGCTGGGACCACCGCAAGCTCGGCATGCCCGCGATGCCGCTGGGTGGCAGCACGGCGCAGTACTTGGCCAAGGAGAACTGATGGGTGCGGCCGACAAGCCCAAGCAGTTGAACTCGCCGGTGGTCGCGAAGGTGATGAAGTACGCCGGGAAGGCCCACGTCTGGATCTACCGCCGCTCGGGCGGGAAGATCGGCGGGAACTGGCGGGTCGGCGCCGGATTCAAGAAGCCGGTGCCCACGCTGCTGCTCGAGCACACCGGTCGCAAGTCCGGTCGCACGCTGGTCTCGCCGCTGCTCTACATCACCGATGGGGACGACGTCGTGGTGGTGGCGTCGCAGGGCGGGCGTGACACCGACCCGCAGTGGTACCGCAATCTGGTCGCCAATCCGGACGTCCACATCGAGATCGGCTCCGATCGGCGTGCCGTGCGCGCAGTGACCGCCACGCCTGACGAGAAGGCCCGGCTGTGGCCTCGGCTCGTGGAGACGTACGCGGATTTCGAGACCTATCAGTCCTGGGCGGACCGCGACATCCCGGTCGTCATTCTCAAACCGCGCTAATTGACGGCAATTGAGAGTCATCTCACAGCCGCGACACGTTCGACTTCTCCGGGGGTCTGGGTAGCCCAAAAGGCAGGTGCGCTTCAAGCGCCGAAACCAACCACAGATGCCTTAGGGGGCAATGACGTATGACGACGACACAGACCGAGACCACGTTACTCGCGCAGCTACGCACGATGCTCGACCTCACCCACACCGAGATCCAGATCGCCGAGACCCGGGTTGCGCAGGCGCGCACCGAGGCGGTGCGCCGTGAGCTGACCGAGAACGCCGAGAACGGCCGCATCCGGGCCGAGGCGATTCAGAACGCGATCCGCGACCTCGGCGGATACCCGGACACGATCGGCCCGTTCCTGGGCCGCGCCGCCGCCGCGGTGAAGGCGCTGACCGAGCAGGCGCAGCCCTTCGACGAGGCGCTGCTGGGTGACCTCGCACTGGAGGACCAGCTGCTGGACCGCGCCCGCTACATCAAGGCGCTCGCCGTCGCGGCCAAAAAGTCCGACGTGCAGGATCTCGCCGATCGCCTGATCACCGCGCACTCGGCGACGGTGAACTGGTTGACCACGGTGCTGGCCGAGGATGCGCTCGGTGGACCGGCCGCGCTCCAGCGCACGCCGCTGCAGGCCGCCGCCGGTACCGCGGTGAAGATCGCGTACCTGCCGGGGCAGTGGTCGGCGCAGTCGGTCGATCGGATCGCCGAACTGGTGCGCTCCGCGGGCCCGGCCGTCGACGACCTGCGTCAGCGCGCCCAGCGCGCCAGCGAGATCACGCTCAAGGCGCTCAGCGCCTCGCGTGACGGCGCGTTGAAGCGGGCCGAGGACGTCGTCCGCCGTGAGGGCGCGGGCAACGCGGCCGACGCGCTGCACAAGGCCCGTGCCGAGGGCGGCATCGTCGACGCCGACGAGTTGCCGATCGCCGGGTACGACGAGCTCAATCAGACCGAAGCGGTCGCCGCGGTCAAGGAACTCGACGATCCGTCCGACATCCGCACGATCATCGCCTACGAGGAGATGCACAAGAACCGGCAGCGGCTGGTGTCGGCGGCCCAGGTTCGCCTGGCCGACATCGCCAAGGAGACGGTCGGCCTCAGCTAGTCGAGCAACAGGCAGCACCCCCGCGGCTTCGGTCGCGGGGGTTGCTTGTGCCGCTAGGGATGGGGCGGGTCGAAGCCGGGGTTGGCCAGCGCATTGGCGACGCCGCTGCCGATCGGGCCGTACTCGTCCACCAGGGTCGCGACGCCCGTCGCCACGCCGTCGTGACTGTAGTGCGTCAACGCGGTCAGTCCCAGATAAGGCCCCTTCGGCAGCCGGGCGAGCGCCACCGTGTAGTCGGCGTTGATGTACTGCAGACCGCTCGGACCGAAGTTGGTCAACGAGCTCACCATGTCGCCGGCCATCGCGGCACGGGTGAACGGGGTGAGCTCCACCCCGGCGACCAGGGGTCGGATGTCGCGCACCCAGATGTGCTTAGGACCGGAGTGCTGCCACGCGGCCAGCCCGAACCCCGGACCTGGAGTGTGGTCGTCCCTGCCGTAGGTCCACACCAGCGTGGTGAGGCCGCGGGGGACCGGGTCGGGCGTGGGTGGCGCCGGCGGCATGGTGATCGGAGTCGACCAGATGTCGTCGGCGGGTTGCTCGCCGCGCCGCAGGAACAGTGCGCTGGCTCTGGCCACGACGGTGGCGTTCTTGCTCCTCGCGTGCGCGGTGGTGTTTTTGCTCCTCGCGTGCGCAGTGGTGTTTTTGCTCCTCGCGTGCGCGGTGCCGTCCTGCAGCATGGTCGCATCGACCAGGCGAAGGCGGCGCCCCTGCCGGGCGACGGTCGTCTCGACGCGCACCGGCGCCAGGGCGGCGGGGCGGAACAGGTCGACCGTGAGGCGCGTGGGCTGAAAGTCCGGGTCGCCGGCAGCACGCTCGACGATGTGCCCCAGCAGGCCGCCGACGTAGTTGCCGCTGATCGTCTGACCCCACGGGCCCCGGGCGATCGGCTCGGGGACGAACGCGTCACCGTCCGGAGTGAAGAACGCGGTCCGTGGTGAGCTCACCGCGCCGACGATAGCGGTCTAGCTCGACTGGTGATCTGCCGGCCAGCGTTTGACGTCGGAGGACACCGGGTCGACGGCGTCGGCGTACTCGTCGTGCTTCTCGACGTAGTCGGCGACCATTTCGCAGACGGGCACGATGCGCATCCCGTCGTTGCGGGTCTGCTGTACCGCCTCCTCGATGATGATCGTCGCCAACCCCCGGCCCTCGAAGTCGCCGTCGACCTCGGTGTGGGTGAAGACGCGCTGTGCGTCGCGGTCGGCGAACTCGGCCATCCCGACGGTCTTGCCCTCTACGGCGATGGTGAAGCGGTCGGCCTGTTCGGTGACTTCGGTGGCGGCGCCGGTCTTGTCGGTGCTCATGGGTCCGGTGTACCCGCGGCCGCCGTGTCGAAGCATCCGGTCATCGCCGAGCGGATCACCTGCAGGTCGTGGTCGCCGAACGTGAACACCCCGAACCGGAACTTGTAGCCCCAGCGCGACGTGTCCTCGATGAAGTCCAGCCGGTCGAGCAGCGGGCGGATCGGCGTCTCGGTGCAGTCGAGGAAGTCGACGTTGCGCCGCCACGGCTGGAAGTCCGGGGACATGGTCACCTGGTAGGGCTCGTCGTCGGCGATCTGCCCGATGGCGGTGAACGCCTGCAGCGCCGGTCCGTCGGGATGGGCCGTTCGCGGCGAGTAGAAGACGAGCCAGTCGCCGCGCGCCATCCTGCGCAGCATGTGGGGTTTGCCGTGGTTGGCCTGTGTGAAGCGGCCGCGCACGCCGATCTCGACGTGGTCGCGGCTCACCGTGTTCATCCAGTTGGTCATGCCCGAACGGTAGGCAGGCCCGCCGACAGTCAGGCCGCCGCCGCGGCTCGCCTGTGGATAACTAGCATCGGACGCCGTGAGTGACGAGCCGTTGCGCGACGACCACGCCGAGTTGCTGCGCCGCCGCGCGCTCACCGAGGACGCGGCCCGGCCCGACGCCGTGGCGCGCAGGCATGCCGCCGACGGCAGAACCGCCCGCGAGAACATCGCCGACCTCGTCGACGAGGGATCGTTCGTCGAGTACGGCCGTTTCGCCATCGCCGCGCAGCGCCACCGGCGTGACCTGGCCGACCTGATCGCGCGCACCCCGGCCGACGGCCTGGTGGCGGGAACGGCGCGCATCGACGGCAGCGCGTGCGCGGTGCTGTCCTACGACTACACCGTGCTGGCGGGCACGCAGGGCGCGTTGGGGCACCGCAAGAAGGACCGGCTGTTCGAGTTGATCGAGCGGATGCGGCTACCGACGGTGTTCTTCGCCGAGGGTGGCGGGGGACGGCCCGGGGACACCGACATCCCGGTGGTGTCCGCGCTCGACGCGCGCGCGTTCAAGCTGTGGGCCGCGCTGTCCGGTGTGGTGCCGCGCATCGCGGTGGTCAAGGGCCGCTGCTTCGCAGGCAACGCGGTGATCGCGGGCTGTGCGGATCTGATCGTGGCCACCGAGGACGCCTCGATCGGGATGGGTGGGCCCGCCATGATCGCCGGCGGCGGTCTGGGCGACGTCCCGCCCGACGAGGTCGGCCCGATGGCGGTCCAGGCGCCCAACGGCGTGGTCGACGTCGTTGTCGCCGACGAGGGCGAGGCCGTCGCGGTGACGAGGAAACTGCTCGGCTACTTCCAGGGCGCCGCCGCTCCCGGCCGGGGCGGTGACCAAACCCGCTTGCGCACAATGGTTCCCGAACGGGCCAGGCGTGCCTACCAGGTGGCGCCGATCATCGAGACGCTCGCCGACGAGGGATCTGTGACGTTCCTGCGGCCGCGGTTCGCCGCGGAGATGGTCACCGCGCTGGCGCGGATCGATGGGCGCGCGGTGGGCGTCATCGCGAACAACACGATGGTGATGGCCGGCGCGATAACGGCCGCGGCGGCCGACAAGGCGGCGCGGTTCCTGCAGTTGTGTGACGCCTTCGGGCTTCCCATCGTCTCGCTGGTGGACTGCCCCGGGTACATGGTGGGTCCGGCGGCCGAAGCCGAGGGGCTGGTGCGGCGCGCGTCGCGCATGCTGGTCGCCGGCGCCGCGCTCGAGGTGCCCGTCGTCGCGGTCGTGCTGCGCCGCGGCTACGGGCTGGGCGCGCAGGCCATGACCGGCGGCAGCTTGCACGAACCGGTGCTGACCGTCGCGTGGCCCGGTGCGCATCTGGGGCCGATGGGACTCGAGGGAGCGGTCCGGCTGGGCATGCGCAAGGAACTCGAGGCGATCGCCGACGCCGACGAGCGCGAGGAGCGGGTCCGGCTGGCGACGGCCGCGGCCCAGGAGAACGCCAAGGCGCTCAACGCCGCTGCGCTCTTCGAGATCGACGACGTCATCGACCCGGCGGACACCCGCGACATCATCATCGCCACGTTGGCGGCGGCCACCTCGCATCCCTCTCGGGGTGCGGGCCGACGGTTCATCGATACCTGGTAGCAGCGGCCACGGGAAGGTGGGCCGGTGTCGGCCGGCTGCGGCCCGCCCGCCGCCGACCCCCCGATCCGGCGGCGGGCGGCGCCTCCTCAAGCGGTCTCGGCATACCACCGGCGGCCGCGGACCGGGTGTCCGTGGCGTTCGGCCAGCGACCTCAGCTGCCGCAGAGCAAATGTGCGGCCGCGACCCGTCTCGGGGATGACGATGCCGGCCCACAGGCCCTCGGCGCGGGGCAACTCGCACGCGTCCCGGGCGCAGAGCCAGCGGCGTGGGCAGGCGCGGCAGATCGCCTTCGCCTCCTGGTCCGCTGAACCCGTCCACCGTTCGGGGTCGCGGGTGCAGGCGCCGATGGGGATCTCGTCCCAGTCCGTCGTGCCCATCGCGGTCCCTCCTCTGCAGTTCTGCGGCCCGGTTTCGCCACGGTGCGGTAAACGTAGCGGACAAACCGAAGCATTGCAACGGTTACTGCGGTCAGCGAGAGCGGGCCGACATACGTCCAGCTAGCTGGACGACGGCACGGGATATAACGGTAGCGTCGAACAGGCAGATGAGCGCATACCGTAGCGCTGCTCGTCGATGTCGCTACGGCAAGACGGGCTCAAGGCGTAGCATCGACGCATCTCGCGGTTACCATTGACGGGCCGCTGCACCCCTTCCGCCCCGAGGACCCGACGCGTGATGACCAGCCCGGAGCCGACCGCTGAGTCGAACGAGCCGCCGGATCCGGGCATGGTGCGGGCGGGCGCCGCAGCCGCCGCGCGGCGCCGCGAACTCAACATCAGCCAGCGCAGCCTCGCGGCGAACGGCGTCATCAATGCCGGTGCCCTGATCGCATTCGAGAAGGGCAGGAGCTGGCCACGCGAGCGGACCAGGGCAAAGCTCGAGGAAGTGCTGCGCTGGCAGCCCGGGACGATCTCGCGGATGCGCGCACAGGATGAGCCGGGTGCCGAACCCGACCGCACGGCGTCGTCGTCGAGCGGTGTCGCACTTCCGGTGATCGTCGAGACGATTCAGGTGGCGGTGAGCCTGGTGGACCCGAGCATCGACGCGTTACCGGACCCCACTGATCCGGAGTTCACCCCGAAGGTCACCACAATCCTGGCCAACCTGCGCCAACTCGAAATCGCCGCGGTGCGCGCCGTGCAGATCGGCACGGCGACACCACCGCTGATCAAGACGTTGAGCGCGGTCCGGACCCGCTATGACCGGCTGATGCTGAGGGCGGCGACGGCCGCGCGGCCGACGCTCGGCCAGCGGCTGTACGCCGCGCGCCGCGGTGCGAACCTCACGATCGGCGAAACCGCTCAGGCCGCCGGTGTCCGTGAGGACGACATCGCCGCCGCCGAGGCCGAGCGACCGGTGCCCGCCGTGACCGCCGACGCCATCGAGACGCTCCTCGCCGAACTCGCCTGACACGCGGGTCAGTGGCGCTCGCGGCTGCGGTCGTCCCGGGTGGGGAACTGGTCGGCCAGTGCCGCGGCGATCTCCAGGAACCGGCGCCGCGTCGCGGGGGCCATCTCCGAGGTGCCGTCGATGACACCGCCGGGCCGCAGATGGCCGTCGTACGGCACTTCGATCACCCGTTGGCCCTGGCTCGAGAACTGTTGTGCCAGAATCGAACGCGTTCGTTTGTCCGCGTGGCCGTCGGAGTCATTGAGGACGATGACCGTGCGCTGCAACAGGCTGGTCAGCCCCCTGGCGGCCAGCCAGTCCAACGTCTGACCCGCCACGGCGGCACCATCGACCCACGGCGACGACACCACGACCAGCGCGTCGAGGTCGCGCAGCACCTCCTGGGTGACCGGAGAGTCCATCGTCGAACTGCAGTCGATCACGGAGATGGTGAAGTAGCGGTCGAGTCGGGAGGTGGCTTCCCGGTAGATCGCCGGATCGAGGATCCGGCGCCGGGCCGGCGTCGCCTCGCCGGCGAGCACGAACAGTCCCGCGGCGTTGTTGCCGACCCTGCTGCGGATGTCGGCGAAGGTGTCCAGGTGCTGGTCGGACGCCAGCTCCCAGTACGAGCCCTGGGCGCGCGGATCGACCCGGCTGCCGAGCTTGCCGAAGGCGGTGTCCGCGTCGATGGCCACCACGCGGTCGTCCTGGCGCAGCTCGGCGAACACCGACCCGATGCTCGCCGACACGGTCGTCTTGCCGACCCCGCCCTTGCCCATGACGCCGACCTTGTAATGCCCGCGCAGCACCGACTTGATCTTGGTCTCCAGCTCGGCCTGACGGATCTCGTCCGGCCCCGGGCCGAGGTTGACCAGCCCGAACGAGGCACGGAAGAGCGCGCGGCGCCAACCCCTGCTCGGCGGACGCTTGCGGGTGGGCACCAGTTCGTCGGCGCGGATGCGCTCTGCGTAGGAACCGCTCGGCGGTGGCGTCGGCCGTACCTCGGGGGTGAACCCGCCGCCGGTCCATTGTCCGGATTGCGGCGGCGGCATCGGCGGCGGCTGGTGCGACAGATGCTGCGGATGCGGCGGCGGGCCGGACTCCCGGGGCGGCCGCGGTGGCTGCCTGGTCGGCTGTGCGCCCCAGGTGCCGGTGGGCAGCGGTCCGGTGTCGCGGGGGACGCCCGGTGGCGGTCCGTATCGCGGTGGCCCTGGGTGGAAGCTGCCGCGGGGCGGGTCGGCCTCGCGGGCCACGGTCGCATCGGGGGCCGCACCCGGCGGCATCGGCTCGGGGCTGTGGCTGTCGGGTTCGAAGTCGGTCTCCTCCGGACCCGTCCAGCCGAGGTCCCTCCGCAATGCGTCATCGCGGTCGGTCATCGCGTTCTCCTCGGATTGTGCGGCTAGCGCTTCTCAGTATCGATTACGCCCGCGACAACGCGGTGACGCGGCCGGTGCCGATCCCCTTGCGACCACCCAGCAAAGGGATGGGGGTGACTGCCATACGGCGGTACGGCCCGAGACGACGGCGAGGTCGGCGGGGCGGCGAATCGGTGCGTCACCGGGTTCAGACGCGTCGGGTGGAACGGAGGGCGAGGATTGAACACACCATGCCGACATTTGCTAGCGGACTCATACAGAGTCTTGAACTGCTACCTATTTCCAGATCCCTGATAACTGACCGCCGACCGCGGCGCGTCCTTCGCCCGGTCGGCGCGGTGACGAATCGGCGGAAACCGCGGGCTCTAGCCGCTGGTACGCTGTTACCCGGCGAATGGGTCAGCGGTATGGGTCGGAGGGGTTCGCGTGAGCACGGTGGCAAAGTCATGACGGGGGACGGTCTGCTGTGAGCCCCGACGCCGCCCACATCGACGACGTCGTCGGTGTCGAGGTCACGATCGACGGCATGCTGGTGATCGCCGACCGGTTGCATCTCGTGGACTTCCCGCCGGCACTCGGAATCCGGCCCAACATCCCGCAGCCCGACCTGCGCGAGATCGTCTGGGACCGGGTCGCCCGTGACCTCACCGCACAGGGCGTGCTCGACGTGTTCGGTGACCCGCATGCCGAGGTCGCCGTCATGATCGACACCCTGAGCCGCGCCGACCGGACCCTGGAGGCCCGCTGGTGGCGGCGCGACGTCGGAGGCAAGATGATCCGATTCGTGGTTTGCCGCAAAGGAGACCGACATGTCGTCGCTGCCCGGGACGGCGACCTGATCGTGGTGCAGCGGGTCGCCCCGCAGGTGGGACTGGCGGGCATGGTGACCGCGGTACTGGGGTCGGCGACGGCGGCGGACGTGGAACCGCTGACCGGCGTGGCCGGCAGGTTGGCGGAGTGCCGCGATGCAAGCCAGTTGACGCCCTACGAGATCGCGCCGGCATCCGCGCGCGCCTACGCCGACATCATCTCCGACCCCGCCGGCTGGGTGGAGATCGTCGCGGTCGAACGCCATCCGGGCGGCACAAGCACGCATACCGATGTCGCGGCCGGGGTGCTCGACTCTAAGCAGGGCCGCATCGTGTCCATCCCGCGCCGCGTGAGCGGCGACGTCTACGGCAGCTTTTTACCCGGTACAACGGAGAACCTGCAGCGCGCGCTGGACGGCCTGATCGCGTTCCTGCCGTCGCGCACTTGGTTCGACCGTGTCGGCGCCGACCCGTCGGACGGACTGCTGTGATCGGCGTGCGGAGGGCGTGGCGCCGTGGCTGACACCGGTCCCCACGATCTCGACGACGAGCGCGACGACCTGACCGCCGCGCTCGACTTCTCCGCCGCCGAGGAGCCACCGGGCGGCTCGGATCTGGCCGCGATGGAGATCTTCGCGCCGACCCATCAGGACGAACCCCCGCCGGCCGGCTTCACCGTGACGAACCCGCCCGGTTCGGTCACCGTGACAGCGTCGCGGGACGGCCGCGTCGAGCGGATCGACCTGTCACCGCGGGCGGCGGAGTTGACGGAGCGGGACTTGGCGGCCGAGATCGTGGTGGTCGCGGGGCTGGCGGCACAGGAGGCGAAAGCGGCCCAGTACACCCTCGTGCTCGAGGGCATGCGCGAGCGTGGCCACGACGACGCCGCGACCCGGGACTTCCTGCGCCGCGATCTCGAACTGCCCAGCCCCGAGGAGGCCCAGGCCGAGCGGGCGCGGGTGTTCTCGGCAAGATATCCGGGTGACCATGACTGAGCACCTCGCCAGCCTGTTCGGCAGTGCGGTCGGCATGCTGCCCAGCACCCCGGCCCGCTCGTTCGAGATCTTCAGCGAGATCACCGATCTCGATGAATCAGCATGCGATGCGTGGGTGGGCCGGATCCGGTGTGGCGACACCGACCGGGTGACCCTTTTTCGCGCCTGGTATTCGCGCGCCAACTTCGGTCAGCTCGCCGGTGCCGCCGAGATCTCGATGAACAGCCTTGGCGCCAGGGTGCCGATCGGCGGGCAATTCGGTGACATCACCTACCCGGTCAACTCGCCGCTGGCCATCACTATGGGGTTCGCGGTGCACGAGGCGTCGGTCGGCAACTACGCCGATGCAATGGAGGCGCTCGAGACCGCTCCGGCCGCAGGCGCCGAACACCTGGTGTCGTGGGTCAAGGCGGTCATCTACGCCGCCGCGCAGCGCTGGACCGACGTCATCGACCAGGTGCGCGGCGCCGGAGGTTGGCCCGACAAGTTCCTGGCCGCGGCGGCCGGGGTCGCGCATGGGACGGCGGCGGCGAACCTGGGGCTGTTCACCGAAGCCGAGCGGCGGCTGACCGAATCCAACTCCTCACCCGCAGGCGAGGCGTGTGCGCCCGCCATCGCGTGGTTCCTGGCCATGACACGCCGCAGCCAGGGCAACGAAGACGCCGCCGTCGCCCTGCTGGAGTGGCTGCAAGCCACCCATCCGTCGCCGAAAGTCGCTGCGGCCCTGAAAGATCCAGGGTACCGACTGGTGACGACCACCGGGGAGAAGATCGCCTCCCGCAGGGACCCGTGGGACCCGACGAGCGTCGAGGCCGACACCTCCGCGCGCGACAAGCTGCTGGCCGAGGCGCAGGCCGAGCTGGACCGTCAGATCGGCCTGACCCGCGTCAAGGAGCAGATCGAGGCGTATCGGGCGGCGACGCAGATGGCCAAGATCCGCGCGGCCCGCGGCATGAAGGTCGCCCAGGCCTCCAAGCACATGATCTTCGCCGGTCCGCCCGGCACGGGTAAGACCACCATCGCCCGGGTGGTGGCCGGAATCCTGGCCGGCCTCGGAGTGATCGGCGAACCCAAGCTCGTCGAGTCGTCCCGCAAGGACTTCGTCGCCGAGTACGAGGGCCAGTCGGCGGTCAAGACCAGCCGCACGATCGACCGGGCGCTGGGCGGGGTGCTGTTCATCGACGAGGCCTACACCCTGGTCCAGGAGCGCGACGGCCGCGCCGACCCGTTCGGCACCGAGGCGCTGGACACGCTGCTTGCCCGGATGGAGAACGACCGCGACCGCCTGGTGGTCATCATCGCCGGCTACAGTGCCGACATCGACCGGCTGCTGGAATCCAACGATGGTCTGCGGTCGCGGTTCGCCACCCGCATCGAGTTCGACTCCTACACCCCGGATGAGATCGTGGAGATCGCCGAAGTGATTGCCAGGGCGAATGATTCGACGCTCGCCGACGAGGCCGCCAAGCAGGTGTTGGAAGCCGCGACGCTGCTGGGTGAACGGGCGCTGGGCGGAAAGCCGGCGCTGGACATCGCGGGCAACGGCCGTTACGCACGGCAGCTGGTCGAGGCCGGTGAGCAGAACCGCGACATGCGGCTGGCCCGGTCACTGGATTTCGAGAGCCTCGGTGTCGAGCAGCTCAGCGAGATCAACGGCGAGGACATGGCCGCGGCGATCACAGCGGTGCACGGGCGTCTGAGCATCGGCGAATAGCGGCATGGCGAGTTTCCGGCTCACCACCAAGGTGCAGGTCAGCGGTTGGCGCTTCCTGCTGCGGCGCGTCGAGCACGCGATCGTGCGCCGGGACACCCGCATGTTCGACGACCCACTGCAGTTCTACAGCCGCGCGGTGTTCGCCGGCGTCATCATCGCGGTGCTGATCTGCCTCGGGGCCGCCCTGCTGGCCTACTTCAAGCCGCTCGGGAAGCGCGGCGGCGACACCCTTCTCGTCGACCGCAGCACCAATCAACTGTACGTGATCCTCCCAGGGACCGGTCAGCTGCGCCCGGTGTACAACCTGACCTCGGCCCGACTTGTGCTCGGCAACGCGGGCACGCCGGTCGCCGTGAAATCCGACGAACTGAACCGGATGCCGAAGGGTCAGCCGATCGGCATCCCCGGCGCGCCCTATGCCACCCCGGTCGGTAGCGCCAACTCGCAGTGGACACTGTGCGACACGGTCACCAAGCCCGAGAGCGTAGCCCCCAGCCTGTCGACGTCGGTCATCGTGCGGCCGGTGCAGACCGACGCCTCGGTCGGCGCGATACGCCCGGACCAGGGGGTACTGGTGTCCTACGAGGGCGAGAGCTGGCTGATCACCGAAACCGGAAGGCACGACATCGATCTCGCCGACCGGGCGGTCACCTCGGCGGTCGGCGTTCCGGTCACCGCGCGAGCCACGCCGATCTCGGAGGGGCTGTTCAACGCCCTGCCGAATGCGGGGCCGTGGCGGCTGCCCGAACTCCCGCGCGCAGGTGAGCCCAACACGGTTGGTCTGCCGCCGAACCTGGTGATCGGTGCGGTGTTCACCGCCCTCACAGAGGACGGTGAACAGCACTTCGTCGTGCTGCCCGACGGTGTCGCCCGGATCAACGACACGACCGCCGCGGCGTTGCGGGCCACCAACTCCTACGGCCTCATCACGCCGCCGGCCGTGGAGGCCAGCGTCGTCGCCAGGATCCCCGAGCAGGTCTTCGCCTCGCCGCTGCCCGACAAGCCGCTGGAGATCCTGCTGCGCGAGGACGCGCCGACGCTCTGCTGGGCCTGGCAGCGCGAGCCCGGCGACCAGTCGCCGAAGACCACGGTCATCACCGGCCGCCACCTGCCGATCGCGTCGTCGGCGATGAACACCGGTATCAGCCAGATCGGTGGTGATGCAACGGTTTACATCGACGGCGGCCAGTACATCCGGTTGCAGTCACCGGACCCCCGGTACGGCGAGAGCCTGTACTACATCGACCCGCAGGGCGTGCGGTACGGGTTGCCCACCGAGGAGACCGGCAACACGCTCGGCCTGAGTGCGCCGGTGACCGCTCCCTGGCAAGTGGTCAGCCTGCTGGTCGACGGACCGGTGCTGTCCAAGCAGGCCGCGCTCATCGAGCACGACTCCCTGCCCACGAATCCCAACCCGCGCAAGCTCGGTGGTCCCGACAACGGTGCGCAACCGGCGACGGCGAACACCGGAGGCGGCGGATGACGACCAAGAAGTTCACCCCGATCATCAAGCGTGGACCACGGCTGACCCCGGGTGATATCAACGTCGCACCGCCCGAGGATCTCGGTGTCGAGATCCCGCCGTCGGGCATCCAGAAGGCCCTGCCGTGGGTCATGGGCGGCGGCATGATCGGGATGATCGCGATCATGATCTTCACCGGCATCCGGCAACTCTCGCCGTACATGCTGATGATGCCGCTGATGATGGTGATGGCCACCGTCGGCTTCATGGCCGGTGGCGGGCCCGGCGGCAAGCGGGTGCCGGAGATCAATGCCGACCGCAAGGAGTACCTGCGCTACCTGGCCGGCCTGCGAACCCGCGTCACCGCGTCGGCGGCAGCGCAGGTGGCGTTCTTCAACTACCACGCTCCCCATCCGGGCGATCTGCTGTCGCTGGTCGGCACCAACCGGCAGTGGTCGAGGCCGGTGAACACCGACTTCTACGCAGCGGTGCGGATCGGCCTCGGCACCGAACCGGCGGTCGACCGCCTGCTGAAGCCGGCGGTCGGCGGGGAGTTGGCCGGCCCGCAGGGTGCGCCGCAACCGCACCTGGAACCGGTCAGCCACATGTGGGTGACGAAGTTCCTGCGTACCCACGGCCTGATCCATGACTGCCCGAAACTGTTGCAGCTGCGGACCTTTCCCACCGTCGCGATCGGCGGCGACCCAGCCGGCGCGGCCGCCCTGCTGCGCGCCATGATCTGTCATCTGGCGGTGTTCCACCCGCCGGACCTGTTGCAGATCCGGGTGCTGACCGACAACCCCGAGGACCAGGACTGGGCGTGGCTGAAGTGGCTGCCGCACGTCGCACACCAGACCGACACCGACGCCGCTGGACCGACCCGGTTGGTGTTCACCCGGCCCGACGGGCTGAGCGACCTGACCGCCCGCGGGCCACACACCGCCGACGCGGCGCCGAGCGGACCCTATGTCGTGGTCGTCGACCTGACCGGCGGCAAAGCCGGATTCCCGGTCGACGGGCGGGCCGGCGTCACGGTCATCACCCTGGGCAATCACCGCGGATCGGCCTACCGGATCCGCGTCGACGCCGACGGCACCGCCGATGACCGGCTGCCCAACCAGACCTTCCGGCCGCTCACTTCGGACACCGACCAGATGACGCCCGCGCAGGCCGCCCGCGTCGCACGCAAGCTGGCCGGCTGGTCCATCACCGGCACGATCATCGACAAGAGCGTGCGCGTGCAGAAGAAGGTCGCCACCGAGTGGCACCAACTCGTCGGCGCTGCCTCGACCGAGGAGGTCACCCCGGCGCGTTGGCGAATGTTCAGCGACACCGACCGCGACCGGCTGCGCATCCCGTTCGGCCATGAGCTCAAGACCGGCGACATCATGCACCTCGACATCAAGGAGGGCGCCGAGTTCGGCGCGGGCCCCCACGGGATGCTCATCGGCACAACGGGTTCCGGCAAGTCGGAGTTCCTGCGCACGCTGATCCTGTCACTGGCGGCCACCCACCATCCCGATCAGGTGAACCTCCTGCTGACAGACTTCAAGGGTGGGTCGACGTTCCTGGGCATGGAGAAGTTGCCGCACACCGCCGCGGTCGTCACCAACATGGAAGAGGAAGCCGAACTCGTCAGCCGGATGGGCGAGGTGCTGTCCGGCGAGTTGGATCGCAGGCAGTCGATCCTGCGTCAGGCGGGTATGCAGGTCGGCGCGGCCGGCGCGCTGTCCGGTGTCGCCGAGTACGAGAAGCATCGCGAACGCGGCGCCGACCTGCCGCCGCTGCCAACACTTTTCGTGGTCGTCGACGAGTTCGCCGAACTGCTGCAGAACCACCCCGACTTCATCGGTCTGTTCGACCGCATCTGCCGCGTCGGCCGGTCGCTGCGCGTGCACCTGCTGCTGGCCACCCAGTCGCTCAACACCGGCGGAGTGCGCATCGACAAGCTCGAGCCCAACCTCACCTACCGGATCGCGCTGCGCACCACCAGCTCGGCCGAGTCCAAGGCGGTGATCGGAACGCCTGAGGCGCAGTACATCAACAACAAAGAGAGCGGCGTCGGGTTCCTGCGCGTCGGCATGGAGGATCCGGTCAAGTTCCAGAGCGTCTACACCGGGGTCCCCTATGTTCCCACCGCGCGACAACAGGACGACGGTGAGGTCACGCCGCGAAGCAACGGGCAGGCGCGGCTGCGGGTACACCAGTTCACCGCTGCGCCGATCATGGACACGGCGGCGGTGACCCCGTGACGAGCCTCGAGCCGGATCAGCGCGTGCTGCGCGAGGTGGTCCTCGACCAGCTGACCACCGGCGAGACCAGGGCCTACCGGATGTGGTTGCCGCCGTTGGCCGATCCCACCCCGGTCGACGAACTCATCGAACGCGACCTCCAGCGCCGTGCGCTGCGTTTCGGGCTCGGCATCATGGACGAGCCGCGTCGGCACCGGCAGGAGGTGTGGGGCATCGACGTCTCCGCGGCCAGCGGCAACATCGCGGTGGGCGGGGCGCCGCAGACCGGCAAGTCGACATTCCTGCAGACGCTGATCCTCTCGGCCGCCGCGTCGCACACTCCCCGGCAGGTCCAGTTCTACTGCGTCGACCTCGGCGGTGGCGGCCTGATGTATCTGGAGGATCTGCCGCACGTCGGCGGCGTCGCGACCCGGTCCGAGCCCGACCGGGTGAACCGTGTGGTCGCGGAAATGAAAGCCGTTCTGCGTCAACGTGAAGCGATGTTCAAGCACTACCGGGTGGGCTCGATGGCGGCCTACCGGCAGATGCGTGAGGACCCGGCTCATCCGGCAGCGGCCGACCCGTTCGGGGACGTTTTCCTGGTGATCGACGGCTGGCCGGCGTTCGTCGCCGAATTCGGTGACCTCGAAGCGGTCGTGCAGGACCTCGCGGGCCAGGGCCTGGCGTTCGGGGTGCACACGGTCATCTCCACCCCGCGCTGGACCGAGCTGAAGTCACGCGTGCGCGACTACCTCGGTACCAAGGTCGAGTTCCGGCTCGGTGACGTCAACGAGACCCAGATCGACCGGATGACTCGCGACATACCGACGGACCGTCCCGGCCGCGCGGTGTCGATGGAGAAGCACCACCTGATGATGGGAGTGCCCCGCCTCGACGGTGTGCACAGCGCCGACAACCTGGTCACTGCGATGTCCGAGGCCGTGGAGGCCATCTCGGCGCAGACCACCGAGCAGGCGCCACGGGTGCGTGTTCTGCCCGAACGGATCTACCTGCATGACCTCGATCCGCACCCACCCGGCCCGGACTCCGACTACCGCACGCGCTGGACGGTGCCGCTCGGAGTGCGCGAGTCCGACCTGTCGGTGGCCTACAACCCCATGCACATGACCCCGCATCTGCTGATCTTCGGAGCCCCCAAGTCCGGCAAGACACGGATCGCCCACGCGGTGGCGGAGGCCATCTGCCTGCGCAACAGCCCCGAGCAGGTGCGCTTCATGCTGGCCGACTACCGGTCCGGGTTGCTCGATGCGGTGCCTCAGGGCCACCTGCTCGCCGCGGGAGCGGTCAACCGCAACAACGCGACCCTGGAAGAGGCCATCAAAGCGCTGGCCATCAACCTCAAGAAGCGTCTGCCGCCTGCCGACCTGACCACCGCGCAGTTGCGCGCCCGGTCGTGGTGGAGCGGGCCCGACGTGGTTCTGCTCGTCGACGACTGGCACATGATCGTGGCGGCGAGCGGAGTCGTCCCGCCGATGGCCCCGCTGTTTCCGCTGCTGCCCGCCGCCGCCGACATCGGGCTGCACATCATCGTGACGTGCCAGATGAGCCAAGCCCACCGGGCCACCATGGACAAGTTCGTGGGCGCCGCCTACGGGGCCGGGTCGCCGACGCTGTTCCTCTCCGGCGAGAAGCAGGAGTTCCCGTCCAGCGAGATCAAACTCAAGCGACGGCCTCCTGGCCAGGCGTTTCTGGTCTCACCCGAGGGAAAGGAGGTCATTCAGGCCGCCTATGTGGATCCACCGGAAGAAGAAGTGCATTGAGCACCTCCGGAGGGCCGTTAAGATGTAACCACGCGCGTCAGCAAACCTGACTGCGGACGCCAGCAAAGGGGTCGGGGGACGATTCCGAAGCTCCCTAAAGGCGTAGAACTGTGCAGAAGTGCCAATAAGTGAATACGCCATGCCTATTTCTGCAAACAAGGAGACATCGCAATGCAACCTATGACCCACAATCCGGGGGCGGCTGGAGTCGGCGCACAAGTGGTCGCGAACGGTATGCGCGGGCTGGCAGCGGGCACGGTGGCCACGGCCGAGGTGACCGCGCTGGTGCCGGCCGGTGCTGACGAGGTGTCGGCCCAGGCGGCGCTGGCCTTCGCCGCGCAGGGCGTGGAGACCCTCGCGATGAACACCTTCGCCCAGCAGGAGCTTGCCCGGGCGGGCGCGTCCTATATGGAGATCGCCGGCATCTACACGGCGGTCGACGGCGCCAACGCCGCCACTTTCTGACGGTTACTCAACCGCCACGTCACTCGACGACCTCACTGACTCGACCGAGGAAGAACTAGACGATGTTCTGGCATGCCATGCCGCCAGAATTGAATACTGCGCGGCTGATGGCCGGCGCCGGTGCGGCGCCGATGCTTCAGGCCGCTGCCGGCTGGGAGGCCCTGGCGATCTCACTCGAGACCCAGGCCGACGAGCTGGCCGCCAGTCTGGCTTCCCTGACGTCGGTGTGGAGCGGTTCGGCAAGCGAGCGCGCCGTTGCCTCGACGATGCCGATGGTGGCCTGGCTGCGCACGGTGTCGGCGCAGGCCCAGAAGCGGGCGCTGCAGGCAGTGGCGCAGGCGAACTCCTACAGCCTGGCCATGGCCACTACGCCACCGCTGCCGGAGATAGCGGCCAACCACGTCACCCGTGCGGTACTGCATGCCACCAACTTCCTCGGCATCAACACCGTGCCCATCGGGATCAACGAGTTCGATTACTTCGAGCGGATGTGGAACCAGGCCGCAGGCGCGATGGACGTGTATCAAGCCGAGACGGCCATGAACATCATGTTCGAGCCCATCATGCCGCCCAAGCCGATCGTCATCCCCGGTGTCGGCGAGGGCGCCGCGGCGGCGGCGCTCGGCCAGGCGGTCGCGGGGGCACCCGGCGCGGCGATGCGCAATGCGGCGATCGCCCACGTCGGCGCCCAGGCGACGGTCGAGTCCGCGGGCCTGCAGACCGGCCGCGCGGTGGCGCAGGCCAACCAGATGGCGGTGCACGCCGAGGAGCAGGCGCAACGCACGCAGAACGCCGGCCAGCCGGCTCCGCACCAGATGCAGCAGGGCATGCAGATGGGCGTGCAGATGGCGTCGCAACTGGGGTCGACCGTGGCGCAATTGCCGCAGCAGGGCATGCAGCTGGTCACGCAGCCGATGCAGCAGCTGGCCCAGCCGCTGCAGCAGGTCACGTCGATGTTCGGCCAGCTGGGCAGCCTCGGTGGCGAGAAGGCGCAGATGGGTCTGATCGGCGCCAGTCCGCTTTCGAACCACCCACTCGCGGGTGGAACCGGCGCTGGTGCGGGCGCCGGTCTGGTGCGAGCGGCCTCGTTGCCCGGTGCGGGCGGAACGGCGGCGCGCACACCGCTGATGGCCGGGCTGATCGGCGACACCAAACCGGTCGCCGTGGCACCGGGTGCGGCCGCGGGCGCCACGACCGGTGGCCTGGCACCCGTCGGCGCGGGTGCAGGCGGCATGGGCCCGGCGCATGCGATGGGCCAGCGCGGCGTGAGCGGCGGGAGCAGACAGGGGCTGACTGCGCCGTCAGTGCTGCCTCAGGATCTGGGCGAAAACGAGGACGACGACGACTGGTGAACGCCCACAGGACTTCCCGGCCCCACGGCCGGAAAGACTCGCCATTGAAGAGATCAATGTGGTGAGGACACAGGAAAAGAGAGAGAGAAATCCAGCATGGCACAGATGAATACCGATGCCGCTGTCCTCGCCAAGGAGGCAGCCAACTTCGAGCGGATCTCCGCAGAGCTCAAGGGCGTCATCTCGCACGTCGAGGCCACCGCGGGGGCACTCGCCGGCCAGATGGTCGGCCAGGCCGGTACCGCGGCGCAAGCTGCCCTGGTGCGCTACCAGGAGGCCGCGGCTCGTCAGATCCAGGAGCTGAACGACATCTCGGCCAACATCCACACCTCGGGCGTCCAGTACACCGCGACCGACGAGGACCAGTCCTCCGCGCTTGCCAGCGTGATGTTCAACCAGTAACCAGACCCCACAGAACGGAGAAACTCATGACGGAACAGGTATGGAACTTCGCAGGCATCGAAGGCGGAGCTAGCGAGATCCAGGGCGCAGTCGGCCAGACCGCCGGACTGCTCGACGAGGGCAAGGCTTCGCTCGCGGCGCTCGCCGCGGTGTGGGGTGGCAGCGGCTCGGAGGCCTACCAGGCCGTCCAGATGCGTTGGGACAGCACCTCCGCCGAGCTCAACGCGGCGCTGCAGAACCTGGCGCAGACGATCAGCGAGGCCGGCGCCACCATGGCCCAGACCGAAGCCGGCGTCACCGGGATGTTCGCATAACACGCCGCTGCACGCAGGTGGGCGGGTCCGCTCCTCGGGCTGCCTCGCCCACCTCGTGCGCCCGGCGTTCCAGACAACTCTGAGAGGTACCCATGTCGGCCGACTATGACCGGCTTTTCCACGGCACCGGTGACGGCGTGCAAACCGCCGACGACACCGACCGCGACTCCGCGGGCACGCGGGCAGCGGCGCCGATGCCCTCTGGCGGCCACGGTGGCGAGGCCGCCCCACCTCCTATGCCCGTCAGCCCCGCAGCCACCTCTGGGCCGGGACAGACCAAGGCCGCGTCGGCGCCTCCGCCGCGGCAGACCGAGGTCACCGCGCAGATACCGCCGACGCGTTCGACAATGCCGCAGCGACAACCGAATTCGATGTTGCGTACGCCGCAGTCCGGCGGCCCGGCGGGCGCCAGGTTCGAGCAGCCGCGTTTGGCGCCCACGCCGGCGCCCCGGCCCGCACCGGCTCCCGCCCCGAGCCAGCATTTCGCCGACCCGCCGTCCGACGGCGGGTTCCGCTCGGCTTCGACTCCGGCCACTTCGGCGGCCACCATCGGCAACCACCGCGCGATCGACGCGCTGTCGCACGTCGGGGTCAAGTCGGCGGTCAAGATGCCCTCGCAGCGGGGCTGGCGCCACCTGCTCTACGTGCTGACGCGGATCAACCTGGGTCTCTCGCCGGACGAGCTCTACGAGATGGAGTTGAACACCCGGATCCGCCGGAACGCCCGCGACTCGTATCAGATCGGCGTCTTCGGCCTCAAGGGCGGTGTCGGCAAGACGGCGTTGACCGTCGCCCTCGGTTCCGCGCTGAGCAGGGTGCGTGGCGACCGGATCCTGGCTGTGGACGCCGACCCCGATGGCGGCAACCTCGCCGACCGGGCGGGACGCCAATCGGCGGCGACGATCTCTGACCTGCTAGCGGACAAGGAACTGGCGCGTTACAACGACATTCGCGCTTACACCAGCATGAACTCCGCCAACCTCGAGGTGCTGTCGTCCGAGGACTACAGCGGCGCGCGCCGGGAGTTCAACGATGAGGACTGGAAGGGCGTGACCAACATCGTGTCGCGCTACTACAACCTCGTGCTGGCCGACTGCGGCGCTGGGCTGTTCCAGCCCGCGGCCCGTGGTGTGCTGTCGACCGTGTCGGGGCTGGTGATCGTCGCCAGCGCGTCGATCGACGGGGCGCGCCAGGCTGCGCTGACGATGGACTGGTTGCGCCACAACGGATATCAGGACCTGCTCGGCCGGTCCTGCGTGGTGATCAACCACGTCGTCCCCGGCAAGCCGAACATCGACGTCGACGACCTGGTCGCGCAGTTCGAGCGGCACGTGCCGCCGGGGCGGGTGGTCGTGCTGCCGTACGACAAGCACATCGCGGCAGGCACCGAGATTCAACTGGAACTGCTCGGCAAGGCGTTCAAGCGGCGCACGATCGAGTTGGCCGCGGCGCTGTCCGACGACTTCGACAGGCTCGAACGTCGGTGACGTCCACCACCGCCGCGCCGGCCACGTCGAGCGTCACGCCGGGCCGGCCGTCGACCACCCGGGTCACCATCCTCACCGGTCGGCGAATGACCGACCTGGTGCTGCCTGCGGCGGCGCCGATCGACACCTACATCGACGAAACCGTCTCGGTGCTGGCCGATCTGCTCTCCGACACCCCGAAGGACGTGCTCGCCGGGTTCGATTTCTCGGCGCAGGGTGAGTGGGTGTTCGCCAGGCCGGGCGCACCGCCGCTGAAGGCCACCGAGTCGCTCGATGACGCGGGTGTGGTCGACGGATCGCTGCTGACGCTGGTCTCGGTCAGCCGCACCGAGCGGTACCGCCCGCTCGTCGAGGACGTCATCGACGCGATCGCCGTGCTCGACGAGTCCCCGGAGTTCGACCGCACGGCATTGAATCGCTTTGTGGCACTGACGATTCCGCTGGTAGCCGCCGCCGTCACGGTGATGGCGCTGCTGGCGTGGACGCGGGCCGGGCACAGTTGGTGGTGGGCGGTGGTGCTCGGTGTGCTGGGGCTGGGACTGCTCGGCGCCAGCGCGCTGGCCACCAATCGCTACCAGGACCTCGACATGGCGGAGAGCGTGCTGGTGGCGTCGGTCCCCGTGCTGGCCGGGGCCGTCGCGCTGGCGGTCCCGTTGCCCCGCGGCGTCGACTCGTTGGGGGCGCCGCAGATCGCGGGCGCCGCGGCGGTGGTGTTGCTGCTGACGTTGGCCACGCGGGGCGGCCCGCGGCGCAGGGCCGAGGTCGCGTCGTTCGTCGCGGTGGCGGCGATCGGCGCGGCGGCGGCGGCGATCGCGTACGGGTACGGCTGGCAATACTGGGTGCCAGCGGGGGCCATCGCGTTCGGCCTGATCGTCGTCACCAACGCGGCCAAGCTGACCGTCGCGGTCGCGCGCATCGCGCTGCCGCCGATTCCGGCACCGGGTGAGACGGTGGCCAACGATGAACTGCTCGACCCCGTCGCCACCCCGGGCGCCGACGAAGAGTCGCCGACCTGGCAGGCGATCATCGCATCCGTCCCGGAGTCCGCGGCGCGGTTGCATGAACGCAGCCAGTTGGCCAAGCGACTGCTCATCGGCTTCCTCGCCGCCGGCGCGCTGATCCTGGCCGCAGGCGCGATCGCCGTGGTAATGCAGGGCCACTTCTTCGTGCACACGATGATCGTCGCCGGGCTGGTCACTTCGATCTGCGGCTTCCGGTCGCGGCTCTACGCCGAACGTTGGTGCGCATGGGCGCTGTTGGCCGCCGCCGTGGCGATCCCGACCGGTGTGATGGTCAAGCTGTGCCTGTGGGATCCGGACCGCGCGTGGTTGGTGATCGCCGGCTATGTGGCCGCGGGCATCGTCGCGGTGATCATCGTCGGCGCCACCTCGCGCGTGCGGCGGGTGTCACCGGTGACCAAGCGGATTCTGGAGCTGCTCGACGGCGCGGCGATCGCCGCGGTCATCCCGCTGTTGCTGTGGATCGCCGGCGTCTACGACCTGCTGCGCAACCTGCGGTTCTAACTGAAGGGCGTGACCGGACGGTCCCGCGGCACCCCGTTGACGGTGACGTCGACCCGCTCGTCGAAGAAGCAGATGCGATCGCGCACCGGTTCGCCGTCATGCAGCGGTTCGTGGTACGTCCACGCCACGTCGCGCGGCCCGTCGGGAACCGAGAAGTACGACGCCCGCCCCTTGTACGCGCAGAAGCTGACAGTGTCGCTGTGCTGCAGTCGAACTTTGACGTCCTCGCGGGGAAGATAGAACCGCACCGGCAGCATCGTCTCGAACAACAGCATGGGCCGCGACGACTCGGCCAGCAGGGTGTCGTCGACTTCGATGCGGACGTGGCGGCTGCTGGCCAGGACGTCGATCCGCTTGAACGGATCCCGCGGGTGGCTGAGGATCGGCTCGTCCTCTTCGCGCCACTCGAAGCTGTCGAAGTCGAGGACGACGTAGTCGGCGAGGTCGGGGTCCTCGGGCCGAAACGCCGCCGCGGCCGCTGTGTATTCGCCTGCGATGACGTCGAATTCGGTGCCCGCCGCCGTGTGGGCGCCGAACGGCACCGTAGGGTCCAGCACGGCGCGGTCGGCGCCGGGACGGTCGACGTCGTCGTCACCGGACTCCGCGCCCGCGGGCACCAGGTGGTTCTGCATCGCCGCGATCGGTAACGCGTAGGCCGGCACGATGCGCCGCGGTTCCCAGACCAGCAGCGCCTCCTCGGTCTGGACGACCGCGTCTCCGGACAGGCACACGCGGATGCGTTTGGCGGTGGGTTCGAAGCGCAGCGCGTCGACGCTGCCGCTGAATAGGTCCCTCATTCGGACGGCCATCGCTGCTGGTCCTTACTTGCGAGGCGGGCGCAACACGTTCATCGCCAACCGCATTATCGGGGCAGGAACGCGATCTTTGGCCGAGAGCGCGGCATCGGCGGCGCGCCCCCGCAGCGGGGTGCCGCGGCCGAACGTTCGGTTGATCGGACCACCGGTCGGCTCGAGATCGAAGTGCAGCGGCGGCTTGCCGTCGGCCGCACCCAGTGCATTCGATATCACCACGCGCTGAATCTCGCTGGTGCCTTCGAAGATGGTGTAGAGCTTGGCGTCGCGATACCACTTCTCCACAGGATGGTCGGTGATGTAACCCCAGCCGCCCATCGTCTGGATCGCCCGCTCGGTTGCGCGTACGGCGATCTCACTGGCGGCCAGCTTCGACATCGATCCCTCGCCGCGTTCGAAAGGAACCCCGGTGGCGGCCATCCACGACGCCCGCCAGGTGAGCAGGCGCGCCCCGTCGAGCCCGGTGGCCAGGTCTGCGAGCGGAAACGCGATGCCCTGATTGTCGATGATCGGCGCGCCGAAGGCCTCGCGGCGGTTGGCGTACTCCGTGGCGTACTCCAGCGCGGCCCTCGCTATACCCAGGGCCTGCGCGGCGACCATCGGCCGGGTCTGCTCGAAGGTGCCCATGGTCGCCGAACCGGAGTGCTTGCCGCCCTCGATCGCCTCTCGGGCCTTGCCGAGCTTGTACTCGAGCTTCTCCTGGCCGCCCAGCAGGTTCGCACCCGGGATACGGACGTCGTTGAACTTCAGTTCGGCGGTGTGCGACGCGCGGCAGCCGAGCTTGTCGAGCTTGCGCACCATCTCGAGGCCGGGTGTGCCGCCGGGCACGATGAACAGCGCCTGACCCTTATGGCCGAGTTCCTGGTCGACGACGGCGTTGACCACATGCACGTTGGCGATGCCGCCGTTGCCGATCCACATCTTGTGCCCGTTGATGATCCAGTCGTCGCCGTCACGGCGGGCGGTGGTGCGCAGGTTGCGCACGTCGCTGCCGCCCTCGGGCTCGGAGATGGCGAGCGCGGCGAGCTTGAGATCGCCCGGTGTGCCGAAGCATTCGGGCGCCCATTCGAGCATCTGCTCCGGTGAGGCTGCCTGGCCGATCGCCGACAGCGCCAGGGCCGGCATCACGATCGCCAGACCGATGCCCGCGCAGCCCCAGAACAGCTCTTCCATGAACATCGGCAGCGACAGGCCGGTCGGGTCGCCGATGAGGTCGCGGTAGAACAGCGGACTGTAGAAACCCCGGACTGCCGCTTCCTCGAGGACCGGCCACGGGAACTCCTGCCGCTGGTCGTACTCGAGCGCCACGGGCCGGATGCACTGCTCGGCGAACTCGTGCGTGCGCTGGGCGAGGTCGTGTTGGGCTGCGGTGGGCGTGATGTCGAAGGACACGGTTATGCATTAGCCGCCAACGGGCGTATCGAAACACTTGTTCGCTGAATTGGACGAGCCCCCGGACGCCGGAGCATCCGGGGACTCGCCGCAACCGGGGCTACTTCACGTCGACGTAGACCGTCTTGTTGGTGACCCGGGTGGTGAGGTTGTCGCCGACGCCGAGGCTGTCGGTCTGGGTGTAGGTCTGACCGGAGCGGACCGCGACGACGGTCGCCTCGTTCAGCGGGGCGTTTCCGATTCGGTTGACGATCACGGTGTAGCCCTGCGACTGAAGCTCGCTGATCGTCTGCTGGGCGTTGCCCGGCCCGGACGGTGCGGCCTGAACCGGTGCGGCCAGCCCGACGACAGCGGCGGCCAAGGCACTAGCGGCGACAGTAGCGATCCCGAACTTCTTCATGATGCAGCCTTCTTCTTTCTTGCGTTTCCGGTTGTGAACCGTGGCGTTTGTCGCGGTTCGTAGCTGCAGCTGATCTTGTAAACCCGGGTGGCCGAGGCTTTAATTCCGGTGGCAGAAATTGATCGTCGGTTGGCAGTGATCGCGCTGTCGACGACACTGAGCGTCGATGAAACTCGCCGGCTTGCGGCAGCGCGACGGGGTTACGTGTGGCCCGACCGTCGCGGTGGTCGCCGGTGCACTTCTGGACCCGCGATGGCGCGCGGCGCTGAGCGACCCCCTGTCCGGACCGTCGTGGTTCGCTGCCGAGCAGGCCCGGGTGCACGCCGAAGTGAACCGGATCTGGCCGCGCCGGCTGGGCACGACACCGTGGGCCATGGCGCGAGCGCTCACCGCGCACAGCGAGCTGTTCGGCCGACGGTATCGGTGGCGGCTGTTCCGCGGACGCCGCGACCGGCTGGCGGATGTGGACGCGGTGGTCGCCGAGGCGTGGCCGGTGGCGATGCTGCTCGGCCGGTTCATCCCGCGGCACTGGGTGCTGATCGTCGGCGCCGAGGACGCCGGCTTCGAGTGCTATGAGCCGTCGTCCGGTGAGGTTCGGATCGTCGACGCGGGCAGCGTCCGCAACGCCCGCATCCGCGGGATGGGCTACCCGCGGCCGTTCGGATTCGTGCTACCTGGATCGAACGTATGATCGAACGATGGGCGAGCTGAAGGGGATCGGGTACAACGGTCAGCCGGTGCAGCAAGCCTTCCGCCGCGTCGATCCGCCGATCACCGTGCTCGTCGACCTGGCCGCCGTCTTTCCCCGGGAGCCGCACTGCGCAGGCGGCTACAACCCGGCCGGCCTGCAGATGCACGCGATCGTCGAGGGCCGGCTCAGCTGCTGGGGATTATGCGAGCAGGGCTACTGGTGGGGCCTGGTCACCTACGAGATCGCGTACGGCGCCCGCCGCAGGGCCGTGACGCACTGGATTCCGGCGTGGACGTTGAAGCGCAAGGCGAACTGACCGTCACGGGCCCTGGTCTTCTTCGGGGAGCAGGTACTTCTCGGGGCGGTGGTAGTTGTTGACCCGGTCCTGTCCGGTGTCCATCGCCGGCGGCGGCAGCCACTCGATGCGGCCGTCGGGACGGATGCGGGTGCGCCAGCCGCCCTTTTCGACCAGCCGGTTGTCCGGCCCGCACGCCAGCGTGAGCTCGTCGATGTTGGTTTGGCCGTCGTCGGCCCAGTCCTTGGCCGCGTGATGCACCTGAGCCCGGTAGGCCGACGCGGTGCAACCAGGTCTGGTGCAGCCGCGGTCGCGCGAATAGAGCACCAGGCGCTGTGCCGGCGTGGCCAGCCGCTTGGCGCGTCCGAGATACATCGGCACCTCGCGGTGGTTCTCATAGACCACCAGATAGTGGTGGCTGGTGGCAGCCATGGCGATCAGATCGGCCATCGGCAACAGGGTGCCGCCGCCGGTGACGGCGAAGCCCGCGGCCGACTCCAACTCCTTGAGCGTCGTCGTCACGACAATGGTGCTCGGCAGTCCGTTGTGCTGGCCCAGCTCTCCTGAGGCCAGCAGCGCCCGGCCCATCGCGGTCAACGCGTCGTGGTTGCGCTGGCCGGTGGTGCGGGTATCGCCGGCCTGGTGCGCCTGGCTGGGTTCGCCCTCGACGCAGGGGTTTTCGTCGGCCGGATTGCACATCCCGGGCGCGGCGAGCTTGGCCAGAACCGCATCCAGCGTCGCGCGCGCCTGCGGGTCGAGCAGCCCGTGAACCTTGCTCATCCCATCGCTGCCCTGCGCGCCGACGGTGAAGAACCGACGCCGCGCCCGCTCCTTGTCGTTGGGCATCGGACCGTCCTCATCGAGCAGCAGCATCAACCGGTCGGCGACCTTGGTGAGGTGCTCGGGGCGCAGCCCGGCGCCCACCGTGGCCAGGTCTGCCTCGGCCAAGTCGCGGGCCTGATAGTCGACGTGGCCCGGCAGTTTGGTGAAGAACTTCTCGATGATCGCCACGTGCTCGGCGCCCAACTCCCCGCGGGCCTGTGCGGCCGCGGTGCGCTCCAACACCGGCGCCAACGGCTCACCGGTCAATGCCCGCCGCGGCCCCAGCACCTGCGCCGAGGCGACCCGCCGGTTGGCCTCCTTCGTCGAGATCCGCAACGCGGAGGCCAATGCATCCGGCCACGAAGCGGCGCCCACCTCATGGGGCACCGCATCGGCGGCCAGCTGACCGATCAACACATGATCGACCGCAGGCAACGCACCGAAAAGCCGCTCACGACGGGCCAACACAGCCAACACCTCAGCCGGCGACAGCGAGTCGTAGGACAACTCGGCCACCTTCACCAACGCGGCCTCCAACTCGTCGTAGACGGCGTCGACGGTCCGATTCATGAGCGAACGGCCGCCATCCGTCGTTCGGCCTCGCCGGGAGAGATGCGCAGGCGCCGGGCCACGTCTCTGGCCGACGGACCGCCTTCGGCGAGCAGCCGCCCGACCAGCCTGCGGTCGAGCGCCGCGCGCTGCCGGTCCAGCTTCTGCAGTCCTTCCAGCAGCGCGTAGAGCTCCGTCCGCGACAATTTCTCCAGCCGCAGAGCCGCGACCTTCCTATAGGTGTCTTCCATCGCGGTGAGGACGTCGACCGCGTTATTCGAACGCATGTACGAAAGAGTACCGGCGACCGCCGACACGGGTGAAAGTCATCCACAGGCGCGACGGAACAAATCGGACCGGAGTCCGGTTGACTGGAGCATGCCAGCCATCACCGCCGACACCATGACCCTGCCCCGCATCCCGGCACCCGTCGCGACCGACACCGAGCGGCCCGTTCGGTCCATCACCACCGGTCCCCGCGGTTTCGAGGGCGAGGGCTTTCCGGTGGTGCGTGCCTTCGCCGGGGTGCCCGCCGCCGACCTCGACCCCTTCGTGCACATGGACCAGATGGGTGAGGTCGAATACGAACCAGGGGAGCCCAGAGGCACCGACTGGCACCCGCACCGTGGATTCGAGACCGTCACCTACATGATCGACGGTCGATTCGCGCACCAGGACTCCCACGGTGGCGGCGGCTTGATCACCGACGGCGCCACGCAATGGATGACAGCGGGCTCCGGCATCCTGCACATCGAGACCCCGCCTGCCGAACTGGTCGCCAGCGGTGGGCTGTTCCACGGTGTCCAGTTGTGGGTCAACCTGCCCCGGAAGGACAAGTTCGCCGCGCCGCGCTACCAGGCCATCGAAGGCGACCAGGTGAAGCTGGTGTCGTCCCGCGACGGCGGCGCGCTGCTTCGCGTCATCGCGGGCGACATCGACGGTCAGAGGGGCCCGGGTGCCACACACACGCCGATCACGTTGGCGCATACGACCGTTCAGCCCGGCGCCCGGCTCGACCTGCCGTGGAATCGTGACTTCAACGCGCTGGTCTACGTCCTGTCCGGGCGAGGAACGGTCGGTCAGCGCCCGATCCGGCAGGGCCAGCTGGCCGTGCTCGGGTCCGGCGACCGGATCGCCGTCACCGCCGAGCCGCGGCAGGACAGCCACCGGTCTGCTCTCGAGGTGCTGCTCCTCGGCGGGCGGCCGATCCGTGAGCCGGTGTTCCAGTACGGGCCGTTCGTGATGAACAGCAGGCCGGAGCTGGTCCAGGCGCTCGAGGACTACCAGGCGGGACGGTTCGGCACCATCCCGCCGAACGCGCTCATGCCGCACCGCCCCTGACGCCCTCGGCGGTGGCGGCCTTCGGGTACAGCAGTTCCAGCTCACCCAGGTGAGCGGCGACGGTCACCAGCGGGAGCGCCGCAGGCACCGCCAGGTCGTCATCGGCGGCCTCGCCCCTCAGGGCCAGGACCAGGTCGCTGTTGATCGGCCGCGGTGAGCCGGAGCCCTCGCCGGTGACTTGGTCGCACACGAAATTCGCGTGAGCTTCGAGAACGGCCCGCGTGCGCGGATAGGTGCCGAGCGGTGGCGGCACGACGTCGGCGATCAACTCCGCCGCGGCCCGCAACCGGATCGCCCGGTTGGCGGCGCGCACCACGGGCGCCCGGACGTCGGTCGGTCCACCGCTCTCCGAGAGGAACTGCCGCACCGCGTCGTCGGCCGTGCGCGAGGCCTGTAAAGCGTCGTGGCTCAGCGCGATCACCCGATTGGTCGCTTCCTCGGATGCGCCCCGGGTGACGCGCAGCACGGCCGCCCGCAGGAACGTCGCGCCGACGGCGAATGCGTCGTCGATGGTCTCCGACACCCGCGATGTCGCCCCCCTTGGCCACAACAGGACCGACACCATGACGCCGACCAGCGCGCCGACGGCGACGTCCTCCACGCGTATCAGCCCGACGCTCCACCCGGTCGGCACGATGAGGTTGAAGATGATCAGCACCATCATGGTGAACGCGGCCTGGCCGGCGATGAACGACCCGACCTCCGGTACGAAGGCGGAACCGAACGCGACCAGCGGCAACAGGATCCACATCACGATCGGGTCCACCCCGACCAGTTCGATCAGCACCACCCCGATGAGGAAGCCGAGCATCGTGCCTGCGACCGCACGTACCACCCGCGTGCCGGTGGTGAGCGCGCTACTGCGCAGCACCGACATCGCGCCCAGCACCACCCAGAAACCGTGCTGCAGGGGAAACAGGTGCGTGACCGCGACGGCCGAGGCCAGCCCGAGCCCGGTACGAATGCTGTTGCGCAACACGACGGCACGGGTCGCAACGAAGCCGCGGGTGATGGCCGCCACTGCTGTCGTCTCGGGCATCACCCACTCGGCGGTTCCGGTCTGCGGCAGCTGACGGCCCAGCACGCGGGCCCACACCGGCCGCGCGTCGGCGGCCGCGGCGTTGCGGATGATCCGGCCGGTGACGCCGACGGTCGCCGAGAAGGTGCGCCGGCCCAGTAGCTTGGCGCCGACCGCGACGGCGTCGGCGTCGTCGGGCGAGGCGAGGATCTCGAGGATGTCCTCGCGGTAGCGGCCCTGGGCGATGGCGCGCAACTCGGTCAGCGCGACGGTGAGGTCGGCACTGCGTACGCTGCGCGCCGAGCGGTCCGAGATCCGCAGCACCGCAGCGGAATCGCTCAGCACCCGGATCAGCGGATCGCGCATGTCGCCGAGCAGGCGGCCGGTGTCGTCGGTGATGCGGTCGGCCAACCATCCCAGATCGTCGACCACGCGGACGAGGGCTCGGCTTCCGGCCGTCAGCGCGACGGGCCGGAAGTCGGCGTTGAGAAATGTGGCCCACAGGCGGTTCATCGCACGGGTGGCGTCGCGGGCGGTCGCCGTGCCCGCCAGACAGTCCGCCAGCCGATTACACACGCGGGCAGCGTCATTGCGCAGTTCGTCGTGATGGCGGGGCGGCAGCACGAACAACGCCGCGGGCACGCAGACCGCCAACGCGATCGCCCAGCCCAGGAGCCGATCGGGAATGGATCCGACCGGCGTGCAGACCGGCAACACAAAGGTCAGCAGCGTGGCGCGCTGTCCGGCCGCGACGACCTCGCTCAGCACTCCGCAGAACGTCACCACGACTCCGAGGACCAACATCACCGCGACGCTGAGAACCGGATGCGGCGACACCAGCGTCCCGAGCGCGATGAGCACGAACCCGTTCACGGCCAGCCCGCAGTACGCCAGTGCGCGGGCAGGCCGGTTGCCGGGGAAGTCCACCAGGATGAGCAGCGCCACGGAGCCGAAGATGGTGAACAGCGGCGTCTGGGAGTCGCCCGCGACCGCGAAGCTCACTGCGGCGGCGACGGGAAGCACGACGGCCGCACGTACCGCGCGGCGCAGCGCGTCGAACTCAGGGTCGCGCTGCCGGAGCCGGTCGGCGGCGCGGCGCCACAGCCGGGCCATCTCAGTGCGCCAGCATCTTGACGACGAGCACAAGCGCGCCGATCCCCGCCAGGATGACGATCGCGAGAGTCTGCTGCCACCAGGGCAACTCGGTGCGCCGCACCGCGAGCAGCGTGATTCCGCCCAGCTCGGCGACGAGAATCCACATCGCGACCCAGGTAGCGGTGTAGGTGTTGAGGTCGGCGAATCCGGCCACCGCCAGCACCACGACGGGCACGAAGGCTGCCTGCAGGATCTGACCGGACGACTGCAGGAGCCGCCACAGGTCGCGCCCGCGGGGGGCGGCGCCGTGCACCGAAAGGTGCGCCAGCCAGTCCGCGAGCAGGCTGGCCGTCCAGAGGCCACCGGCGGCGATCGCGACATCCACCATGCGTGCCCATGCGCTGGTGTCCGCCGTCGTGTAGCGCGCCAACACCGCCAGGGTGGCCAGACAGGAGATGGCCCCGTAGAGACGTTCGCGCAGGAGCGCGACGACGTGCTCGACCGGTGGTGCGTCCTCGACCTCGCTGCCCGCGCTACTCACCGTCGGGAACCGAAGCGAACCGACCCGTTTCGAGGGCGTACCTCAGCTGCCCGGCGATCCAGCGCAGGCCGGCGACGTCGAGCGGCAGGGTCGCCTGCTCGTAGCCCACCAGCAGGTACAACCCCCACGCGGCGAACAACTGGGCCTGCCGTCGGTCTTTTAGAATCTCGAACGCGGACTCGTACATGATGTCGAAGCGCTGCTGGTCGACGGCGGTCTGCACGGCGTAGACGTGTGAGTCCACCGAACTCCACACGCGGATCGCCGCCTCGGCCCGGAACGGCAACTCCAGGCCGCTCGCGATCAGCGCGTCGATTCTGCGGTGCGGATCGGGCTCGGCCCGCAGGCCCTCGATCACCCGCACGGTGCGGTCGTGCATCCAGTGCGCGACGAGGTCCTGGGTGTAGGCGGGCCAGTTCGGAAAGTAGTGGTAGAACGACCCGGTCGTGACGCCGAGGCGGTTGCACACCTCGGCGAGTTTCAGGCCGCCGTAGCCGCGGTCGGAAAGGACGTCGAGGCCCGTCTCGAAGTAGGCCTCACGCGATACGACGCTCGCCATGGGACGGCACCTTAGTTCTTTTCAACTACTGTTCTCTACCGGGAAATCCCTAAGGAATCGCCTGATCATTCGCACCGAACGCAGCACGAGTCCGCCCGGCGAACTGGTGTAAAACAACTCCCGTGACGTGTGGCACAATTTGACCGTGCCGCATACGGCGAGTAGAGGTCCGGGTCGTCCCCCCGCAGCGAAGGCTGCCGAGACGCGGGAGCGCATCATAGGAGCGGCCCGCGAGGTCTTCAGCGAACTCGGCTACGACGCCGCCACGTTCCAGGCGATCGCCATCCGGGCCGACCTGACCCGTCCCGCGATCAACCACTACTTCGCCAGCAAGCAGGTGTTGTGGCGAGAGGTCGTCGAGCAGACCAACGCCGCGGTCGTCAGCGCCGGTAAGGCGCGGGCGCAGAGCGAGACCGGTCTGCTCAGCCGGTTGTCGGCCTACTTCACCGCTGCGATGCAGGCCGACTCCGAGGACCGTTCGGGTGCAGCGTTTCTCGTGACCTCGGTGCTCGAGTCGCAACGACACCCAGAGCTCGCCGGCGGCGAGCACGATTCGTTGAAGAACTCCCGCGAGTTCGTCACCTGGGCGGTCAACGACGCCGTCAAGCGCGGCGAGCTGAGCACCGACACCGACGTCACGTCGACGGTCGAGATGCTGGTGGCCGTCATGTGGGGCATGGGGTTCTACGCCGGCTTCGTCGGCACCCACGAAGAGCTGAAGGCCGTCGTGCACAACTTCGAGTTGCTGATGGCCAACAAGCTGTGGCAGTTGCGCGGCTAGCTCGCCTGCGGCGGTGGGTGCGACGCGAACGGCGCCCGGGTATCTGAAGAGCTCTTCTGGGCGTCGAACTAACTTGGATAGGATCGGGTATTCGCCGGGTCAGGAAGGACACCCACCATGACCACAGAAATCGCCGCCCCCGCAGAGGCAACCCCCGACATTCCGAGCGTCGTCCGCCGATTGCGCGACACCTTCGCAACCGGCCGGACCCGCGACCTCGAGTGGCGCAAACGGCAGCTCAAGGCAATGGAGCGGCTGGTACTGGACAACGAGCAAGCCATCGCCGCAGCGCTGGAGCAGGACCTCGGCCGCAAGCCGTTCGAGGCCTGGCTCGCCGACATCGCCAGCGTCGCCGGGGAGGCCAAGGACGCCGCCAAGAACGTCCGCAAGTGGACCAAGCGCAAGTACCGGATGCTGGAGATGTCGCAGCTTCCCGGCCGCGGCTGGGTCGAATACGAGCCGTTCGGCACCGTGCTGATCATCGGCGCGTGGAACTTCCCGTTCGCGTTGACGCTGGGTCCGGCCGTCGGCGCCATCGCCGCGGGCAACACGGTGGTGCTCAAGCCGTCGGAGATCGCGCCCGCGTCGTCGGCGGTGATGGCCGAGCTCGTGCCGAAGTACCTGGACAAGGATGCGATCGCGGTCATCGAGGGAGACGGCTCGGTCAGCCAGGAGCTCATCGCTCAGGGCTTCGACTACCTGCTCTACACGGGCGGTACCGAGATCGGCCGCAAGGTCTACGAGGGCGCAGCGCCGCATCTGACGCCGGTGACCCTCGAGCTCGGCGGCAAGAGCCCGGTGATCGTCTCGGCCGACGCCGATCTCGACGTCGCGGCCAAGCGGATCGCGTGGACCAAGCTGATCAACTCCGGTCAGATCTGCATCGCTCCGGATTACGTCCTGGCCGACGCCCGGATTCGCGACGAGCTCGTCGACAAGATCAAGGCCGCGGTGGAGAAGTTCGAGTCCGGGCATCCCGACGGTAAGCGCATCGTCAACGAGCGCCACTTCGACCGGCTGACCACCGCGCTGGCCGCCACCAAGGGCGACGTGGTCATCGGCGGCGGCTCCGACGCGTCGAAGGTCAGCATCCAACCGACGGTCGTGGTCGATCCGGACCCGGCTGAACCGCTGATGACCGACGAGATCTTCGGCCCGATCCTGCCGGTGATGACCGTTCAATCCCTCGACGACGCAATCACATTCGTCAACTCGCGGCCCAAGCCGCTGGCCGCCTATCTGTTCACCAAGACCAAGAGTGTGCGCGAGCGGGTGATCAAGGAGGTCCAGTCGGGCGGCATGGTGATCAACCACCTGCTGTTCCACTTCGCGACCAACAAGCTGCCGTTCGGCGGCGTCGGGCCCTCGGGGATGGGCGCCTATCACGGCAGGTTCGGATTCGAGACGTTCAGCCACAAGAAGGCCGTGATGACGAAGATGACCCGACCCGACGTCGGCGCCTTCATCTATCCCCCGTATACAGAAAAGGCTTGGAAGCTCGCCAGACGACTTTTCTAGGGAGCAGCGCGAAGCGCCCTGGGGAAGGCACAGCTAGGAAGGAACCCCATGCCAGGAGTGCAGGATCGCGTCATCGTCGTTACCGGGGCCGGAGGCGGACTCGGACGGGAGTACGCGATGACACTCGCCCGTGAAGGCGCCAGCGTCGTCGTCAACGATCTGGGTGGTTCGCGCGACGGCACCGGCGCCGGCCACAACATGGCCGACCAGGTGGTGCAGGAGATCAAGGACGCTGGCGGCCGAGCAGTCGCGAACTATGACAGTGTCGCCGACCCGGAGGGGGCCGCCAACATCATCAAGACCGCCGTCGACGAGTTCGGCAAGGTCGACGGGGTGGTCTCCAATGCGGGCATCCTGCGCGACGGCACCTTCCACAAGATGGAGTTCGCCAACTGGGACGCCGTGCTCAAGGTGCACCTGTACGGCGGTTACAACGTGATCCGCGCGGCGTGGCCGCACTTCCGCGAGAACAACTTCGGCCGCGTCGTGGTCGCCACCTCGACCAGTGGCCTGTTCGGCAACTTCGGCCAGGCCAACTACAGCGCGGCCAAGCTCGGTCTGGTCGGGTTGATCAACACGCTGGCCCAGGAGGGCGCGAAGTACAACATCAAGACCAACGCCGTCGCGCCTATCGCGGCCACCCGCATGACCGAGGACATCCTGCCCAAGGAGGTGCTCGAGAAGCTGACGCCGGAGTACGTGGCGCCGGTGGTGGCCCAGCTGTGCACCGAGGAGGTGCCCGAGACGGCGTCGATCTTCATCGTCGGCGGCGGCAAAGTGCAGCGCACCGCGCTGTTCCAGAACGAGGGCGTGACCTTCTCCGAGGTGCCGACGGTCGACGAGGTGGCCGCCAAGTGGGGTGAGATCACCGATCTGTCGGCGGCCAAGCAGGCGACCTTCAGCCTGGGCTAGTGCAGGCCCCTGTCGCGCTCGGGCTTTCGAGCGCTTGCGCGAAGAACATCGGATGGTGACGCCCAAAGCGCTGGCGTTCGACACGTTCGGCACCGTCGTCGACTGGCGGTCCAGCATCATCCGCGAGCTCGAGGAGTTCGGCAACGCCCATGGCCTGCAACGGGATTGGGCCGCCTTCGCCGACGGCTGGCGCGCCGGGTATCCACCTGCGATGGACCGGGTCCGCCGCGGCGAGCTGCCATGGACGAAGCTCGACGGCCTGCACCGGATGATCCTCGTCGACCTGCTCGATGCAGCAGGCATCAAGGTGAGCGAGGATGCCGTCGACCACCTGAACCGGGCCTGGCACCGGCTCGATCCGTGGCCCGACGCGGTTGCAGGACTCACCCGGCTGAAGGTGCGCTATGTCATCACGACCTTGTCCAACGGCAACGTCTCCCTGCTGACGAATATGGCCAAGCGGGCGGGGCTGCCGTGGGACTGTGTGATCTCGGCCGAGCTGTTCCGCCACTACAAACCCGACCCGCAGGCGTACCTCGGCTGTGCCGGCCTGCTCGACGTGGCGCCCGGCGAGCTGATGCTGATCGCCGCTCACGCCAGTGACCTGCGGGGGGCTAAGCGGGCGGGCCTGATGACGGCGTGGGTCGACCGACCGCTGGAGTACGGAGCGGGCAGGCGTCGCCCGTCCAAGATCGCTGACGGCGAATTCGACGTCATGGCATCGGACTTCGTCGACCTAGCGCGGCAACTCGGCAGCTGAGTCGGCGGCGTAGCGTGGAGTGGTGATCGAATCAGCGACGGCCGGCGCGCTCGGTAGGGCCCTCGAGCTGATGGCCGATCCGCCGGCCCGCCCCGACGTCAGCAAGGGCTATCTGGACCTGCTCACCGACGTCGCATCCGCGCCGCCGAAGAACACCGGCGTGATTCAGGCGGCCTGGGCCTCCGGTATCGGCTCGTTGCTCTACGACAACGCCCAGGCCCTCACCCGCAGGCTGGTGAGTGCGTGGCAGCTCCCGCTCGGCTGGCTCGACGTGCCCGCCGGCGGCGTGGCCCTCGACGTCGGGAGCGGGCCGGGCAACGTCACCGCGTCGCTCGCGCGGGCGGCCGGTCCCGGCGGTCTGGCGCTCGGTGTCGACATCTCCGAGCCGATGCTGGCTCGCGCGGTCCAGGCCGAGGCCGGACCGAACGTCGGATTCCTGCGCGCAGACGCACAGCGGCTCCCCCTGCGCGACCACACCGTCGACGTCGTGGTCTCGATCGCCATGCTGCAGTTGATCCCGGCGCCACCGGCGGCCGCAGCGGAGATGGTGCGGGTGCTCAAGCCCGGCGGCCGGATCGCCGTGATGGTGCCGACCGTCGGCCGCGCGGGCGAGTTGTTCCGGTGGCTGTCCAACGGCGGCGCCCACTTCTTCACCGAGGATGAACTCGGCGACACCTTCGAGGATCTCGGCCTGACAAGGATCCGGACAAAGACGCTCGGCAACGTCCAGTGGGTGCGCGGACAA
The DNA here is from genome assembly GCF_022317005.1 of Mycobacterium sp. IDR2000157661. Taxonomy (NCBI): domain Bacteria; kingdom Bacillati; phylum Actinomycetota; class Actinomycetes; order Mycobacteriales; family Mycobacteriaceae; genus Mycobacterium; species Mycobacterium sp. IDR2000157661. The sequence continues at coordinate 1,787,862 of NZ_CP081006.1, forward strand.
CGGCCCTGACACCGTAGATTCGATTCGTGAGCACCGGCGGCATCGTTCTCGTAGCGCTGGTGATCGCGGTCGGTCTGGTGGGCATCGTGGTGCCGCTGCTGCCCGGTGTGTTGTTGGTCTTCGCGGCGATCGCGGTGTGGGCCGTCGTCGAGAACAACCCGACGGCATGGGTGACGATGGGCGTGGTGGCCGCGCTGCTGGGCGCGGCCACCCTGATCAAGTACCTGTGGCCGATGCGGAGGATGCGCGCCGCCCGGGTACGCACGTGGGTGCTGGTGGTCGGCGGTCTGCTCGGCATCATCGGGTTCTTCGTGATACCGGTGGTGGGGCTGGTGCTGGGTTTCGTGGCCGGTGTGTATCTGGCCGAACTGGTGGACCGCCGCGACCAGGTGCTGGCGTGGACGTCGACCAAGCATGCGCTCAAGGGCGTCGCGCTGTCGGTCGGCGTCGAGCTGGTAGGAGCGCTGCTGGCGACCGTCGTTTGGGTCATCGGGGTCTACCTCACGCAGTAGCTTGCATTCATGGCCAAGCTGCGCTTCGGATACTTCATCGCACCGTTTCACCGCGCCGGTACCAACCCGACGCTCGCGCTGCAGCGCGATCTGGAGTTCATCGAGCACCTCGACGCCCTCGGCTACGACGAGGCGTGGATCGGTGAACACCACTCTGCGGGCAGCGAGATCATCAGCTCGCCCGAGGTGTTCATCGCCGCGGCGGCCCAGCGCGCCAAGCGAATCCGCTTCGGTACCGGGGTGATCTCGCTGGCGTATCACAACCCGTTGTGGACCGCCGACCGGCTGATGTTGCTGGATCATCTGACCCACGGCCGCATCATCGGCGGAATGGGCCCAGGGTCGCTGCCCACCGACTCGGCGATGATCGGCCTGACGCCGACGGACACCCGCGAACTGCTGGAAACCAACCTCGACATCGTCGTGCGATTGCTCGCCGGGGAAGTGGTCAGCGCCAAGACCCCGACGCACGAATTATTCGACGCACGACTGCAACTGGCGCCCTACTCCGACGGTGGCATCCCGTTGGCGGTGGCGGGCGTGGCCTCACCGACCGGCGCCCGGCTTGCGGGTAAGCACGGCATCGGCCTGCTGTCGATCGGCGCGACCCTCGTCGTCGAGGGCTTCGACGCGCTGGCCTACCACTGGGGCATCGCCGAGGAGCGCGCCGCCGCGTTCGGCACCACCGTCGACCGCGGCAACTGGACGCTGGTGGGGCCGATGCACATCGCCGAAACGGTCGAACAGGCCCGTGCCGATGTGCGTTTCGGCATCGAGTCCTGGTACCGGTACTTCCAGAAGGTGGCGGCGTTCCCGCAGATGACGATGCCGGGCGACAACATCGACGAGGTCATCGACGTGATCAACGGGGCGGGCGCCGGGGTGATCGGGACACCGGAACAGGCGCGCGCTCAGGTGCAGCGGCTGTGGGACCAGTCGGGCGGGTTCGGGTGCATGCTGCAGATGGGGCACGAGTGGGCCAACCCGGCTGCCACCAAGCGGTCGGCCGAACTGTTCGCCGCCGAGGTCGTTCCCCATTTCCAGGGACAGGCGCAGCCGACCCTGGACGCCGCGGCGCGCGCCAGCGAAGTGCGCGAGGACATGGCGGCCACCCAGCTGTCGGCCATCGAGCACATGACGAAGAAATACGAGGCGGAGAAGGGCTCCGCCAGGCGTTGACTCTGCGGTCAGGGCGCAGAAGTGTGAGTGGTCACCGCCCTGTGCGCATAGTCAACAGCGATCAGTCCAGAAGCGTCGCGCGTAGTCGCGTCACCGCGTCGTCGGTGACGCCGGACGCCGCGAGGTAGCCGCGCAGCGAGCCGTAGTTGTGCTCGATGGAGCGGCGCGCGGCGGCGAGGTACTCCTCTCGGACCCCCAGCACCGCGTCGGTGAGCCGAGCCTCGACGAAGGTGACCTCCTCGGCGGTCTCCGTCCGTTCACGGACCGATCGCAGGATCTGCTCGCGCAGGTGGGGCACCGCGTCGTTGCTGCGCAGGAAGTCGGCCAGCACGGCGTCGCGGTCCACTCCGACGGCTTCGAGCACGGTGGCGACCGTGAAGCCGGTGCGGTCCTTGCCTGCGAAGCAATGCGCGATCACCGGCCTGCCGTCGGCGAGCAGCGAAACCACCTGTCGCACCGCGCGTTGCGCACCCCCGAGAGTGGGGAAGCGCTGGTACTCGTCGGTCATGAACCGGCCGGCGGCGACCGAGACGTCCTCGTCGTCGGGCTTCTCGGTCATCATCTTCTGGAAGGCCGACTCGTGCGGCGCCTCGCCAGCCTGGCCGGACGAGACGGCCTCGACCTCGTGGAAGTGCAGCAGATGCACCTGCACGCCCGCGGGCACCGCTCCAGTGCCGTGGCGTTCCACCTCACGCGCCGAGCGCAGGTCGGCGACGTCGGTGATGCCCAGCCGCCGCAGCGCCTCGCGGCCGGCGTCGTCGAGGCCGGTGAGCTCGCTGGACCGGAAGAACCGGCCCGGCTTGATACCGGTCTCGCGGGCGACGTCGCGAAAGTTCCACGCCCCCGAGAGCTCGCCGATTCCGACGGTCACCCAGTCACCGCCGGGCTCGATTGGCGGCCCACCGCCGTCGCCGCCGTCGCGAAAGCGCTTTTCTCCCTACCTAGTTCGGCGCGGGCGATGGTTCGCATGTGCACTTCGTCGGGCCCGTCGAACAGGCGCATCGCGCGGTGCCAGGCATACAGCCGGGCCAGCGGCACATCGTCGCTGACTCCGGCGCCGCCGTGCACCTGGATCGCGCGGTCGATCACGTTGCACGCCACCTGCGGTGCGACGGCCTTGATCTGAGCCACCAGCACCTGTGCGTCCTTGCTCTTGTTGCCGTGCTGGTCGATGGTCCAGGCGGCCTTGTGGCACAGCAGCCGGGTCTGGTCGATCTCGTTGCGCGACAGTGCGATCTGATGCCGGACCACGCCCTGCTCGGCCAGCGGTTTGCCGAACGCCACCCGCTTCTGCACCCGGTCGATCATCAACGCCATCGCGCGCTCGGCGGCGCCGATGGCGCGCATGCAGTGGTGGATGCGGCCCGGGCCGAGGCGGGCCTGCGCGATCGCGAATCCGCTGCCCTCCTCGGCGAGCAGGTTCGCCGACGGCACCCGCACGTTGTCGAAGGTGATCTCGCAATGGCCGTGCTGGTCCTGCCAGCCGAACACCGGCAGCGACCGCTCGATCGACACCCCGGGGGTGTCGGTGGGCACCAGGATCATCGACTGCTGCCGATGGCTGGCCGCGTCGGGATTGGTGCGGCCCATGACGATCATGATCTTGCAGCGCGGATCGGCCGCGCCGGTGATCCACCACTTGCGGCCGTTGATGACGTAGTCGTCCCCGTCGCGCAGCATCGTGGTCTCGATGTTGCGGGCGTCGCTGGAGGCGACGGCGGGCTCGGTCATCGCGAAGGCGCTGCGGATCTCACCGTTGAGCAGAGGTTCTAGCCACTGCTTGCGCTGCTCTTCGGTGGCGAACAGGTGCAGCGTCTCCATGTTGCCGGTGTCGGGGGCCGCGCAGTTGGTGACCTCGGGGGCGATCTCCATGCTCCACCCGGTCAGCTCGGCCAGCTGCGCGTACTCCAGGTTCGTCAAGCCGGACTCGGGCGGCAGGAACAGGTTCCACAGCCCGCGTTCCTTCGCCAGCTTCTTGAGGTCCTCGACGATCGGCGGGACGGTGTGGTCGTGGGGTCCGGTCTGGGCGCGGTACTCCTCGTAGTCCTTCTCCGCCGGGAAGACGAACTCCGTCATGAACGCGGTCAACCGCTCGTGGTAATCCTGCGCCTTGGCCGACATCGCGAAGTCCATGTCAGCCACGATATGACACCCGTCGAAACCGGGCGCCGGGGGAGACGATCAGGCCGTCGGCGGCCGGTGCGGTGTGGGGCTCTGGTCCGACTCCCACTTCGTCTCCAGCGATCGGGTGACCCTGGTCCCCGCCGGATAACGCACGTCGAAGGTCTGCGCGTCGGGGGCTTCCAAGGTGACCAGGTAGCCGTCGTCGACCACCTCCTTGTGCACCACCTTGCACGGCTGCGCATCGGCGCCCTCCCGGTCACCGGAGATGGTGACGGTGATGAGGTCGCCCGGGGCGACGTCGTCGATCGGGTCGTTCGAGATGTTCGACATGGCTTCGACGTTAGCTGCACACGGCGAAGCCCTCCCCGCATGTGGTCGGGGAGGGCCTCTGGCTCGGCCGATCAGGGGTGGTAGCCCGGCACCAGGTTCTGCAGGTGCGCGATGCCGTGATGATGGGTGCCGTGGTGGTGGGTGCCGGGTGCGGAGTGGGCGGTGTGGGTGGGGGTGGCGACGATGCCGGGGCTGTAGGGCGTGGTGTCCTGCGAGTAGGTTCCCGCGCTCGCCGCGCCGGCGAATCCGAGGGCGCCTGCGATGATCCCGGCGGAGACGACCGGCAGGGCGAAGAAGCGGGCGGTGCGGCGGGTGGTGTTGGCGTTCATGATGAATCCTCCTGTGTACGTGGGTTTTTCGGTATGTCCGCCGGTGCGTTCCGGCGATGACTCAAGAATGCGGCATAGCGGGGGCCTTGTATGTCGGCCGACCGGTGGTCGTGGCGGATGAATCGCGTGTCCCCCAATCGGAGGAAGCCCGCGGTCGGCTGTGCCAAGCTGACGGCGTGACCGGCCAGAAAGTGCGGGTGGTGGTTGGCGACGACCACCCGATGTTCCGCGACGGCGTGGTCCGGGCGCTGGTGTCGAGCGGCCAGATCGAGGTGGTGGCCGAGGCCGACGACGGCGTCACCGCACTAGAGGCCATCCGTGTGCACACCCCGCAGGTGGCGCTGCTCGACTACCGGATGCCCGGGATGGATGGATCGGAGGTGGCGGCCGCCGTCGTGCGCGACGAACTGGCCACCCGCGTGCTGCTGATCTCTGCGCACGACGAGTCCGCGATCGTCTACCAGGCGCTGCGGAACGGTGCGGCGGGTTTCCTGCCGAAGGAGTCCACGCGGTCGGAACTCGTCACCGCGGTGCTCGACTGCGCCAAGGGTCGCGACGTCGTCGCGCCCAGCCTCGCCGCCGGCCTGGCCGGTGAGATCCGCAAACGCGCCGAGCCCGACGGGCCCACGTTGAGCCCGCGCGAGCGCGAGGTGCTCAGGCTAATCGCGGCCGGGAGCAGCATCCCCGCGATGGCCAGGGAGTTGTTCCTGGCGCCGTCGACGGTGAAGACCCACGTGCAACGGCTCTACGAGAAACTGGGCGTCAACGACCGCGGCGCCGCCGTCGCCGAGGCGATGCGCCGCAAACTGCTGGACTGACGTGCTGGACCGCCTCGCGGGCTTCTTCGCCGCGCAACCCGTGCGCGTGACGGCGTTCCTGCGCCTGCCGCTGATCGCGTTGATCGGTGTGCTGGTGTGGATCTGGGAGGTCGACCACTGGCTGCCCGGTGTCTATGCGGTGGTGCTCGGCGTGTGGGCGCTCGCGGCGCTGGTGTGGATCGTCTTCGTCTTCCGGGGGCCGGTGCCGCGCTGGGCGGACTGGGCGTCGACCGGCATCGACGTGCTGGTGATCGTCGCGCTGTGCCTGGTGTCCGGCGGCGCGACGGCGGCCCTGCTGCCGGTGTTCTTCCTGCTGCCGATCGCTGTGGCGTTCCAGGACCGGCCCATGCTGACCGCAATCCTCGGCGTCGGCACCGCGCTGGGGTACCTGGCGGTGTGGATCGCCTACTCCAGGCGCGACGACACCGTCGGGCTGCCGAACGTGGTGTACACACAGTTCGGCTTCCTGCTGTGGTCTGCCGCGGCGATCACGGCGCTGTGCGTGGTGCTGGTGCGGCGGCAGGCCCGCGTGCACAAGCTGCAGGACGTGCGACGGCAATTGGTGTCGGAGGCGATGCAGGCCGACGAGCGGCACAACCGTGAGGTCGCCGAACACCTCCACGACGGACCGCTGCAGACGCTGCTGGCGGCGCGCCTCGACCTCGACGAGGTGCTGGAGCGTTGCGACGATCCGGCACTGGCGGCGGTGCACGACGCGCTGCAGCAGACGGCGGCGGCCCTGCGCTCCACGGTGACCGAACTGCATCCGCAGGTGCTCGCCCAGTTGGGGTTGACGCCGGCGGTAGGGGAACTGGTGCGCCAGTTCGAGTCCCGCAGCGGGTGCTTGGTCGCGGCCGAGCTCGACGACGTCGGCAAGCCGGCGTCGCAGCAGCTGCTCTACCGGGCGGCGCGCGAGCTGCTGGCCAACGTCGGCAAGCACGCGCGTGCGACCACGGTGCGTGTCGGGCTGTCCCGCCGCGGCGACCGGATCGAGTTGACCGTCGCCGACGACGGGCTCGGATTCGATCCCGCGACGGTCGAGCAGTGCGTCGCCGCCGGCCACATCGGCCTGGGGTCGCTGCTCGCCCGGTTCGACGCGATGGGCGGGTCGATGCGCATCGACTCGGAGCCCGGCTCGGGCACCCGGGTGACGGTCACCTCACCTCGCGCCTAAGTGCTCAGCCCCCTGGCGATGACGAGGCGCTGAATCTGGTTAGTGCCCTCGAAGATCTGCGTGATCTTGGCCTCGCGCATGTAGCGCTCGACGCGGTAGTCGCGGGTGTAGCCCGCGCCGCCGAAGACCTGCACCGCGTCGGTGGTCACCCGCATGGCCGCGTCCGTGGCCACCAGCTTGGCGACACTGGCCTGTTGCGAGTACGGCCGGCCGGCGTCGCGCCGCCGCGCGGCGTCGAGATACGTCGCACGCGCGCTGGCCACCGCCGCGGCCATGTCCGCCAGCAGGAAGCCCAGCCCTTGGTGGTCGATGATCCTGCGGCCGAACGTCGTTCGGTCATTGGCATACGCCACGGCCTCTTCGAGCGCGGCCTGCGCCAATCCCGTCGCCACCGCCGCGATGCCCAGCCGCCCGGAGTCCAGCGCGGAGAACGCGATCTGGAGGCCCTGGCCCTCGGCGCCGATGAGCCGGTCGGATTCCAGCAGCGCGTCCTCGTAGTACGCCGAGGTCGTCGGGATCGCGTGCAGGCCCATCTTCTCCTCGGGCTTGCCAAAGCTCAGGCCCGCCAGATCGCCCGGCACCAGGAAGCACGAGATGCTCGCCCTGCCTCCCCGGTCGCTGCGCTCCTGCCCTCCGGAACCGCCCCCTTCACCGGTGCGGGCGAACAGCGTGTAGAAATCCGCCCGGCCGCCGTGGGTGATCCACGACTTCGAGCCGTTGACCACGTAGCCGGGCGTCGGCCCCGCGTCGGAAAACACCGCCTTGCACTGCAGCGCCGCCGCGTCCGATCCGGCCTGCGGTTCGGACAGGCTGTAGGCGCCGATCTGGGCACCCGACAGCATGCCCGGCAGCCAGCGACGCTTCTGCTCGTCGCTGCCGAAGGCCAGCAGGGGATGCGACGAGAGGCTGTGCACGCTGACCGCCACCGCGACCGCCGCCCAGCGGGCCGCAAGCTCCTCGAGCACCTGCAGGTAGACCTCGAACGGCTGGCCCCCGCCACCCCAGTCCTCGGGCTGCGGCAGGCTCAGCAGCCCCGCCGCGCCCAGCTGCGCGAACAGGCCCTCCGGGTACGTCTCCGCCTTCTCGTGGTCGTCGACGATTGGGTCGAGCAGCTTGTCGGCGATGTCGCGGGTGAGTGCGATCAGGTCCGCAGCGTCCTGTGACGGGAGTAACCGATCAACGGCCATGATCAGCCACTGTATCGGTGTGACAGCTGTCAATTTATTTGTGACCAGCGGTAGCGGTTAGGGTGTCACGTCATGACGGAGACGAATACCGATGTCGGCGCCGGCGCGGCGCCGACGGTTGGGGTGGTGCGCGAATCCGGGGCCGACGAGCGCCGCGTGGCGCTGGTGCCGAAGGCGGTCGCGTCGCTGGTGAACAGCGGGGTGGCGGTTGTGGTCGAGGCCGGCGCCGGCGAGCGGGCGCTGCTGCCCGATGCGCTGTACACGGAGGCGGGCGCCACGGTCGGCGACGCATGGGCGGCCGACGTCGTGGTCAAGGTGGCGCCGCCGAGCACCGACGAGGTGGCCAAGCTGAAGTCGGGTCAGACGCTGGTCGGCTTCCTGGCCCCGCGCAACGCCGACAACCAGATCGCGGCGCTGAAGACGGCAGGCGTACAAGCCTTTGCGGTGGAGGCGATCCCGCGGATCTCGCGCGCCCAGGTGATGGATGCGCTGTCCTCGCAGGCCAACGTCGCCGGCTACAAGTCGGTGGTGCTGGCGGCCTCGGAGTCGACGCGGTTCTTCCCGATGCTGACCACCGCGGCGGGCACGGTGAAACCGGCGACGTTGCTGGTCCTCGGCGTCGGCGTGGCCGGGCTGCAGGCGCTGGCCACGGCCAAGCGGCTCGGCGCGCGCACCACCGGCTACGACGTGCGGCCCGAGGTCGCCGATCAGGTCCGCTCGGTCGGCGCGCAGTGGCTCGACCTCGGCATCGAAGCGGCGGGCGAGGGCGGCTACGCCCGCGAGCTCTCCGACGAGGAGCGCGCCCAGCAGCAGAAGAAGCTCGAAGAGGCCATCACCGGTTTCGACGTCGTGATCACCACCGCGCTGGTGCCGGGCCGCCCCGCTCCGCGCCTGGTGACCGCCGCCGCCGTCGAGGGCATGAAGCCCGGCAGCGTGGTCGTCGACCTCGCCGGTGAGACGGGCGGTAACTGCGAGCTCACCGAACCCGGTCAGACCGTCGTCCGCCACGGCGTGACGATCGCCTCGCCGCTGAACCTGCCTGCGACGATGCCCGAGCACGCCAGCGAGCTGTACTCCAAGAACATCACCGCGCTGCTGGAGTTGCTGATCAACGACGGAGCCCTGGCGCCCGACTTCGACGACGAGGTCGTTGCCGCCTCCTGCGTGACCCGAGGAGAGAACTGATGTACGACCAGTTGTTGGCCAACCTCGCGATCCTGGTGCTCAGTGGGTTCGTCGGGTTCGCGGTGATCTCCAAGGTGCCCAACACCTTGCACACCCCGCTGATGTCGGGCACCAACGCCATTCACGGCATCGTGGTGCTCGGCGCGCTGATCGTGCTGGGCAACCTGCCCGCCGACGCACACTGGGGGGTGCGGGCGATCGCGTTCGTGGCCCTCGTGTTCGGCACCCTGAACGTGATCGGCGGCTTCCTGGTGACCGATCGCATGCTCGGCATGTTCAAGGGCAAGAAGCGTGAGCTAGTCGAAGCCGACAACGAGGTGTCCGCGAAGTGAACCACCTCGTCACCGTCCTATACATCATCGCGTTCGGGCTGTTCATCCTCGGCCTGTCGGGACTGACCGGTCCCAAGACCGCCGTGCGCGGCAACTGGATCGCCGCCGCCGGTATGGGACTGGCCGTCGTCGCCACGCTGATAGCGGTGCGCGACACCGCGCCGATCAACTGGATCCTGATCGCGGCCGGCCTGGCGCTGGGCGTCGTGCTCGGTGTGCCGCCGGCCAAGAAGACCAAGATGACGGCGATGCCGCAGTTGGTCGCGCTGTTCAACGGCGTCGGCGGCGGCACCGTCGCGCTGATCGCCTGGGCCGAGTTCATCGAGACCGACGGCTTCGGCACCTTCAAACCCGACCAGCATCCGACCGTCGCGCTCGTCGTCGGTTCGCTGTTCGCGGCGATCATCGGGTCCGTGTCGTTCTGGGGCTCGCTGGTGGCGTTCCTCAAGCTGCAGGAGTCGATCCCGAAGAACGTCGAGAAGCGACTCGTCGCCTCTGCCAAGCTGTTTCAGGGCGCCAACGTGCTGCTGCTGCTCGGTGCCGTCGCCATGGCGGTCTACATCGGCCTCAACGCCGGGACCAGCAGCCCCGGGTGGACCATCGTGGTGGTGCTCGTGCTCGCGGGTGTGATGGGCCTGTTCGTGGTGTTCCCGATCGGCGGCGCCGACATGCCGGTGGTCATCTCGCTGCTCAACGCGCTCACCGGGTTGTCCGCCGCGGCAGCGGGATTGGCGCTCAACAACACCGCGATGATCGTTGCGGGCATGATCGTCGGCGCGTCCGGCTCCATCCTGACCAACCTGATGGCCGTGGCGATGAACCGGTCCATCCCGGCGATCGTGTTCGGGTCCTTCGGGGGTGACTCCGCTGCGGTGGCCGGACCCGGCGGCGAGCAGGGCACCGTGAAGTCCACCAGCGCCGCCGACGCCGCCATCCAGATGGCCTACGCCAACCAGGTGATCGTGGTCCCGGGTTACGGCCTGGCCGTCGCACAGGCCCAGCACGCGGTCAAGGAGATGGGCGATCTGCTCGAATCCAAGGGCGTGGAGGTCAAGTACGCCATCCACCCGGTCGCGGGGCGCATGCCCGGGCACATGAACGTGCTGCTGGCCGAGGCCGACGTCGAGTACGACGCGATGAAGGAGATGGACGACGTCAACGGCGAGTTCACCCGCACCGACGTCACTTTGGTGATCGGCGCCAACGACGTCACCAACCCCGCCGCACGCAACGACCCGAGCTCGCCGATCCACGGCATGCCGATCCTCAACGTCGACCAGTCCCGCTCGGTGATCGTCCTCAAGCGGTCGATGAGCTCGGGCTATGCCGGCATCGAGAACCCGCTGTTCTTCGCCGACCAGACCTCGATGCTGTTCGGCGACGCCAAGAAGTCCGTGGGCGACGTCATCGAGGAACTCAAAGCGCTGTAAACCGGGCTGCCCGACCGTCGTTTGGCGTGTGCGCACGGCGGGAAGCCTTTAATCAACGGGCACGTCAATGGCGACGGCTCGGCAAACCCCAGTGCCGCGTTCGCGGGCCGGCGTATGCCCGTGCGCGCGGCACTGGCTCGCGCCTGAGATCGATCGGGTCGCTACCGCCCGCATGCGTCGCATCCGAACGGCAACCTGAAGGAGATCATGGACTGGGTGCTCACGATCGCGGGTTTCGTGTTGGTGCTCGTCGTCGTCCGCGACGTTTTCCAGACACTGTTCGAACCGCGGGGCGACGGCGCCGTAACGACCAGGGTGATGAAGCTGGTCTGGCGGGTGTTGCGGCCGTTACCGGCTCGACTGCGTGTCACTACGCTGACGGGTCCGCTGGGCATGGTGGCGGTGATCGGCCTATGGGCCGTCGGCGCCGTCGCAGGGTGGGCGCTGATCTACTACGCCCAGATGCCCGAGGGTTTCACCTACAGCTCCGACATCGACTCGACGCGAGCCGGGCTGCTGGACTCGGTGTACCTGTCGCTGGTCACCATCGCCACCCTCGGATTCGGCGACATCCTGCCGAGCGCACCGTGGCTGCGGGTACTTGTGCCGCTGCAGGCGTTGTTCGGCTTCATGCTCATCACCGCCGCCGTGTCCTGGGTGCTGCAGATCTACCCGGCCCTGCACCGGCGGCGGGTGTTGGCCCTGCAGTTGTCGAGTCTGCGCGAGGCGCGGCTCCGGCAGGCGGATCCGGACATCGACGACGTCCCGACCGACGTGCTGACCGACATCGCCGCCGGTCTGGTGGAGGCCCGCAACGACCTGACGCAATACGGGTCCACCTACTACTTCCGCGACCTGGACGCCGACACCGCGCTGGCCGCATGGCTCGGGTACGCCGCCACCCTGGGCGAAGAGGCGGAGGCCAGTGCGGAGCCCCGGATGCGAACGGCGGGTGCGATGCTGTGTGCCGTCGCGGCGAACCTCGCGCAGTTGCTCGACAGGGAGTTTCTGCACCTCGACGCCGACACCGCCGCCGTCATCGAGGCCTACGCGGACGCCCACGGATACGGCGGCCGATCGGCGGCGTGACAAGCCGGGCGGTTCGACGCCCGCCGGTCGGGTAACCCGAGCACATGGTCATGCATGCGCTCCTTCAGATCCCCGAATCGGCAGGCACCCTCGACGCGACCGCTGACCGCGCCGCCGAGACGGTGGACCGCGTCCTGGGCAACGGTGCTCTAGCGCGGGGGCTCCGCGGCTCCTGGCTGGGACACCCCACGCATCCGCTGCTGGTCACTGTGCCGATCGGGGCGTGGCTGTCATCCGGCGTGCTCGATGTCGTCTACCAGGACCGCGATGCCGCCCGCCGGCTCATCGCGATCGGTCTGGCCGCGACACCGGCCGCGGTGCTGGCCGGCTGGGCGGAGTTCCCGACGCTGGGGCCGCGGCAGCGACGGGTGGCGCTCGTCCACGCGGCGGGCAATGCCGTCGCGGCGGCGTCGTTCTGGATGGCGCACCGGCAGTACAAGCGCAGCCGAATCAAGGCGGCCCGAATGTTCAGTGTGCTGGGGCTGACCGCCGTGTCGGTGGGCGGCGCACTCGGCGGGCACCTGTCCTACGCGCAGGGCGCGGGGGTGCACCGCTGGCAGTTGACGGCTTAGACCGGGGGGTAGGCCGGTGGCGGGTAGACGCCACGCAGAATCCAGGCGAACCAGTTGATGCCGTACTCCAGCTCGTCGCTGGCGTCATAGTCCGGATTCGGATCCATGTCATCACCTCTCGGATACGGCTGGTTCTGGTCGGAGTGTAGTACCCCGGTGTCGCCCGGGCGACACCCTTGCCTCGTAAACTTCCCAACCAGTTGATTGATGCCCGTACCGCGTCCGGGCCTGCATATAGTGAGTCGCCATGCCCTCCGGAGAAGCCTCGCCCAACAACGGGATGTCCCGTCGCGACGAGTTGCTGGCCGTCGCCACCAAGCTGTTCGCGGCGCGTGGCTACCACGGCACCCGGATGGACGACGTCGCCGAGGCGGTGGGTCTGAACAAGGCCACGGTGTACCACTACTACGCCAGCAAATCGCTGATCCTCTACGACATCTACAAGGGCGCGGCCGACTTCACCGTCGACGCACTGCACGACGACCCGTCCGCGTCGGCCCGCGAGACGATCTACCACTTCACCCGGCGGCTGCTGGTCGGCATCGCCAGCGACATCGAGCGCGCGGCGGTCTATTTCCAGGAGGGGCCCTACATCGGCGAGTGGTTCACCGAGGACCAGGTCGCCTACATCCGCGAGAAGGAGACCCAGGTCTACGAGCACGTGCGTGACGTCATCGACCGCGGCATCGCCGACGGCGAGTTCTACGAGTGCGACTCGCATGTGCTGGCCCTGGGCTACATCGGGATGACGCTGGGCGCCTACCGCTGGTTGCGCCCACACGGTCGGCGCACCGCACAGGAGATCGCCGTCGAGTTCAGTACCGCGCTGCTGCGCGGGCTGATCCGCGACGAGGCCGTGCGCGCGGAGTCGCCACTGGGCATCGACGTCACCACCGAAGTGGCCGGCGCTACGCGTGACTGACTTGTTCCGCCTCGACGGCAAGGTCGCCGTCGTCACCGGCGGCGGGCGCGGCATCGGGGTGATGATGGCGCGGGGCCTGCTGCAGGCCGGGGCCCGGGTGTACCTGTCGGCGCGCAAGGAGGCCGAACTCGCCGCTGCCGTGGCCGAACTGTCACCGCTGGGTGAGGTCGCCGCGATCCCGGCCGACCTCGGCACCGCCGCGGGCGTCGAGGCGCTCACGGCCGCGCTGACGGAGCGCGAGCACGCGGTGCACGCGTTGTTCAACAACGCGGGCGCGAACTGGGGCGCACCGTTCGACGAGTTCCCGGAGTCCGGCTTCGACCGCGTGTTCAACGTCAACGTCAAGGGCGTCTTCCTGCTCACCCGGGCGCTGGTGCCGCTGCTTACCGCCGGCGCCACCGACGACGACCCCGCGCGCGTGATAAACACCGGCAGCGTCGACGGTTTCCACACCCCCGAGCGCGGACGCGACAACTTCTCCTACAGCGCCAGCAAGGCCGCCGTGCACATGCTGACCAAACACCTCGCCACCGAGCTGGCGCCGCGGATACTGGTCAACGCCGTCGCGCCCGGACTGTTCGAGTCGCGGATGACGAAGGTACTGCTGGCGCCGGGCGCGCAGGCCGTCGGAAAGGCCTTGCCGCTCGGGCGAATCGGGGCCGCCGACGATATGGCCGGCATCGCGGTGTTCCTCGCCTGCCGGGCAAGCACCTACATCACCGGCGCGGTCATCCCGGTCGACGGCGGGATCAGCACCATCCGCTGAGCGCGCCAAGCGTTGCCACGAGTTCCTCGGCCGGTTGCAGGGCTCGGACAAGGGGGCCCGGCGACCAGCTAGGACGTCGCGCGCGGGGCGGTGCAGGATGGACGTGTGAAGTCCCTTCTGCTGTCCCGGCGCGACCTCGACTTCCTGCTCTACGAGTGGTTGCGGGTCGACGAACTCACCGCCCGTGAGCGTTTCGCCGAGCATTCCCGTGAGACGTTCGACGCCGTGCTCGATCTGTGCGAGCAACTGGCCGCCCGCTACTTCGCCCCGCACAACAAGACCAGCGACGCCAACGAGCCCACGTTCGACGGCGAGAAGGTCACCTTGATTCCCGAGGTGAAGGACGCGTGGGACGCCTTCGCCCAGGCCGACCTGATCGCGATGTCGGCCGATCAGCGACTGGGCGGTGCGCAACTGCCCGTCGCCGTCGCCGAGGCGGCCATCGCGTGGTTCTACGCCGCCAACATCAGCACCTCGGGCTATCTCATGCTGACCATGGCCAACGCCAACCTGCTGTCGCGGTTCGGCTCCGAGGAGCAGATCGAAGCCTTCCTGCGACCGATGCTGGCCGGCCGGTTCTCCGGCACCATGGCGCTGTCGGAGACGCAGGCGGGCTCGTCGCTGGCCGACATCCTCACCCGCGCCGAACCGCAGCCCGACGGCAGCTACCGGCTGTTCGGTTCGAAGATGTGGATCTCCGGTGCCGAACACGAACTCACCGACAACATCGTCAACCTGGTGCTCGCGAAGATTCCAGGCGGGCCGGCGGGCACCAAGGGCATCTCGCTGTTCATCGTGCCCAAGTTCCTGGTCGACGAGGGATCGATCGGCGAACGCAACGACGTGGTGCTTGCCGGGCTCAACCACAAGATGGGTCAGCGGGGCATCACCAACACGGTGCTGAACCTCGGTGAGGGCGCGTTCACCCCGGCCGGGAAGCCCGGTGCCGTCGGCTATCTGGTCGGCGAGCCGCACCGCGGCATCACCTACATGTTCACGATGATGAACGAGGCGCGGCTCGGTGTCGGCATGGGCGCGGTGGCGCTGGGCTACACGGGCTACCTGAAGTCGGTGGTGTACGCCCGCGAGCGCCCGCAGGGCCGGCCCGTCACGGCGAAGGACCCCTCGACGCCGCAGGTCTCGATCATCGAGCACGCGGACGTCAAGCGAATGCTGTTGGCGCAGAAAGCGTATGTCGAAGGCGGGATGGCTCTGCTGCTGTACTGCGCCCGGCTGGTGGACCTGCAGCACAGCGCCGAGTCCGACGAGGAACGCGACACCACCACGCTGCTGCTCGACATGCTGACGCCGGTGGGCAAGAGCTGGCCGTCGCAGTGGTGCCTGGCGGCCAACGACCTGGCGATCCAGGTGCACGGCGGCTACGGCTACACCCGCGAGTACGACGTCGAACAGCACTACCGCGACAACCGGCTCAACCCGATCCACGAGGGCACCCACGGGATCCAGAGCTTGGACCTGCTGGGCCGCAAGGTGACCGTGCGCGGCGGCGTGGGCCTGGCCGCGGTCGGCGCCGCCATCGCCGAAACGGTGGCGCTGGGCCGCTCCATCGGCGGCGAAACAGCCGAGCAGGCAACCGGACTCGACGCGGCATGGCAGCGGCTGGCCGAGGTCACGGGGGCGATGTTCGCTGCCGGCGACATCGAGGCCGCGATGGCCAACAGCGCCGTCTATCTCGAGGCGTTCGGGCACATCGTCGTCGCCTGGATGTGGCTGCAACAGGCGATTGCCGCACACGGCCGCGGCGGCGACTTCTACGACGGCAAGCGCCAGGCCGCGCGCTACTTCTTCCGCTACGAACTGCCGCGCACCGGGCCGCAACTGGACCTGCTCGCCAGTCTGGACCGCACGACACTCCAGATGCGCGACAGCTGGTTCTGAACCGCCTCAGTCGAACCGGATGATCTGGCGGACGGCCCTGCCGTCGGCGAGTTCGTCCATCGCCGTGTTGATCTCGTCGAGCGAGATCGTCGACGACACCAGCGACTCGACCGGCAGGCGGCCTGCCCGCCACAGCTCCACGAAGTGGGGGATCTCGCGCGCCGGCACCGCCGAGCCGAGATAGCTGCCGATCAGCGACCGGCCCTCGGCGACAAATCCCAACGGCGACAACGACACCCGCGCGTCGGGCCGCGGCAGGCCGACGGTCACCGTCCGTCCGCCGGGCGCGGTCAGCGCCACCGCGGTCTCGAGCGCAGCGGGGTGTCCGGCGGCTTCGATGACGACGGCCGCCTTGAGGCCGAGCTCGCGGGCCGCGTCGGGGGTGTGGGCGTCGTGCACGCCCATGGCGCGGGCGCGCTCGAGCTTGTCGGGCACCTGATCGATACCGACGACACGGACGTCGTCCTGGGCAAGGGCGGTCAGCAGCGCGGCCATGCCGACACCACCGAGGCCGACGACGGCGACGGTGTCACCCGGATGCGGGCGGCCGGCGTTGATGACGGCTCCGCCGCCGGTCAGCACCGCGCAGCCGAGCAGCGACGCGACCGCAGCAGGCACGTCGGCGGGGACCGGCACCACGGACCGCCGGTCGACGACGGCGTAGGTGGCGAAGCCGGAGACGCCCAGGTGATGGTGGATCGGCTCGCCGTCGCGGGACAGGCGACGCTCACCCGTCATCAGGGTGCCCGCGTTGTTAGCCACGCTGCCGGGTTCGCACGGTGTCAGACCGCCGGTGGCACATGCCGCACAGTGGCCGCACCGGGGCAGGAACGTCATCACCACCCGCGAACCGACCGGCAGGTCGGAGACGCCTTGCCCAGATTGCGGACCCACCTGCTCGACGACCCCGGCCGCCTCGTGCCCGAGCAGCATGGGCACCGGCCGTACCCGATTGCCGTCGACCACCGAAAGGTCGGAGTGGCACAGCCCGGCCGCCTCGATGCGCACCAGCAGTTCGCCGTCGCCGGGCGGCGCGAGGTCCACCTCGCCGACCGTCAACGGCCGTGACTCGGCGTACGGCCGGGCCCGGCCGATCTCTTCCAGCACAGCACCGCGGATCCTCATGGCCACCAGCCTGCCTGCGAGACTGCTGTGATGACCAGACGCGAGGACCAGTTCGCCGCTGGCGACTTTCCGGTGCACTGGCCGGTGACGACCCGCTGGACTGACAACGACATGTTCGGCCACCTCAACAACGCCGTCTACTACGGACTGTTCGACACCGCGATCAACGGCTGGCTGAACACCGGTTGCGGCATCGACCCGTTGGCCGTGCCGTGGCTGGGGGTGGTCGCCGAGTCGGGGTGCCGGTACCTGGCCGAGTTGCGCTTCCCCGAGCCGCTGGTGGTGGGCCTGGCGGTGACCCGGCTGGGCACCTCCAGCGTCACCTACCGGCTGGGCATCTGGCAGGACGCCGGTCCGGTCGCGGCGGTCGGCCACTGGGTGCACGTCTACGTCGACCGGGCCTCCCGCCGGCCGGTGCCGATCCCCGAGGCGATCCGCTCCCAGCTGGAGACCATCGGCTGAGTCGATATGCTCGTGCGATGCCGCTCGTGAGCAAGACCGTCGAGGTCGCGGCCTCCGCAGAGGCGATCATGGGAATCGTCGCCGACTTCGAGGCCTATCCCCAGTGGAACGAAGAGATCAAGGGGTGCTGGGTGCTGGCCCGCTATCACGACGGGCGGCCCAGCCAGCTGCGGCTCGACGTGGTGGTGCAGGGACAGGCGGGCACCTTCATCACCGCCGTCTACTACCCGGGCGAGAACCAGATCTTCACGGTGCTGCAGCAGGGCGACCACTTCGACAAGCAGGAGCAGAAGTTCTCGGTGGTGCCGATGGGCGCGACGTCGCTGCTGACCGTCGACCTCGATGTCGAGACCAAGCTGCCGATCCCAAAGCCGATGGTCAAGAAGGCGATCGGCGACACGCTCGACTACCTGGCCGAGAACCTGAAGGCGCGTGCGGAGCACCTGGCCGCCAGGTAGTCATGGCCCGCCCGGTGGACCATGGAGGGCTCAGCTCCACAACCCCGTCTCGTCGAGGCGCGCGATGAGTCGGCGCGCGCCGTCGGTGAACTCCCCGGCGGTCAGCTTCACCACCGTCTCCACGTCCCGGCCGCGCAGTGCCGCGGTCAGCTCTCGGTGACCGGCGACGGTCCCGGCGCCCCAATGCGGGTCACCGGCGTAGATCTGGCCCGGCAGATAACGCGCCACATGTAAGAGGAACCAGGCCAGCTTGATGCGCCCGGTCGACAGGTTGAACGCGCGGTGGAAGGCGAACTCCGCTGAGGCGATCTCCTGGGCGTCCTGCCTGCCGACCGCGGCCGCCAGCTCCTCATTGAGCCGGTCCAGCTCGTCGATCTCGGCCTCGGTTATGCGCTCGGCGGCCGTGGCGGCCAGCTCCTTGGCGATCGTCGCCTGCAGCCAGAAGATGTCCTCGACGTCGCCGCGGGTCAGCGGCACCACCACGTGCCCGCGATGAGGTTCCAGTTGCACCATGCCCTCACCGCGCAGCGTGCGCAGCGCCTCGCGGACGGGGGTGATGCTCACGCCCAGCGCCGCCGCGGTCTCGTCGAGCCGGATGTAGGTACCGGGTCGGAGCGTGCCCGTCATGATGTCGGCCCGCAGCCGCGCGGCGACCTCGTCGGAGAGTTGCTCGCGGCGTAACGCGCGACGCGGCCTCGGGCGTGGTCGAGACGGTGCGTTCACTGTGCTCTCCGGTCTCCTGGCAGGGGTTGTACCAGAGCCCGCCGAGGTCCTAGTGTGACCGGGGCAACTCCATGTTTGATCAAATGTCAAACACGCGCAACCCGTACGGATGGAGCAGCACACCGTTGATCGAGCCGGACCTCACCGTTCAGGCGTATCTCGCCCGCAGGCAGAACTGGACCAACCAGCTGGCGCGGCATGCGTTGATGCAACCAGGCAACACCGCGCTGCGCTTCCTCGGTCAGACCACGACGTGGGCTGAACTCGACGACCGGGTCGGCAGGCTGGCAGGGGCGCTGGCCGGCCGCGGGGTGACGTTCGGCGACCGCGTGCTGATCCTGATGCTCAACCGGACCGAGTACATCGAGTCCGTCCTCGCGGTCAACAGGCTGGGTGCGATCGCGGTCCCGGTGAACTTCCGGATGACCCCGCCGGAGATCGCATTCCTGGTGGCCGACTGCCAGGCCCGGGTGGTGATCACGGAGGCGGTGCTCGCCGGTGTCGCCACCGCGGTGCGTGATCTCGACCCGACGCTGACCACCGTCGTCGTCGCGGGTGGCGGCACCGACGACGGTGTGCAGGGCTACGACGACCTCGTCGCCGAAGGGGCCGGCGCGCCTGCGGTGGACATCCCCAACGACGCACCCGCGCTGATCATGTACACGTCGGGCACCACCGGCAGACCCAAGGGCGCGATGCTCACCCACACCAACATCGCGGGCCAGGCGCTGACGTTCCTGTTCACCAACGGCGCCGACATCAACCACGACGTCGGGTTCATCGGTGTTCCCCTGTTCCACATCGCCGGCATCGGCAACATGATCCCCGGCCTGTTGCTCGGCAGGCCGACGGTGATCTATCCGCTGGGCGCCTTCGATCCCGACGAGCTGCTCGACGTGCTCGAGGCCGAGCAGGTGACCGGTATCTTCCTGGTGCCGGCGCAGTGGCAGGCGGTGTGTGCCGCGCAGTCGTCGCGACCGCGCCGGCTCCGGCTGCGGGTGCTCTCGTGGGGCGCCGCCCCGGCGTCGGACACGCTGCTGCGGCAGATGTCCGAAACGTTTCCCGGCACACAGATTCTCGCGGCGTTCGGCCAGACGGAGATGTCGCCGGTGACCTGCATGCTGCTGGGCGAGGACGCCGTCCGCAAGGTCGGTTCGGTCGGCAAGGTGATCCCGACGGTGGCCGCGCGGGTGGTCGACGACGACATGAACGACGTGCCGGTCGGCCAGGTCGGCGAGATCGTGTACCGCGCACCGACACTGATGGCCGGCTACTGGAACAACCCGCAAGCCACCGCCAAGGCGTTCGCCGGCGGTTGGTTCCACTCCGGTGACCTCGTGCGCCAGGACGAGGAGGGCTACGTCTGGGTGGTCGACCGCAAGAAGGACATGATCATCTCCGGTGGCGAGAATGTGTACTGCGCCGAGGTGGAGAATGCCCTGGCCGCCCACCCGGGCATCGCCGAGGTCGCGGTCATCGGCCGCCCCGACGAGAAGTGGGGTGAGGTGCCGGTCGCCATCGTGGCGATGAAGGTGCCGCAGGGGGCGGGCGCCCGAGCCGGGCTCGACTTGCGCGACCTGGACGGATTCCTGACCGAACGGCTGGCCCGGTACAAGCACCCGAAGGCCCTCGAGATCGTCGACGCGCTGCCCCGCAACCCTGCGGGCAAAGTGCTAAAAACGGAACTGCGCGCGCGTTTCGGCGCCGCCGAACCGATTGACGCCGGCGAAAGTTCCACTCCGCCAACGGTTCCTGCTGCGGCGCAAGGCAATTAAGGAGCGGGGAGGATTTTGCTAACGGTTACGGTCTCAATCCGCCGGTTGCCGTGCACGGCGACGAGGCGATCGGGTACATTCCTGTGGTCCGTGTTACTACTGACCGGTAGTAGGACGGAGGTCACATTCGCCGGGTTGGGGCAAGGAGGGCACGTGCGACGAGGGCTGCCGTTGCGCTGCGACAGTCGCCGCCGCGCCGTGGGAGCACACTGGTGACCGCGCAGTCCGGCATGACCGGATACGTGCGCGAGCAGGTCAGGCCGGGGCTCGAAGCGGTCGGTGGTTTCGTGCGCATGTGCGTGCTGACGGGGAAGGCGCTGCTCAAGCCTTTTCAGTGGCGGGAGTTCATCCTGCAGAGCTGGTTCCTGATGCGGGTGGCGTTCCTGCCGACGCTGGCGGTGTCGATCCCGCTGACCGTGCTGCTCATCTTCACGCTCAACATCTTGCTGGCCGAGTTCGGCGCCGCCGACGTCTCGGGTGCCGGCGCAGCCATCGGCGCGGTCACGCAGCTGGGACCTCTGGTCACGGTGCTGGTGGTCGCCGGCGCGGGATCGACCGCCATTTGCGCCGACCTCGGTGCGCGCACCATTCGCGAGGAGATCGACGCGCTCGAGGTCCTGGGCATCGACCCGATCCATCGCCTGGTGGTGCCCCGAGTCGTCGCGTCGACGTTCGTGGCGATCCTGCTCAACGGCGCGGTGATCACCGTCGGCCTGGTCGGCGGCTTCATCTTCGGCGTTTACCTGCAGAACGTGTCAGCGGGCGCCTACGTCTCCACCCTCACGCTCATCACCGGTCTGCCCGAGGTACTCATCTCGATCATAAAGGCGGGGACCTTCGGCCTCATCGCCGGACTCGTCGGCTGCTACCGCGGCCTGACGGTGTCCGGCGGCGCCAAGGGCGTCGGCACCGCGGTCAACGAAACGCTGGTGCTGGCCGTCATCGCCTTGTTCGCGGTCAATGTGGTGCTGACCACGATCGGCGTCCGGTTCGGAACAGGGAGCGGCTGACGTGTCCACTACTCAGGTCCTGCGGTCCCGGTTCCCGCGGGCTTATGACCGCACCAAGGATGTCGCTAGCGCGCCCGCCAAATTCCTGGACAGCCTGGGCCATGTCGCCTGGTTCGTCGTCACCTCGATCGGCTCGATCGGGCATGCCTTGCGCTACTACCGCAAAGAGACGCTGCGGCTGATCGCGGAAATCGGCATGGGCACCGGCGCGATGGCGGTCATCGGCGGCACGGTCGCGATCGTCGGCTTCGTGACGCTGTCCGGCTCGTCACTCGTGGCGATCCAGGGCTTCGCCTCACTGGGCAACATCGGCGTCGAGGCGTTCACCGGCTTCTTCGCCGCGCTG
The DNA here is from genome assembly GCF_022317005.1 of Mycobacterium sp. IDR2000157661. NCBI lineage: Bacteria > Bacillati > Actinomycetota > Actinomycetes > Mycobacteriales > Mycobacteriaceae > Mycobacterium > Mycobacterium sp. IDR2000157661. The sequence goes on from NZ_CP081006.1 coordinate 1,809,609, forward strand.
ATCAACGTGCGCATCGCCTCACCCGTCGTCGCCGGCCAGGCCCTGGCCGCCACCGTCGGTGCCGGCGCCACCGCCGAACTCGGCGCCAAGCGCATCGCCGAGGAGATCGACGCACTCGAGGTGATGGGCATCAAGTCGATCTCCTATCTGGTGTCGACCCGCATCATGGCTGGCTTCGTCGTGATCATCCCGCTGTACGCGATGGCGATCATCATGAGCTTCCTGTCCGCACAGGTGACCACGACGTTCTTCTACGGCCAGTCGATCGGCACCTACGAGCACTATTTCCGGACGTTCCTGCGGCCGGAGGATGTGTTCTGGTCCTTCGTCCAGGCGGTCATCATCTCGGTCATCGTGATGCTCAACCACTGTTACTACGGCTACTTCGCCAGCGGCGGCCCGGTCGGCGTCGGCGAGGCCGTCGGACGGTCGATGCGGGCCTCGCTGGTGGCGATCGTGGTCGTGGTCCTGTTGGCCTCGTTGGCGCTCTACGGCGTCGACCCGAACTTCAACCTGACGGTGTGATGCCATGACCGCACCCTTGAACAAGCCACGCACGCCGCCGTACAAACTGGCCGGTATCGTCCTGGCGCTGATAGCCGTCGTCGTGTTGGTCCTCGTGTTCTTGCAGTTCCGCGGCGATCTGCTGCCGCGTACGCAACTGACCATGCTCGCCTCGCGCTCGGGCTTGTCGCTGAACGAAGGCTCCAAGGTCACCTTGAACGGCGTGCAGATCGGCCGCGTCACCGGCACGGAGGTCGTGTCGGTCGGCGGCGAGCCGCAGGCGAAGATTCTGCTGGAGGTCAACCCCAAGTACCTGGAGCTGATCCCGAAGAACGTGGACGCGAGCATCGACGCCACCACGGTGTTCGGCAACAAGTACGTGAACTTCAACTCCCCGGAGAACCCGTCGCCGGAGCACCTCACCAAGAACGACGTGATCGACGCGACGTCGGTGACCACGGAGTTCAACACGCTGTTCGAAACGATCGTGGACGTGGCCGAGCAGGTCGACCCCATCAAGCTCAACCAGACCCTGACTGCGACAGCCGAAGCCCTCGACGGGTTGGGGGACCGCTTCGGGGAGTCGATCATCGACGGCAACGAGATCCTGACCGACGTCAACGCCCGGATGCCGGAGTTGCGCCGGGACAACCGGTTGCTGGCCGACCTCACCGAGGTGTACGCCAACGCCGCCCCGGACCTGTTCGACGCCCTGGGGTACGCGGTGACGACCGCTCAGACCCTCAACGAGCAACGGGGCAACCTCGATCAGGCGCTGGTCGCGTCGGTCGGTTTCGGCAACACCGGCGCCGACGTGTTCGAGCGCAGCGGCCCGTATCTGGTGCGTGCACTGGAGGACCTCATCCCGACCTCCGAGACGCTCGACGAGTACAGCCCGGCGCTGTTCTGTACGATCCGCAACTTCCACGACTTGGAGCCAAAAGTCGCTGCGTCCCTTGGCGGCGACGGGTATTCGCTGCAGACTCTCTCGACCATTGAAGGCGCCGGTAACCCGTATGTGTATCCGGACAACCTACCGCGGGTGAACGCGCGCGGTGGCCCCGAGGGCCGGCCGGGCTGCTGGCAGCCGATCACGCGAGACCTGTATCCCGCACCGTATCTTGTCGCGGACACGGGTGCTTCGATCGCGCCGTACAACCACTTCGAGCTGGGGCAGCCGCTGCTTATCGAGTACGTCTGGGGCCGCCAAGTGGGGGAGAACACGATCAACCCATGAAAATTACCGGTACCGCCATCAAACTCGGCGCATTCTCACTGGTGCTGCTGCTGTTCACCGCGATCATCGTCGTGGTGTTCGGCCAGATGCGGTTCGACCGCACCACCGGCTACTCCGCGGTCTTCTCCAGCGCCAGCGGCTTGCGGAGCGGGCAGTTCGTCCGCGCTTCCGGTGTAGAGGTCGGCAAGGTCTCCAGCGTCGAGTTGATCGGCGACGGCTCGATGGCCAAGGTCAACTTCAGCGTCGACCGCTCGTTGCCGCTCTTCGACGGCACCACGGCGTCGATCCGCTACCTCAACCTCATCGGCGACCGCTACCTGGAGCTCAAGAGGGGCGACAGCGACAACCGGATTCCCGGTGGTGCCACCATCCCGATCGAGCGCACGCAGCCCGCGTTGGACCTCGACGCGTTGATCGGCGGATTCCGTCCGGTGTTCCGGGCGCTGGATCCCGAGAAGGTCAACACCATCGCGCAGTCGATCATCACGGTATTCCAGGGCCAGGGCGGCACGATCAACGACATTCTGACCCAGACCGCGGCGCTGACCTCGGCTCTGGCGGACCGCGACCAGGCGATCGGAGAGGTGATCCGCAATCTCAACACGGTGTTGGACACGACGGTCAAGCATCAACAGGAGTTCGACGAGACCGTGCAGAACTTCGAGGCGTTGATCACCGGGCTGAAGAACCGGGCCGATCCGATTGCGACCTCGGTCGCGGGCATCAGCGACGCGGCGGGCACCATCGCCGAGCTGCTCGCCGACAACCGTCCGCTGCTGCAGAGCACGGTCGGTCATCTGGAGGCGGTGCAACAGCCGCTGGTCGATCAACGCGACGGGCTGAACGACCTGTTGACCAGGCTGCCGGTCGCCTTCAAGATCATCGGCCGGTCGGGCGGTATCTACGGCGACTTCTTCAACTTCTACGCTTGCGACATCTCCCTGCGCATCAACGGGTTGCAGCCGGGTGGGCCGGTGCGAACCGTCAGGCTCATCGGTCAGCCGTCGGGTAGGTGCACGCCGCAATGAGGACGCTTGAAGGATCCGACCGGGTCCGCAACGGCTTGATGGGCATCATCATCCTGGTGCTCGTCCTCGGGGTGGGTCAGAGCTTCACCAATGTGCCGATGCTGTTCGCGACACCGACCTACTACGCAGAGTTCTCCGACACCGGCGGCATCGGCCAGGGCGACAAGGTGCGCATCGCCGGCGTCGACGTGGGCTCGGTGCGCAGTATGCGGATCGACGGTGACCGGGTGTTGATCGGGTACGGCCTCAGCGGTACCCAGATCGGCACCGACAGCCGGGCGGCCATCCGCACCGACACCATCCTCGGTCGGCGCAACATCGAGATCGACCCGCGCGGCACCGAGGTGCTGGAGCCCCGCGGTGTGCTGCCCCTGGGCCAGACCACCACGCCGTACCAGATCTACGACGCCTTCTTCGACGTGACCAAGGCCGCCTCGGAGTGGGACACCCAGACCGTCAAAGAGTCGCTGAACGTGCTGTCGGAGACCATCGACCAGACCTACCCGAACCTGAGCGCCGCGCTGGACGGCGTGGCCCGATTCTCCGACACCATCGGCAAGCGCGACGACGAGATCAAGAAGCTGCTGAACAACGCCAACAAGATCGCGGGCATCCTCGGGGACCGCGGCGGGCAGATCAACGCGCTGTTGGTGAACGCGCAGACGCTGCTGGGCGAGATCAACGAGCGCAGCTACGCGGTGAGCATGCTGCTGGAGCGGGTCGGCGCCTTCTCCGAACAGGTCAAGGGCTTCATCGACGACAACCCGAACCTCAACCGGGTGCTCGAGCAGCTGCGGGTGGTCAGCGACGTGCTTGTCGACCGCAAGTACGATTTGATGGACACCCTGACCACGGTAGCCAGCTTCGCGGCGTCGCTGGGTGAGGCGATCGCGTCAGGTCCGTACTTCAAGGTCATGCTCGCCAACCTGCTACCGGGCCAGATCCTGCAGCCCTTCGTCGACGCCGCGTTCAAGAAGCGCGGCATCGACCCACAGAAGTTCTGGCGCGACGCGGGCCTGCCTGCGTGGCGGTTCCCCGACCCCAACGGCGTGGGTTTCGAGAACGGCGCGCCGCCACCCGGCCCCGCCGTCCTCGAGGGCACCCCCGAGAACCCCGGCCCCGGTGTGCTCAAGGGCGACCCGTGTTCGTACACGCCGCCCGCCGACGGCCTGCCGACACCCGGCAACCCGCTGCCTTGTGCCGACCTGTCGGTGGGTCCGTTCGGTGACAACCCGTACGGCCCGAACTATTACGGCCGGCCGAACGTGGCGACGTCGGACCCGAATGTGCACGGCCCGCAGCCGTCGCCGGGCGTGCCCGCCGCGGCCATCCCGGGCCAGGTGTCCTCGCCCGTGCCCGGTGTCGACGTGCCGCTGCCGCCGGCACCGCCGGGTGCCCGCACGGTGCCGGTCGGACCGCAGCCGCCGCTGCCGCCCGACTTCACGCCGGGCATCGCGCCGCTGCCGCCGGCGTTGCCGGCGCCGCCGGTACCGGGCCCCGGCCAGCAACTGCCGCCGGTCGACATGGCTCCGCTGCCGGGCAATCCGCCGTTCCTCCCGCCAGGGTCACAACAGGGTTAGGGGGATCAGCAGATGTCGACGATCTTCAGCAACGTGAAGATGCCCGCTCTTACCCGCGCCACCGTCATCATCGGTGCGTTGATTCTGGTGGTGGCGATAGTGGCCGCGTTCGTCGGCTACCAGCTGTACAAGCGGATGACGACGAACACCGTCGTCGCCTACTTCACCGACACCCTGGCGCTGTATCCGGGCGACAAGGTGACCATCATGGGTGTGCAGGTCGGCACGATCGATTCGATCGACCCGGCCGGTGACAAGATGAAGGTCACCTTCAACTATGACGAGTCCCACAAGGTGCCCGCCAACGTCACCGCGTCGATCCTGAACCCGAGCCTGGTGTCGTCGCGCAACATCCAGCTGTCCCCGCCCTACACCGGCGGTCCGGCGCTGGAGGACGGCGCCGTCATTCCGCTGGAACGGACCCAGGTACCCGTCGAGTACGACGAACTGCGCAACGCGGTCGACCGCGTTCTCACCGATCTGGGGCCGACGCCCGAGCAGCCCCGGGGGCCGCTGGGTGACGTCATCGAGTCGGCCGCCGACGGGTTCGCGGGCAAGGGTGAACAGCTCAACCGGACGCTCACCAATCTGTCCGAGGCGCTGTTCACGCTCAACGAGGGCCGCGACGACTTCTTCAGCGTGATCAAGAGCCTCGCGCTGTTCGTCAACGCGCTGTACCAGAGCGACCAGCAGTTCGTCGCGCTGAACAACGACCTCGCCGAGTTCACCAGCGCGTTCACCAACACCGACCGCGAGGTCGCGAACGCGCTGCAGGATCTCAACCAGTTGCTGTCGACCACCCGCAGCTTCCTCGACGAGAACGCCGAGGTGCTGACCACTGACATCAACAACCTCGCCGAGGCCACCACCGCAATCCTGCAGCCGGAACCGCGCGACGGCCTGGAGACCGCTCTGCACATCTTCCCGAACCTCGGTGCGAATTTGGTGAATATCGCTTCGCCGGTCACCGGTGGCGTAAACAGCTACGCCGTCATCAACAACTTCGCCAACCCGTTGCAGTTCATCTGTAGCGCAATTCAGGCGGGCAGCCGGCTGGGTTACCAGGAGTCGGCCGAGATGTGCGCGCAATACCTGGCGCCGATTCTGGACGCGATCAAGTTCAACTTCCCGTTCTTCGGCGTCAACCAGTTCAGCTCCGCGATGACGCTGCCCAAGCAGATCGCCTACTCCGAGCCGAGGCTGCAGCCGCCGCCGGGCTATAAGGACACTACGGTGCCCGGCATCTGGTCGCGCGACACCCTGTTCAGCCACGGCAACCACGAGCCTGGCTGGGTCGCCGCGCCCGGTATGCAGGGCGTCGACGTGCAGCCGTTCACGGCGAACATGATGACCCCGGAGTGCCTCGCGGAGCTGATGGGTGGACCCAACTGCGTCGTGGGCGCCGCGCCGCCGGCCTTCGGCACCACCCGCGACGGCAACTTGCCGGGACCGCCGAACGCGTTCGATCAGAACAATCCGCTGCCGCCGCCGTGGTATCCGCAGCCCGGGCCGCCGCCGCCACCTGCGCCGGGCGTCATCCCCGGAGACCCGGGTGGCACCGTGATGTCGGCGCCGGTCGGACCGGGCCCGGCTCCCGCCCCCGCAGCACCGGCCGGGCCGCCGCTACCCGCCGAGGCAGGCCGGTGATGAGCGCGAACAGAGGTAACCAGATGACCGCGCGTAAATGGAGCAGGATGGCCAGGCGCATCGTCGCGTTCGGCGCCATCGCTCTGGTCCTGAGCTCGTGCTCGTCGTGGAAGGGCATCGCGAACGTGCCGCTGCCCGGGGGTCCGGGCACCGGCGAGGACGCGATGACGATCTACGTTCAGATGCCGGATACGTTGGCGCTCAACGTCAACAGCCGCGTCCGGGTCGCCGACGTGTACGTCGGCCGGGTGCGCGCGATCGAGCTGAAGAACTGGGTCGCGACATTGACCCTGGATCTGGAGCCCGGCCTCAAGCTGCCGGAGAACACGCTGGCGGCTATCGGGCAGACCAGCCTGCTGGGCTCGCAGCACATCGAACTCGAGGAACCGCCCAACCCGTCGACGCAACCCTTGACCGACGGTGACACGATCCCGCTGCGCAACGCGTCGGCCTTTCCCACCACCGAGCGGGTGCTGGCGAGCATCGCGTCCATCCTGCAGGGCGGCGGGGTGCAGAACCTCGAGGTCATCCAGACCGAGATCTACAACCTGCTCAACGGCCGGGCGGACCAGGTCCGGGAGTTCCTCAACAAGCTGGACACGTTCACCGACGAGTTGAACCAGCAGCGCCAGGACATTACCCGCGCCATCGACTCGACCGACCGGCTGCTGTCCATCGTCGCTTCGCGCAACGACACGCTGGACCGGGTGCTCACCGAGTTCCCGCCGCTGATCGAGCATTTCGCCGAGACGCGCGACCTGTTCGCCGACGCGGTGGTGGCGCTGGGACGCGTCAGCGTCGCGGCCGAGAACGCGCTGGCGCCGGCGAGCGACGACCTCAACACCAACCTGCAGAACCTGCAGCGGCCGCTCAAGCAGCTGGGCCGGGCGTCGCCATACCTGATCGGCGCGCTCAAGCTGATGCTCACGGCGCCGTTCTCTATTGAGAACGTGCCGAAGGTGATCCGCGGCGACTACCTCAACGCGTCGCTGACGGTGGACTTGACACTTTCGTCGATCGACAATGCAGTACTGTCGGGCACGGGCCTTTCCGGCATGCTGCGCGCACTGGAGCAGGCGTGGGGCCGCGACCCGGCGACGATGATCCCGGATGTGCGGTTCGTGCCGAACCCGCACAACGCACCGAACGGGCCGCTCGTGGAGAGGGGTGAGTGAGCAGTGCTGACCAGGTTCATCAAGATCCAGCTGGTGCTGTTCACCATCCTGACTATCGTCGCGCTCGTGGTATTGGGCTGGTACTATCTGCGCATCCCCAGCCTGGTCGGCATCGGGCAGTACGAGCTCAAGGCGCAGCTGCCCCGCTCGGGCGGCCTGTACGCAACGGCCAACGTGACCTATCGCGGCACCCAAATCGGCAAGGTGACGGCGGTGGAGCCCACCGAGCGGGGCGCGTTGGCGACGATGAGCATCGACGAACGGTACAGGATCCCGGCGGATGCAAGCGCCAACGTGCACTCGGTGTCGGCGATCGGCGAGCAGTATCTGGACCTGGTGTCGACCGGTGATCCCAACGAGTACCTGGAACCGGGTACGACGATCACCGACAGCACCGTGCCCAGCGAGGTGGGACCGGCCCTGGACGCGGCCAACAATGCCCTGGCAGAGCTGCCGCAGGAGAAGATCGACGTCCTGCTGACGGAGACGTCGCAGGCGGTCGGCGGGCTGGGCCCGGCGCTGCAGCGGCTCGTCGAGTCGACGACGACCCTCGCCCAGGGCTTCCAGGAGAACCTCCCGCAGGTCAACGACCTCATCGAGAACGCGGGACCGCTCCTGCAGAGCCAGGTCGACTCCGGCGACAACATCGCGCAGTGGTCGCGCAACCTGAACGTGATCGCCGCCCAGGCAGCCGAGCAGGACGCGGCGCTGCGCAGCGGCCTGCAGCAGGCGGCGCCGACGCTGGACCAGGTGAACTCCGTGTTCAGCGGGGTGCGCGAAGCGCTGCCGCAGACGCTGGCCAACGTGGCGATCGTGGCCGACATGCTCAAGCGCTACAACAAGGGCCTCGAGCAGTCGCTAGTTCTCTTGCCGCAGGGCGCGGCGGTGGCGCAGGCGGGCACGTTGTTCGAGGGCTACGGCCAGTTGCCGCTCGCGATAGGTGCGATCAACCAGCCGCCGCCGTGTCTGACAGGTTTCCTGCCCGCCTCGGAGTGGCGCTCACCGGCCGACACCAGCATGGCGGAGCTGCCCCGCGGGACCTACTGCAAGATCCCGAAGGATTATCAGGGCAACGTGGTGCGCGGCGCGCGCAACTATCCGTGCGCCGACGTGCCGGGCAAGCGGGCGGCGACCCCGCGGGAATGCCGCAGCCCCGAGCCGTACGTGCCGCTGGGCACCAACCCGTGGTACGGCGACCCCAACCAGGTGTTGTCGTGCCCGGCCCCGGCGGCGCGTTGCGACCAGGGGGTGAACCCCGGCCGGGGCGTGATGCAGGCCCCGTCGGTGAACAACGGCAATAACCCGGCACCCGCCGACGAGTTGCCGCCGCCCAACTCGTCGGCGCCGATCAGCGACCCGCTGAGCCCCCCCGGCGAGGGCTCGGTGCGCTGCAGCGGGCAGCAACCCAATCCGTGCATCTACACTCCGGCACCGGGGCCTCCCGGCTCCACGGCGGTGTACAGCCCACAGAGCGGCCAGGTGGTCGGACCCGACGGCGTCAGGTACAACGTCAGCAACTCGATCAACACAGGAGACGACGGATGGAAGGAGATGCTGGCACCAGCCGGCTGAACCCCACCCCCGATGCTGATGAGACGTCTGAAGAGTCGTTAGCAGTATCTTCACCCGAATACCCCGAGCCAGACGACGCAGGAACTGTGCGACGCCCCTCGCGGATCGGCCGCGGCCTGGCCGTGGTCGTGTGCGCAACGCTGGTGCTGTTGGCCCTCGGCGGTGGCCTCGGCGGCTACCTGCTGACCAAGGCCAACCGGCAGGCCGAGGCTTCGGCGCGCTCGGAGGCGGCGGCACTGCAGGCCGCCAAGGACTGTGTGGCGGCCACGCATGCTCCCGACGTCGCAGCGATGACCGAGGCGCAGTCCAAGATCTTCCAGTGCTCGACGGGTGAGTTCGCGGTGCAGGCCTCCCTCTACAGCGGGGTGCTGGTGGACGCCTACCAGGCCGCCGACGTCCGAGTCCAGGTGTCCGACATGCGGGCGGCGGTGGAGAAGCACAACGCCGACGGGTCGTTCGACGTGCTGGTCGCCGTGCGGGTGAAGGTCACCAACTCCGACACCGCGGACCAGGAGCAGGGTTACCGGTTGCGGGTGCAGATGGCGCCCGACGAGGGCAAGTACAAGGTCGCCAAGCTCGATCAGGTCACCTCGTGACCGCGGTACTGGACAGCACGACCGACACGACGGTGCCCGAGGCGGTCACCGCCGACCCGGTCGCACCCTGGGTGGCGCGCGTCGGCGCTTTCGCGATCGACGTCGGCACCGGCGTCGCCGTCGTCGCGACGATGGCGGTGGTGGCGCTCACCGCACCGCAGGGCAGTTCGCTGTGGTGGGTGTGCACGGTGACCGCCGCCCTGGCGGTGCTGGCGATGGCCGTCAACCGTTGGGTCCTGCCGGCGGTCAAGGGCTTCAGCCTGGGCCGGGCGGTGTTCGGGATCGCGGTCAGATCCGGCGACGGCGCCCCCGTCGGAATGTGGCGGCTGCTCGGGCGCGACGCGGCACACCTGCTGGACACCGCGGCGCTGTTCCTCGGCTGGCTGTGGCCGCTGTGGGACCGGCGCCGCCGCACCTTCGCCGACCTGCTGTTGCGTACGGAGGTTCGGCCGGTGCCACCGCCCGCCCGAGATGTGCGCCGCTGGACCGCCATCGCGCTGGTGGTGGCGACGCTGTTGTGCATGGTGGCGGTCGCACTGAGCTACGCGGTGGTGTACCGCCATGAGCGCGCCGTCGACGACACCCGCCGCCAGATCGCCGAGCAGGGCCCGCGCATCGTCGAACAGATGCTGAGCTATCAGGATCAGACACTGCAGCAGGACTTCTCGAATGCGCAGTCGCTGACCACCGAGGCATACCGTCCGCAGCTGATCGCCCAGCAACAGGCCGTGCAGCAGTCCGGAGTCGTGTCCAACGAGTACTTCGCGGTGAGCAGCGCGGTGCTGTCGGCGACCCCGGACACGGCCTCGATGCTGATGGCGATGCAAGGTCAGCGCGGTGCCGATGCCAAGGATCTGAAGTTCATCACCGCCACGGTGCGGGTGGACTTCGAGCAGGCGCCGGACGGCAAGTGGTTGGTGAGCAACCTCAACGTGCTGAAGAAGCCCATGATGAATGCGCAGGGACAGTGAGCCCCCGGCGCAGGGTCGCGGCCGACGAGCCGGACTTCTTCGAGAACCGGCCGAAGCCGCCTCGCCGCTGGGGGCTGCCGATCGTCGCCACGGTGGCATCGGTGTTGATGGCGGCTGCGATCACCGTCGGCAGCCTGATACTCGTCAGCCACCAGCGTGACCGCAGTGAACAGATCAGGGACGCCGCCGCGATCGGTTATGTCAGCGAGTTCATGATCACCTACACGACGTTGGACCCGTTCAACGCCAACGCCTATGTGGACCGGATCCAGGCCAAGGGCACCGGCGAGTTCGCCGAGATGTTCAAGCAGAAGGAGCCCGAGATCCTGATCCAGGTCGCCCGCGCGGAGCCGACGACCGGCGAGGTGGTGGCCGCCGGGGTGCAGCGATGGAACGACAACGGCAGCGCCGACATCCTCGTCGCGACCAAGGTGACCAGCAAGTCGCCCGACGGAAAGACCACCGTGGAAAGCGGAAACCGTTGGGTCGCAACGGCAACCATGGAAGGACAGCAGTGGAAGATCAGCCAGCTGATTCAGGTGATCTGACCACCGAGACATCCGATGCGGCCGCACCCACGGTCACGGATGTGCACCCGACGACGACCGAGGAGCCGGCTGCGGCCCCGCAGCAGCGTCGTCGGAGATTCTCGTTGCGTCGCAGGGCGAAGGCCGGCGAGCCCGCGGCCGAGGCGGCGACCGACTCGTCTTCCGAGGAAGCTGCCGGGGACACGGTGGCGGTCGAGGAGCCGAAGCCGGCGCCGAAGGTGCCCGTCGGCAAGGCTGCGCGAACCAAGGTCGATGCCACCGAAGAAGCCGAACCGCCGACCGAAGAACCCGAGCCGTCGGCCGGAGCGCCCGACGACCCGGCCGAGGCGCCCGAGCCCGAGGAACAGCCGCTACAGGAGGTGACTTTCGTCCCGCACCGGCCGGCCTCCAAGCGCTTGCTCGTCACGACCGCTGCGGCGGGTGTCCTGTTCGTCGGCGCCGCCGCATTCGCCGGGGCGACCCTGCAGCCGTACCTCGCCGAGCGTGCGGAGGTCGACATCAAACTCGACGTGGCACGCACGGCCGCAAGCGCCATCTCGACGCTGTGGACGTACACGCCCGACAACATGGAAAGCCTGCCGGAACGGTCGGCCGGCTTCCTCGGCGGTGACTTCGCCTACGAGTACAGCAAGTACATCGACGCGATCGTCGCGCCGAACAAGCAGGCTCAGGTCACCAACACGACGGACGTGCTCGGCGCGGCGGTGGAGACACTGACGCCATCGGAAGCCACCGCGATCGTGTACACCAACTCGGTGGCCACCAGCCCGATGACCAAGAACATCCCGTCGCTGCGGTACCTGTCCTACCGGTTGACCATGGAGCGCCAGGATGCGAAGTGGTTGATCACCAAGATGTCGACCGTCACCTCGTTGGACCTGACGCCGCAGCTGTAGGCGACCGCCGGCAGTGCAGTGCTGTTCTGGTTCGGCGGCGGGCGGGGCAGGACTAATCTGCCGGTATGCCGTCAGTTCTTGTCACCGGGGCGTCGCGAGGTATCGGTAGGGCGATCGTCGAACATCTCGCGTCGCGCGGATGGGACGTCGTCGCGGGCGTGCGCACCGAGCAGGATGCCCAGGCGGTCACCGCACTGGACCCCGACCGCATCTCGGCGGTGCTGCTCGACGTCACCGACGCCGACCACATCGCCGAACTGCCGTCGGCGTTGCCCGCCCGCCTGGACGCGGTGGTCAACAACGCCGGCGTGGTGGTCGGCGGACCGATGGAGACGGTGACTCCGGACCAGTGGCGAAAGCAGTTGGAGATCAACGTGGTCGGACAACTCGCGGTGACCCAGGCGGTGCTGCCGCGGCTACGCGAGTCGCGCGGCCGCGTGGTGTTCATCTCGAGTGTCAACGGGCGGCTGTCGATGCCGCTCATCGGCGCCTATGCGGCGAGCAAGTTCGCGCTGGAGGCGGCCGCCGACGCGCTGCGCATGGAGTTGCGGCCGTGGCGGATCCCGGTCGTCATCATCGAGCCCGCACAGACCGACACCGACATGTGGCGCACCGCAGACACCATGGTCGACGAGCTGGCGGGCGCGATGCGGACCGAACACCGCCAGCTCTACGCCAAACACATCGCGGGCTGGCGGAAGATGGTGCCGGTGTCGCAGCGCCTGGCGGTACCGACGGCGAAGGTCTGCGCGGTCGTCGAGCAGGCGCTGACCGCGCGCCGGCCCCGCGCCCGCTACGTCGTCGGCCTCGGTCCGCGACTGCAGGCCGCGCTGATGACCAACATGCCGACCGGGCTGCGCGACACGGTGCTGCGCAAGGTGTCCGGCCAGCCGTAGATGCCGCCGTTCGTCAAGCGTGACGCGGGCGCGCCCGCCGGGTTCTTCGCCTGCGAAGCCGCAGGGCTGCAATGGCTTTCGGCCGCGCCGGGCGGTGTGCCCTGTGCGACCGTGTTGGCGGTCGATGACACCGGGCTCACCCTCGAACGGCTGACGAGCGCCACCCCGACCCGGGCCGCTGCACAGGACTTCGGCCGTCGGTTGGCCCGGACCCACGATGCGGGCGCGGGCGCGTTCGGCGCCGCACCCGACGGCTGGAGCGGGCCGGGCTTCTTCGGCCCGCTGCACCAGCCGCTGCCGATGTCGCTCACCGGTCATGACCGGTGGGGTGCGTTCTACGCTCGCGAACGGTTGGCGCCGATGGCCGCACTGGCGGCCGGCAGGCTCGACGCACCCACCCGCGCGGCTGTCACAGCCGTGATCGACAGGTGTGAATCCGGTGACTTCGACGACGACGACCCGCCCGCACGCCTGCACGGCGACCTGTGGAGCGGCAACGTCATGTGGACACGCGCAGGGGCGGTGCTCATCGACCCCGCCGCACACGGCGGCCACCGGGAGACCGACCTGGCGATGCTCGCGCTGTTCGGCTGCCCGCACCTGGACACAGTGCTGGGCGGCTACCAGCAGCGACGCCCGCTACGCGACGGGTGGCAGGCGCGGGTCGGCCTGTACCAGCTGTATCCGCTGCTGGCGCACGTCGTGCTGTTCGGCGGTGGTTACGCTGGGCAAACGGCCGCCGCCGCGCGAGCCGCCGTCGCGGCGTGAACCCCCACAGGCAGGCGCGACGGCTCAGTTGAATGCCAGCCAGCTCGGCAACGCGCGCTCTCGCGAGTCGCACAACACCTGACGGGTGTCGCAGGATCCGCGCGGCACGCCCGCGCCCGTCCACATGCCACCGGTGTCGCGGCGCAGCACGATGGCCGACGACCCGCCGCCGTCGAGCAGCACCGCGGCGTCGCTGCCAAGGCCGCGGAACAGGTCCTGCACCTGGTCGGGCGTGTAGCTGCCGCCCTGGAACACGTACATCTCGTCCTTGTCCTTGGCGTACGCGAGGGCCGTGCGCGCGGCGCTGGGACCACCGTCGTTGAGCTGACCGGTGTCGCCGGGAGCCAGCAGGCCGATGCCTGCGACCGCGACGAACCGAGTGCCCTCGTCGACAAGACGTTCCACCACGGGGGATGCCGCGTCGTAGTCGTCGGGGCCGGCAGGCGGCACCACATAGGGCGCACCGCCGACCGGCAGGATCATCGTCGACAACGCCTTCCAGTGTTCGTTGCCCCCGGACAGACCCTGCTTACCGGCATACGCGACCCTGCCAGTGACTGCGGCGTTGGCCCGGCCCTGCCCGTGTGTGTTGTCGACATATGCGCCGAGCGGCGAACTGCAGCCCGTCGTCTTCCAGGATCCGCCCCGCTGGCCGCGCACGTCGAAGAAGTTGGCGTTGATCGCGATCGTCGGCTGACCGAGTGCCTGCCAGGCCTGCAGCGGGGTGAAGATCTCCGAGGCCTGCAACAGACCCTCGCCGGTGCGGGCCCGGGGGTCACGCTCGCAGCGCGCCTGAAAACCGTTGTGAGAGTCGACAAGCAGCCGCGGTGCGAGCCGGGTGGAGGCGGACTTGATGATCATCAGGTGTCCGCCGCTGGTCATCTCGTACCAGTTGCCGCCCGCGTTGAGCATCGGCGCGGGATGGCCGCCGCCGAAGTTGTACACGAGGTAGGACCCGCGGGTGGTGGCGATCGCGTTGGCGAGCAACTCGCGTGCGTTCGCGGCGTGCCCGGTCGGCGCGCCCGCGGTGAACGACATCGCCGCGCACATCAGCAGCACCGCGGCGGATGCCGCGATTCTGCGGGTGATTGCGGTGGTCGTCAACACGGTCGCCCCTTCGCGCAGCAGCGGGATCAACACAACACTAACCACAGCAAACGCACTGTCAACTTGCGTCACAGCCGTATCACAATCCGGCGTCGGGTCGGATGCTGAGTGGAATTCCCATCGATGGGTACTAGGCGTGCGACGGTCTACACACAGGGAGCAGAAATGATCGGAACCATCCTCAGTGCCCTCGTCGTCGGTTTGATCGTGGGCGCGCTCGCGCGGCTCATCATGCCCGGCAAGCAGAACATCGGCGTGATCATGACGATCGTGCTGGGTGCGCTCGGATCCTTTGTCGGCACCTGGCTGACCTACCAGCTCGGTTACTCCAACTCCAACGGCGGGTTCGAGATCATCCCGTTCCTGGTGGGCATCATCGTCGCGATCGTGCTCATCGCGGTCTACATCGGGATCACGGGTCGTCGCAGCAGCCGCGCACCGGGGAGTAACGTCCGCTAGCGCCCGGGAGGGGCCAGCCGGTACACGGCGTCGGCGTAGTCGTCGGTGATGTAGACAGCGCCGTCGGGACCGACGACCGCGGCGACCGGACGGCCCCACCGGGAGCCGTCGTCGGTCTGGAAACCGCCTACGAGAGTCTGTTGGTCACCGAGTCCACCGTCGCGCCAGGGAAAGAACGACACCTCCGGCGCGCGCGGTGGATCGGCGTTCCATGAGCCGTGCACGCCGACCAGGGCTCCGCGCGAATACGGCTCGGGCAGTGCGCCGTCGGTGAAGCTCAGACCCAGCGGCGCCGAGTGAGCGGGGAAGCTCTGTTCGATCGGCGCCAGGGCCGCGCAGTCCATCCGGTCCCCGCCGGCGTTGGTCTGGACGTCGCGGATCATCGGCAGGTCGGCCGGTCCTGCCGAACGGGGGCCGGGATTGCAGAAGGGCCAGCCCAATTCGCGACCCGGCGTGAGTCGCGCCAACTGCTCGGGCGGATTGTCGGTGACGTATTCGGGAATCACCTTGCCGTAGTCGGGGCCTGGCTCCGGGAACGCGACGTTGTCGCGGCCGTTGTTGGCCGTCCACACCGAGCCGTCGGGGGCGATGGCCAATCCGGTGCCGTTGCGCACGCCCGTCGCGAATGGTTGCGCAGGCCCGCCGCCGGGCGGCACCCGCATGATCGTCGCACGGGGCGGATCGGCGGTGCGGTCCGCGGCAGAGATGTTGCCCGTCGAGCCGATCGAGAAGTACACGCTGCCATCGGGCCCTACGGCGACGCTCTTCAGCGCATGCGCGTAACGGCCTTTGAGGTCGGGGCTCTTCGCGTCGGGCAGGCTGTCGGCGATCGTGCGCGGGTTGCCGACGCGACCATCGGCGTATTCATAGGCGTCGAGCTGGTCGCTCTGGGCGACGTAGAGGGTGTCGCCTGCGAACGCCAGCCCGTGCGGCTGGTTGAGTCCGTCGAGCAGAACCGACTGTCGCGGTTGCCTATCCGTGAGTTCGACCGCCACCACCTGGCCGGCGTCCGGCAGGGAGACCAGCAAGGCGCCATCGGGCGTCCACTCGGCGAGCCGGGCGGCGGGCAACCGCGCCCACACCGCCATCGTCCAACCCGGCGGCACCAGCGCCCGACGTGGTTCGTCGAAGGGTGCGGCGCCCAGGCCCTCCGGGACCGTTACAGCCACCGGTGTCAGCGCGGCCGCATCGGGGCTCGGTGCCGACGTGGTCGGCGACGGGCTTGGCACGGGGGTGGGCTGCGGGCTGGTGGAGCACGCCGCCAGCACCGCCACGCTCAGCAGGCAGCCGATTGCGTTATGCCGCGGCGAGACTCGCATGCATCTCCCAGACAAGGATCTCCGCGGGCGACGTTGCGGTGACTCGTTGGCCACCCGACCCGGTGAAGCGGACGGCGTCGCCCTCGCGCAACGGACCCGCGCCTTCTAGCGTGACCTCGCCACGGGGTACGAACAGGTGCAGGTAGGGCGCCGCGGGCAGTTCGATGTTGTCACCGGCCTGCATGCGCGCGCCGTGCAGGGCCGCGTACTTGTTGCGGATGGTGATCGCGGTGTCGTCACTGTGCTGCGGCATGCCGGACGCGATCGTCACCAGTTTCCCGCGCAGCAACTCGTCGTCGATCTCGAGCTGCTGATAACCCGGTGCGATTCCTGATTCGTCGGGCACTACCCACATCTGCACGAAATGGACGGGCTCGTCGTGTGTTTCGGATCCGGTCAAGGTCCACGAGTCGTTCTTCTCCGAGTGCAGGATCCCGCGCCCGGCCGACATTCGCTGCGCCAGGCCGGGATAGATGACGCCCGAGTGGCCCGTGGAGTCCTGGTGCACGAGCGATCCGCGCAGCACCCAGGTGACGATCTCCATGTCGCGGTGCGGATGGGTGTCGAATCCCTTGCCGGGCTTGACGATGTCGTCGTTGTTGACCAGGAGTAGCCCGTGATGGGTGTTCTCGGGTTCGTAGTGGCTGCCGAAGGAGAACGAGTGCTTGGAGTCCAACCAGGCGATCCGGGTCTTGGCGCGGTCGCCGGAGCGACGGACGTCGACGATGGGAGCGGTCATGATGTGCCTCTCGGGTCGAGCCCAAGCCTAGGTGTGGCTACTGGACGCGACAACATGGATGATGCCGCCCTGGCCGAGGGCGGGGCACCGGGCCCTGTCGACGGTGCTGCGGCTGCTGGCTACCAGTCCGCCTCGTCGTAGGTGATGACGCCGCGGATGTTCTTGCCGTCGAGCATGTCCGCGTAGCCGGAGTTGATGTCCTCGAGGCGGTAGGTCCGCGTAACCATGTCGTCGATGTTGAGGAGGCCGGACTTGTAGAGGCCGACGAGTTTCGGCGTCTCGATGTGCGAGCTGCCGCCGCCGAAGATGTTGCCCTTCAACGTCTTCTGCAGCATTGTGAATAGGAACAGGTTGAGCTTGACGTCGACGTCCATCATCGGGCCCATGCCCGTGACGACGCAGGTGCCCGTCTTGGCGGTCAGCGTCAGCGCCTCTTCGATGTACTCACCTTTCATGTCACCGACGGCGATGATGGTCTTGTCGGCCATGACGCCGTGGGTGAGGTCGATGATCGGTGCGATGGCCTCGGCCATCGACGGGTAGACGTGGGTGGCGCCGAACTTGATGGCCTGATCGCGCTTCCACTCGTTCGGGTCGATGGCGACGACGTTGCGAGCGCCGGCGATCACCGCACCCTGAAGCGCGCTCATGCCGATGCCGCCGACGCCGACGACGACGACCGTCTCGCCGGGCGCGACCTCGGCGACGTTGGTGGCCGAGCCGAAGCCCGTCGGCACCGCACAGCCCATGATGGCGGCGGTCTCGAACGGGATGTCCTTGTCGATCTTGACGACCGAGTGCTTGTGCACCGTCATGTACGGCGCGAAGGTGCCGAGCAGGTTCATCGGCGATACCTCGGTGTCACCGGCGTGCACGCGCGAGGTGCCGTCGGCGATGGCCTTGCCGCCCAGCAGCAGCGCGCCGCGGTCGCACAGCGACCGGTGGCCCTTGAGGCAGGGCGGGCACTCACCGCAGGCGGGAATGAACGCGAGGATGACGTGGTCGCCCTCCTCGAGGCCGGTGACGTTGCGGCCGACCTTGGTGATGACGCCGGCGCCCTCATGACCGCCGAGCGCGGGCAGCGTGATCGGCGTCGCGCCGGTGGTGAGGTGGTAGTCGGAGTGGCACAAGCCCGCGGCGTGCAGGCGGATCTGCACCTCGTCGTCGACGGGGTCGCCGATGTCGATCTCGTCGACGCGGAACGGCGAGTTCAGCTCCCACAGCAGGGCACCCTTGGTCTTCATGACCGGCGATCATAGAACACGTTCCAGAAGCGGGGCCAACCAGCGCGTTGAGCAGCGACGACAGCGACTACTGTGCGTCGATCGTCGGGCTGTGTGACGCCTGTGGACGAATAGCGTGTCAGAACGCGACACCCGGGCGCTAGAGGGGCCTACAGCGAGGCCGGCAGGCCGTACTTCTCGAACGAGGTCATGTGAAACGCCACCACATGGGTGATCCCGTCGGCGCCGACGGCCAGCACGTGCATCTGGAACGGCTCGTGCACACCCGTCTCGCGGTTCAGCATGTACAGCGCGCCGGCGGGCTGACCATTGGCGGTGGTCCGGATGAACCGCATGTCGCCCGGGCCCCCGGCCGGGCAGTGCGTCTTCGACAGCAGCACGATGTTCTCCGGGCCTTGATACCAACCGTCGAACGGCGGCATCTCCCACACCGCGTCGGCGGTGAACAACTCGACCAGCTTGTCGATGTCGTAGCTCTCGAACGCTTCGATGTAGCGGCTCAGCCGGTCCTGGGCCTCGGGAGACTCCGGCGGCTTGAGGTCGTCGTCCTCGCTGGGGCCGACGGCGTCGAGCTGCGCGCGTGCCCGCTGCAGCAGGCTGTTCACCGCGGCCGTCGACGTGCCGATCGCCTCGGCCACCTCGGCGGCCTTCCACTGCAACACCTCGCGCAACACCAGCACCGCCCGCTGCCGAGCCGAGAGGTGCTGCAACGCCGCGACGAACGCCAACCGCACCGACTCCCGCGACCCGACGATGACAGCTGGATCAGCCGGGTCGTCGGCCTGATCCGGCAGCGGCTCCAGCCACGGCACCTCGTCACGCGCGGTGATGTCGTCGATCGGATCCGAACTCGGCGCGCCGAGACCCGTCGGCAGCGGCCGGCGCTGGCGGCCCTCGAGTGCGGTCAGACAGGTGTTGGTGGCGATCCGGTACAGCCACGTGCGCAGCGAGGACTTGCCCTGGAACCCCTGGTACGACTTCCAGGCGCGCAGATACGTCTCCTGCACCAGATCCTCGGCGTCGTGCGCGGAACCGGTCATCCGGTAGCAGTGCGCCAGCAGTTCGCGGCGGTACTGCTGGGCGTCGGCCAGGAAGGCATTCTCGGCGCGCCTGTCGTCAAGGTCGTGGGCCAGAACCGTCACGTCGCCGAGCTTAACCAGTAGGAGTGACAAGCCGGGGCCAACCGACGCCGGTGAATCCGTACCCGCCCGATACTCTCCCTGGGTGGTCACAACCCGCAGCGAACGCAGCTTCGACGGCGTCGGCGGGGTTCGCATCGTCTACGACGTGTGGACCCCGGACACCGAGCCCCGTGGCGTGGTGGTGCTCTGCCACGGCTACGCCGAGCACGCCCGCCGCTACGACCATGTCGCCGAGCGGTTCGGCGAGGCCGGCCTGCTCACCTACGCCCTCGATCTGCGCGGCCACGGCCGCTCCGGTGGCAAACGCGTATACCTGCGCCAGATCGGCGAGTACATCGGTGACTTCCACGGCCTCGTCGGCGTCGCCGCCGCCGATCACCCCGACCTGCCTCGCGTCGTCCTGGGCCACAGCATGGGCGGCGGCGTGGTCTTCACCTACGGCGTCGAGCACCCCGAGGACTACACCGCGATGGTGCTGTCGGGGCCTGCGGTGTACGCGCAGGACGCGGTCTCGTCGTTCATGATCGGGGTCGCCAAACTGGTCGGCAGCATCCTGCCGGGTCTGCCGGTCGAGCAGTTGCCGACCGAGGCGGTGTCCCGCGACCAGGAGGTCGTCGCGGCCTACATGGCCGATCCGATGGTGCACCACGGCAAGCTGCCCGCCGGGATCGCCAAGGCGTTGATCAGTGTCGGCGAGACGATGCCGAAACGCGCCGGGTCGCTGAGCGCGCCGCTGCTGGTTGTGCACGGCGACCAGGACAAGTTGATCCCCGTCGCGGGTAGTCGCCGCCTGCTCGAGTGCGCGGGCTCGACCGACGCACACCTGAAGGTCTACCCCGGGCTCTACCACGAGGTGTTCAACGAGCCCGAGCGGGCGCTGGTGCTCGACGACGTCACCTCCTGGATCGCGACCAAGCTTTGAAAACCCTTGCTGCGCTGCTCTGTTCGTTGCTCCTGGTGGCCGGATGCGCGAGGAGCGACGGTGTGCGGTGGGTCGACGAGGAGGTCACCTTCACCGACTCGCAAGCCGGGGCGGGGTTGACCGTTCACGGCACCTACCGCCACCGGGAAGGCGGCTCAGGGCCCGCCGCCCTGCTGATCTCCGAGAGCGGTGCCACCGACCGCGACGGTGACAACGCCGTCGCGGGCCCCGTCGGCAACATGCGCCAGCTGGCCGAGCTGCTGTCCGACCGCGGGGTCGCCAGCCTGCGCTACGACAAGATCGGCACCGGTCAGACCGGACTGGGCCCGTACGCGCAGCGGCCGACCGAGGTCGTCAGCGCTGTCTACACCTCCAATGCCGCAGCGGCCCTGCGCTATCTGGCCGACCAGCCCGGCACGGAAAACGCCGAGATCTCTGTCTACGCGCTCGGCGAGGGCACGGTGCACGCGATGACCCTCGCCACCTCCGCGGACCTGCCGAAAGTCCACGCGCTGGGCCTGTTCCAGCCGCTTCCCGGCCGCTACCTCGACATCATCACGAACCGGGTGCGGGCCAACGCCAGCCCCGAGGCGCTGACGACCTGGCTGGCCGCCGTCGAGCAGGTCCGCCGCACCGGCACCGTCGCGCCGAATCTGCCCGAGGGCCTGGGCGCGCTGCTGAACCCCGGCAACGTCAACGCGGTGGTCGAAGCGGACAAGATCGACCCGGTGGCGGTGGCCGCCGAACTGCCCGCCGGCATGCCGGTGCTGGTGACGTGTTCGGACTCCGACGCCCAGGCCACCTGCGACACGGTGCGCCCGCTGGTCGAAGCCCTCCGGCACACGGACCTCACGCTGGTGGAACTCGAGGGTGTCAACCACGTGCTGCGCGACGACCCGACCGACAACGTCGCCAACTACGCGTCCCGAGACCCGCTTTCTCCACAGGTCGTCCAGGCGCTGGACGGGTTTGTCGCCGAGTAGCCATAGTCTGGCCGGCATGAGTGACGACAAGATGCTGGCGCGCATCGCCGCCCTGCTGCGCCAGGCCGAGGGCACCGACAACCCGCACGAGGCCGACGCGTTCATGGCGGCCGCGCAACGGCTCGCCACCGCGACGTCCATCGATCTCGCCGTCGCGCGTTCGCATACCGACCAGCGCGCCAGGGGGCAGCTGCCGGTGCAGCGCACCATCACGATCGGCGACGCGGGCACCCGCGGCCTGCGCACCTACGTGCAGTTGTTCACCGTGATCGCGCACGCCAACGACGTCAAGTGCGACGTCGCATCCAACTCGACGTTCGTCTACGCCTACGGCTTCGGTGAGGACATCGACGCCAGCCACGCGCTCTACGCCAGCCTGGTGATGCAGATGGTCAAGGCGTCGCAGAACTACATCGCCTCGGGCGCACACCGCCCGACGCCCACCATCACCGCGCGGATCAACTTCCAACTGGCCTTCGGCGCGCGTATCGGGCAGCGGCTCGCGCAGGCCCGCGAGGAGGCTCGCCGCGACGCCACCAATGGGCGGGACAGCCAGCCGGGAACCGCGATCGCGTTGCGGGACAAGGAGCTCGAGCTCAAGGACTTCTACCGCGAGACGTCGCAGGCGCGCGGCACCTGGCGGGCCACGAGCGCAACCGCCGGCTACTCGTCGTCGGCACGCCGTGCCGGCGACCGCGCCGGCCGCACCGCGCGGCTGGGCCCGAGCACCGAACTCGCGGGTGCGCGGGCCTCGCTGGAGAAGTGAGCGCCAGGGACACCCAACGGGCGAAGGTCTACGCGGCCGAGGACTTCGTCCGGACCCTGTTCGACCGGGCCGTCGAGCGCGGCAATCGCGTCGTGGACTTCTTCGGCGCCCAGCTGACCCTGCCACCGGAGGGCCGCTTCGCGACGGTGGACTCGGTGCAGCGCTACGTCGACGACGTGCTCGCCATGGCGGCCGTGCGGCAGCGGTGGCCCCAGCGCGGCCCGCTGCGCGTGCGGCCCCGGCGCGGGGTCACCGCCGCCCACTACGAGCTGCACGATGACGACGCCATCATCGCCGTACCTGAGCGTGGAAGTCGTTGGGCACTAAGGGAGTTGGTGGTTCTGCACGAGATCGCCCACCACCTGTGCCAGACGCCGCCTCCACACGGGCCGCAGTTCGTCGCCACCTTCTGCGAGCTCGCCGACGCGGTGATGGGCGCGGAGGCCGGTCACGTGCTGCGAGTGGTCTACGCCAAAGAGGGTGTGCGCTAACCCGTCGGATCGGAGGCGATCCGGGAGACGGCCTCGTCGATGCGCCCGCGGTCGGCCTCGACCGATGCGGTCGCGGCCGCCGTCGCGTTTCGTAGCGCCTCGTTGAGCCGCTGCTGGACGGTCTGCACCCCTAGTCGCAGCAGGCCGTCGGTGATGACGGCCCCGATCAGCTGATGGTGGCCATCGAGCGTCACTTCCACGGTCTCGGACTCGTCTGTGCCGGTGAAGGTCTGGGTTGCCATGCGATGCAACTGCTCGTCCATGAGCGACTGCAACCGCTGCGCCTGCCGGAGCACGGCGGCCACCTGCGGATGCATCTCCTCGCTCACTGCGAGTCGCCGCCCTCGCTGCCGCCTTCTGCGATCTTCTCGTGAGCGTCCCGGCGGCGCCGCTGCTGCCCGACGACGGCCTCGGTCCACGGCCGGTCCTCGGTGTACAGGTCCTCATCGGGCGCCAACCGCGGATCGCGGCGCTTCTCCTTGCCCTGCCGAGCACCGGCGCCGTGGGCCATCGGAGCCATGCCCGCACCCATGCCGCCCATGGCCGCGCCGCCCGGGAAACCCGGAGCCGCCCCTGCAGCGGCGGGAACCGTGGGTGCGGGAGCGACCGTCTCGGCCTTCACCGCCGCCGACATCGGCGCAGGCGGCAGCCCGCCGGCGCTTCCGCCTGCCCCGCCACCTGCGCCACCGCTCGACCCGCCGCCGCCGGAGGCCGCTGCCGGTCGCAGGCGCGGATCCGTCGGCGTCCGCGGAGCCGTCGTTGGCGGTGTGCCCGTGGGTGATCCGGCCGGCGTCGCACCGCCACCGCCCCCGGCACCGGTCGGAGCGCCCCCGCCGGCGGGCGCGCCCGTACCCGCGGGAGGGCCGGAAGCGGCGGGCTGACCCAGCGACTGCGCCATCCGGTCGGCCATCGCGGCCGGGTCGCCACTGAGCGGACCACCGCGTGCACCGCCTGCACCGTTCCCACCGCTCGCGCCCGAAGGGTGCGCCGTGCCGGATGGCGCTGAGAACGGCGGCTGCCCCACCTGTACCGGATCGAAGGTCGCGTTGTCGGCGTACTCCTCGCGCACCTCGTCGGACCGGCGTTGCAGGTCCGCCATCTCCCGGCCGATCCTCGCCATCTCGGTTCGCGTCGCGGCCGCGTTGGCCGTGCTCATCTGCGCGGCCAACTCCTGCATCCGAGCCTCTAGGAACTTGTAGCGGGTATGGATGTTCGTGTGCTCGGCCAGCGCCGCGGCATGGGAGGCCCGCACGCGCCCCGCGGCCGCCGACAGGCGCTGCCAGGCGACCGACAACTCCTGCAGCCAGGCGCTGAACGTGGTCATTCGCTCGCGTGCGGCGTCGGCCGCGTCACCTTCCCAGTTCGTCACCTTGGCAGGCGCGGCGTGGCCCTGCGCACTGCGGGCGGCCAACCCCCAGTGCACTTGCGCGACGTCCAGCGAGGCGCCGTGGTCGCCGCCGCTCAGCAGCCGCTGGGTGGTGTCGACGTCGCTGTAGTCACCGGCGCTCAGCGGCTGCATGGCCGCAGGCGCGTCCGGCAGCGGCGGCATCGGGGTGGACGGCACGGGCACCGAAACGGCCTCGAGCGCGGCCGTCCTGGCCGGGTCGTCGAAACGGTCGGCGTACCTCGTGTCGATGTCGTCGTAGGCCCGGGCCGCGATGCGCAGCATCTCTGCGGTGCGCCGGTTCTCGGCCTCGGCCCACCGCCGGTACTGCTCGAGGACGCGGGCGTTGGCGTTGAGGTTGGCCGCGGCGGCCTGGGCGACGGGGAGGTCGTCGGCCGCGGCGACCTGAATCGACGGCGCGAACCACGGATTCTCCGACATGGCGTTGGCCAAGCCGTCCAATTCGGCTGTGAGGACGCCCAATCCGCTTCCCATGGCTACCCCTCCAACACCATCTGGTAGCGGCTCTCCTCCCGCGGCTTGATCAACCGGATGGGCAGTCGCCGATGACGCGGGGTGTCGATGAAGTTGTCGCGTAACACAACTCGGCCGACGCCGGGATGCGGACCGAGATAGGTGGTGGCTCCGGGCCACGACACCTTCGCCACCTTGCCGATGCGCGCGTTGACGTGTTGTGCGAACTCGTCGAACTGGGGCACCAGAGTGACGACCGCCCCGGCCGCCGCCGACCGGACGATGAACTGGGTGAACAACCGAGCGTCGGGAAGGTTGATGCTGACGTCGACGTCGTCGAACGGCATGTACACCGGGTAGCGGTCGGCCGTCTCGCCGACCAGGACCCCGGCCGAGCCGATCGGCAGTTCGTAGTGCCGGTCGGTCACCGGGCTGATCCCGTGCAGCGCCGCCCGCTGCCCACCGAACAGGCACGAAAAGCCGCGTGGGGTCGTCGGATTCGCCAATGTCGTCAGCAGAATCGTCGACGTCGGCGCCGCGCCGCGCCGGATTCGGACCCGCGTGATGGTGTGGTCGGCGCGTGCCGACCACCACACGTCCGGACCACCCGGTGCCGAGTAGGCGGCGGTAAAGGTACTGCGGCCCTTGATCGCCGACCACGTCTCGCGTTCGAAACTGATCTCGGTCGCACGGTCGAGGTCGTCGAAGCTGCGCATCGGCCGCGCGTCGATCCCGTTGCTCGCCAACTGATCTGCGACCCGGGTGGCGGAGGCCACCAGATACCGCGCCAGTCCGGCGACGCCGGCGTCCCGGCGCTGCGCCGACCTGCTGGTGTGTTCCGGATCGGCCCGCAACACGATCCAGGTGCGCCGGCTGGCCGGCGCCGGGTACGGCCCGACCACCTGCTCGTAGAGCGACACCAGTGTCGCGGGCGCGGTCTTGCCGACGCGGTAGCCGGCCGACACCACATCGACCTCCAGGTCGGGGCAGTGCGCCTCGACGAGCTGCTCGACCAGGCGGGTGTGCACCACGTCGTCGGTGAACGCCTCGCCGTTGACGATCACGGTCGGGGTGAACGGCCGGGGTACCAGCTCGATGGCCGACACCAGGTGGTCGTCCTGCCATCGCACGGCGACGTGGTCACCGGGCATCACCGTCGCCCCCACGGCGGGTGCCGAGGGGCGTTGCGGCTCGCTGCGGTGCCGCCTGCGCAAGGCGAACAGCGCGGCGAGCCAGCCGGTGGCCCGCCGCCCGCGGATGGTCAGCACCGACCCCAGTGCGACGAGCACCGCCAGCGCGACGCCCAGCCACACCAGGTCGAGCCGGGCGAACAGCACGATCGCCGCCGGTATCAGCGCCGCCGCCCAGATGGCGTGCCCGGTGGTGAAGCGCAGCCCGAGAAACTCCACGAAGCGGTTCATCGTCGCCTCAGCGCGCGTCGCGCCAGCGCGCCCACCCCGAGCAGCGCCGCGAGGCCGACGCCGGTGAGCAGCACCGCCGTGATCGGGCCCCGGTCGGGCGGGGGGATGTGGACCGGCGGGGGGACCTCCTTTACCTGGTACGGCGCGTTCTCCGGACCCGAGGGCACGTCCCAGGTGAGCGCTGCGACCGGATCGATGACCCCCGCACCCACGTAGTTGTCGACGCCACCGCCCGGATGCCGGGCCGTCGCGGTGATCCGGTTGACGAGTTGAGCCGGCGTCAGACCCGGGAAGCGCTGTTTGAGCAGCGCCGCCAGGCCGGAGACGTAGGCCGCGGCGAACGACGTGCCGCCGATCGGGATCGGGCCGTCCTCGCCCTGTAGCGCGTTGACCGGGTTGCCGTCGTAACCCAGCGCGGTGAGGTTCTCGGCAGGCGCCGCTGCACCCACCCACGGCCCCGACATCGAGAAGTTGCTCGGCTGGCCGTTCGGGCCGATGCCGCCGACGGTCAGCACCAGCGGGGAGTACCACGCCGGGCTGACGATGGTCTGCACCTCCTGCCAGCCCCTCGGGTCGGCGGGCACCGCCGGGTCCGGCGGCGGGTTCTGCGAGCAATCCTGGCCGGTGTTGCCCGCGGCCACGACGATGACCGCGCCCTTGACGTCGACCGCGTAGTTGATCGCCGCGCCGAGCCCGGTTTCGTTGATCGGGCGGGTGACCTTGTAGCAGGCCGCCTCGCTGATGTTGATGATCTGCGCCCCGATGTTGGCGGCGTGCACCACCGCGCGGGCGAGGCTGCGCAGCGACCCGGCGGTCTGGGTGGTGTTCGCATCGTTGGGATCCTGCCGTGCGCCGAGCGGCTGGAAGGCCTCGGAAGTCTGGCGCAACGACAGAATGCGGGCGTCGGGGGCGACGCCGACGAACCCGTCGGCGGGGGCGGAGCGGCCCGCGATGATCGATGCGGTCAACGTGCCGTGGGCGTCGCAGTCCGACATGCCGTTGCCGGCCTGGTCGACGAAGTCGCCGCCCGGTTCGGCAGGCACCCGCGGCGACCCGATGACGCCGGTGTCGATGACCGCCACCGTCACCCCTGCGCCCGTCGCGAACTTCTGCGCCTCGGCCACCCGCAGGTAGTCGTTGGCCCACGGACGGTCGGCGAAATTGGAGTTCGGGAAGACCGTCGGCGCCGCGCAGACCCGGTGCTGTTCCATCGGCTGGTCCGGGCCGGTCTCATCCGGCGGTACGGCCCCCGGATCGATCGCCGGGGGCTCGATCCCACCCGCCGGCGGAGCGCTGAACAACGCCAGCAGCAGTGCCGCCAGCAGCACTGTGGCGCGCTGGAAGATGCGCTGCACGCGCTATGCACCTCCCAGGTCACGGGCTCGGCGGGCGCTGTGCGAATCCGTCCACAGCAAACTTCGCGCCGGCCGCTGCGCTGCGCATATCGTCACGTCAAGCCAATCGGCCGATTTCACGCAGCCAATCTTAAGGGGCGGCCGGAGCCCCTCATTGCGCTAATCGGCGCGCGAACATGAGCCACCCCGTAGGGACGTCGACACGGCGACGGGGAACCGCAGGTCGGCGGCTACCGGCGGCTACTGCGCGAAGAGTCCGCGATCGCGGTGTCGAGCCCGTCGAGATCGAGGGTGATGCTGCCCGCCGGGTCAGCCCGGAACTTGCCACCGCCCGCGGCGTCGGCCAACTCACCGGTGCCGGAGGCGATTCGCACGTCGGCGCTGGCGACCCCGTCGCGGTAGGAGCCGTCGTGCAGCAGCACCAGACCGCCGGTGTGGCCGCCGATGGCGCCCGTGATGTGCTCGATCCCGACGAACAGCGCGCTGCGGTCCGGTGCGTAGGCCAGCAACCACTTCGTGGTCGACGTGCCCTTGATGTCGCCCTCGTAGCGCTTGTTGACGAGTGCCTCGGTCAGCCTGGTCGAATCGTCACCGTCTTCGAACGGCGTCTCGTCCCAACTGCCGATCTGGAACGTCGCTTCGATGTGTCTGCTCATTCCAGGCGGATACCCCCTGCGCGCTGCCGGAATCAACAGGTCGCAGCGCGCGGGTCCGGGGGACTGTGATAGTCAAGTGCACAACGGCCGCGTTGCGTCCGATAGCACGTCAAACTATAGTCTGGACACATGTCCAGAGGGTTCGGAGTTGTTGCGTGACACGATTTGGCCAGCCCAAACGCCCTGGATGTGCCCTTCTCCGCGCGTCGTCGTGAGCTGATGATGCGCATCGCTTTGTTGTCGTATCGGAGTAAGACCCACTGCGGGGGTCAGGGCGTGTACGTCCGCTACCTCAGCCGGGGGCTCGTCGAACTGGGCCACGACGTCGAGGTGTTCTCCGGCCAGCCTTATCCGGAGGGACTGGACCCGCGCGTGCGGCTGACCAAGGTGCCCAGCCTGGACCTGTATCGCGAGCCCGACCCCTTCCGTGTTCCCTGGCCCAACGAGATCAGGACCCGCATCGATCTCCTGGAGCTGTTGACCACCTGGACCGCCGGCTTCCCAGAACCGCGCACGTTCTCCATGCGCGTCGCCCGTCTGCTGGCCGAGCGGCGCGACGAGTTCGACGTCGTGCACGACAACCAGTGCCTGGGCACGGGGTTGCGCAGGATCGCCGAACTGGGGTTGCCGGTGGTGGCCACCGTGCATCACCCGATCACCCGCGACAAGGTCGTCGACGTGGCCGCGGCCAAATGGTGGCGTAAACCGCTGGTGCACCGCTGGTACGGCTTCGCCGAGATGCAGAAGCAGGTCGCTTGCGAGATCCCCGAACTGCTCACCGTCTCCTCGACCTCGGCGGCCGACATCTCCGAGGACTTCGGGGTGGCGCCCAGTCAGTTGCAGGTGGTCCCGCTCGGCGTGGACACCGCGGTGTTCAAGCCCGCACCGCACCGGGTGCGCAACCGCATCATCGCGATCGCCAGCGCCGACGTGCCGCTCAAGGGCGTCAGCCACCTGCTGCACGCCGTCGCCCGGCTGCGCGTGGAGCGCGACCTGGAACTGCAACTGGTCGCCAAGCTCGAACCCAACGGTCCGACCGAGAAGCTGATCGCCGAACTCGGCATCTCCGACATCGTGCACAGCTCCAGCGGGTTGACCGACAGTGAGTTGGCCGACCTCCTCGCCTCGGCTGAAATCGCCTGCATCCCTTCGCTGTACGAGGGTTTCTCGCTGCCTGCGGTGGAGGCGATGGCCAGCGGAACGCCGATCGTCGCGAGCCGCGCAGGCGCGCTGCCCGAGGTGGTCGGCGCCGACGGCGAGTGTGCGCGGCTGGTCCGGCCCGCTGACGTCGACGAGCTCACCGCGGTGCTCGGTGAGCTGCTTGACTCGCCGCGCGAACTGGCCCGCCTCGGCGCCAACGGTCGCAAGCGCGCGCTGGAGGTGTTCAGCTGGGAGTCCGTCGCCGCCCAGACGGTCACGGTCTACGAGCGGGCGCGCAAGCGGGTCGGCGCATGCTGACGGTGGACTTCGACCGGCTCGCAGTCGGCGAGGGCACGAAGGTCATCGACGTCGGCTGCGGTGCGGGCAGGCACAGCTTCGAGGCGTTCCGCCGCGGCGCGGACGTCATCGCATTCGACCAGAACGCCGCCGACCTCAACGACGTCGACGAGATCCTCACGGCGATGCGCGAGCAGGGCGAGGCGCCGCGGTCGGCCAGGGCCGAGGCGGTCAAGGGCGACGCACTCGACTTGCCGTATGACGACGCGACTTTCGACTGCGTCATCGCCTCGGAGATCCTCGAGCATGTGCCGACCGACGACGAGTTGATCGCCGAACTGGTGCGCGTGCTCAAGCCGGGCGGCGCGCTGGCGATCACGGTGCCGCGCTGGCTGCCCGAGAAGCTGTGCTGGGCGCTGTCCGACGAGTACCACGCCAACGAGGGCGGCCACGTGCGTATCTACCACGCCGACCGTCTGAGCGACAAAGTTCTGGCTCACGGGCTGACGCTGACTCACACTCACCATGCGCACGCGCTGCACTCGCCGTACTGGTGGCTCAAATGCGCTGTAGGCAGCGAGAAGTCGGACCATTACGCCGTCAAGGCGTATCACCGGATGCTGGTGTGGGACATGATGAGCCGACCCTGGCTCACGCGCACCGCCGAGTCGCTGCTCAACCCGCTGATCGGCAAGAGCATCGCGCTGTACTTCTCCAAGCCGGTGGTGGTCGGTGCGGCTACCTGACTGGACCGGCGTGCCCGGTGTCCCAGGCGTTCTGACGCCGGACGAGTGTCGCCAGACCGCGAAGTCGATTGCCGCCGCCCAGGAATCATCGGGCGCCATTCCCTGGTTCGAGGGCGGCCACACCGATCCGTGGGACCACATCGAGAACGCGATGGCGCTGACCGTGGCGGGTCTGTTGGAACCGGCGCGCGCAGCGTTCCGGTGGTCGCGTGTCACGCAACGGAACGACGGGTCGTGGCCAATCCAGTTCCGAGACGGGGTCGTCGAGGACGCCAACAGCGACAGCAACTTCTGCGCCTACATCGCGACGGGGGTCTGGCATCACGTGCTGGCCACCGGCGACCGCCGGTTCGCCGAGACCATGTGGCCCGTGGTCACCAGGGCCGTCGACTTCGTGCTCGACATGCAACTGTCGGGTGGTGAAATCGCCTGGGCCAGAAGCGCTTCCGGACTCGAGCCGGAGGCGTTGATGACCGGCTGCGCCAGCGTCTATCACAGCCTGCGCTGCGCGTTGGCGCTGGCCGACTACTTCGACGACCCGCAGCCCGAGTGGGAGGTCGCGGTGGGCCGGCTCGGGCACGTGATCGCCGCTCACCCCGATGCGTTCGCCGTCAAGGACCGATGGTCGATGGAGTGGTACTACCCGGTGCTCGGCGGCGCGGTGCACGGTGCGGCGGCCCACGAGCGCATCAACGAGCGGTGGGACGACTTCGTCGTGCCGGGCCTGGGTATCCGTTGCGTCGACGACCGGCCGTGGGTGACCGGAGCTGAGACCTGCGAACTGGTGATGGCACTGGACGCGATGGGCGACACGGCCCGCGCGCACGAACAATTCGCCGCGATGCACCATCTGCGCGAGCGCGACGGCTCCTACTGGACGGGCCTGGTGTTCGCCGACGGCAAGCGCTGGCCGGAGGAGCGCACCACCTGGACGGGGGCGGCGATGATCCTGGCCGCCGATGCGCTGTCGCGCACGACGGCCGCCAGCGGAATCTTCCGCGGTGTGGGGCTGCCGCGGGGCCTGGAAGGCGAGTACGACTGCGAATGCGCCACCAGCGACCGGTGATCGGTAGCTAGATCGGCTGGCCCACCGTGCCGCCGGTGCGTTCCAGCACCCGCATCGACCCGGTGGCCGACACCTCGTGGAAGTCGCCGGTGTCCAGTGCCCGGCGGTAGACGTGGAACGGCGCCTGACCACCCTCGTCCGGTGTGGTGAAGACGTC
Source organism: Mycobacterium sp. IDR2000157661 (assembly GCF_022317005.1). Classification (NCBI taxonomy): domain Bacteria; kingdom Bacillati; phylum Actinomycetota; class Actinomycetes; order Mycobacteriales; family Mycobacteriaceae; genus Mycobacterium; species Mycobacterium sp. IDR2000157661. Next base: position 1,840,895 of record NZ_CP081006.1, read on the forward strand.
GTGGATGACCAGCGCGCCGCCGACCTCGACCCAGCGTGCCCAGCCGTCGAAGTCGCGCTGGGCGGCCTCTTCGGTGTGGCCGCCGTCGATGAACAACAGCCGCAACGGAGTTCGCCAACCCCGCGCCACCACGGGTGATCTTCCGACGACCGCCACGACGTGGTCGTCCAGACCCGCCGCATCGAGGGTGTGCCGGGCGGTCGGCAGCGTGTCGAACAGCCCGGTGACGGCGTCGACCATCGATTCGTCGTGGTACTCCCACCCGGGCTGGTGCTCCTCCGAGCCGTGGTGGTGATCGACGGTGTAGATCACGCCACCGGTCTGCTGCGCGGCGGCGCCGAGCAGGACGGTCGACTTGCCGCAGTAGGTGCCGATCTCTACGCCGACACCCGCGGCGAGGTACTTCACTGCGGTGTCGAACAGGGCGCGGCCCTCGTCGGCGGGCATGAATCCGGTGACCTGTTCGGCCAGGGCGAAAAGTTCTTCGGTGGTGCTCATCGACCATCAACCTAGTCGGACCGGCCGTTGCTGGCACCAGGTAGTTGTAGTAGCGTCCGGACATGTGTCCGACGCGGCTCTGGAGTCGACTCGGCGCCGACTGACCGCCAAACAGGCCGACACCGTCGATCGCCTGGGCCGGGCCGCGGTCGACCTGCTGCGCCGCGAGGGCTTCACCGGACTCACGGTGCGCCGAGTGGCCGCCGAGGCCGGCGTCGGCGCGGCCACCGCCTACACATATTTCTCGTCGAAGGAACACCTTGTCGCCGAGGTGTTCTGGCGCAGGCTCGCCGGATCGCCACCGGCGCCCCATGAGTCGGCCGACCGCGCGACCCGCGTCATCGAGGTGCTCCGCCACATCGCGCTGCTGGTCGCCGACGAGCCCGAGTTCGCAGGCGCGGTGACGACGGCGCTACTGGGCCGGGATCCGGACGTCGAGGTGCTGCGGGTGCGAATCGGCCGAGAGATCCGCGACCGACTGGCCGCGGCGCTGGGTGGCGAGGTCGATCCCGACGTGATCGATTCCCTGGAGATGCTGTATTCGGGCGCACTCGTGCGCGCCGGCATGGGCTACGCGTCCTACCTCGAGATCGCCGAACGGCTGGAGAAATCCGCGCGGCTGATCCTGGGTTGACCAGCGCTACCGCGGTCCCAGCATCGCCTGGGAAGCGGTGATCGCAGGCTCGATGATGCCGCGCACGTCGCGCCCGTCCTCGACGAACAGCGCCGTCAGCTCGCGCAGACCACCAAGCAGGATCAGCGCCAGGGGGCGGGTCACCGGCGGCAGTTCGGCCCGTGCGAACCCCGGGCTGTGACTCAGGTCGACGAGCATGTCGGTCAGGTTGTCCATCGCCAGCCGGTGCAGCGGCCGGGCGACCGCACCCAGGGCCGGTGCCTCGCGGATCCAGGTGAGGGTGATGGCGGGGCGCGCCGCGATGTGGTCGACGTAGGCGCTCACGGCGTTGCGGATCTGGTCTTGCCAGTCGCCGTCGGGGTCCACCGCCTCGCGGATGTTCGCGATGAGGTTGTCGTTGTTGCGCCGCAACAGCTCGATCAGACACTCCTCCTTGCTGGCGAACTGCTCGTAGAACGTGCGCTTGGAGGTGCGGGCGTGCCGGACGATATCGGCGACGGTGGTGACCCGGTAGCCGCGTTCGTTGATCGACGCGGACAGGCCGTCCAGGAGGCGGTCCTCGAACGGGTCGTCGGCGCCCGCGGCCGTCGCGCCGCTGTCCAGCGCTGTCGTCATCGGGCTCCTCCCCACACTTGCGTCCAACTGGTACCAAGCGGTACCGTACTACACACACTCACGGTACACCGTAGTACCAGGGATCCGGCTGGGGAGCGTCATGAGCGATGGGGCCACGCGCGAAGCGCAGGAGTCAACCGTCACCGAGGTCACGACGACACAGGGTCCGGCGCGGCCGGTCAGGCTGCCACCGCGGCCCAGGATCCCCAAGGCGCTGCTGGCCGTCGCCTTCTCCGTCTCGCGAAGGTGGACGGTCGCGCAGTTCGCACGCCGCTACGGGTCGGTGTTCACGCTGAACCTGCCGGTGTTCGGGCCGACCGTCGTGGTCGCCGAACCCCAGCTGGCCAAGCAGCTGTTCATGGCCAACACCGATGACGTCGGCAACATCCAGCCGAACCTGTCACGGGTGCTGGGACCCGGATCGGTGTTCGCGCTCGACAGCACCGAGCACCGCCGCAGGCGCCGGCTGCTGACGCCGCCGTTCCACGGCAAGAGCATCAAGAACTACGAAACCATCTTCGAAGAGGAAACGCTGCGCGAGATCGCGGACTGGCGACAGGGACAGGCGTTTCCGACGCTCGAACCGATGATGCGCATCACGCTCAATACGATCCTTCGCGCGGTGTTCGGAGCCGACGGCGAGCAACTCGACGAGCTGCGGCGCATCATCCCGCCGTGGGTGACGCTGGGGTCGCGGGTGGCCACGCTGCCGACGCCGTCACGGACCTACGGCCGCTACAGCCCATGGGGCCGGCTGGCCGAGTACCGCAGGCAGTACGACGCGGTCATCGACAGGCTCATCGACCGCGTGTCGGCCGATCCGGACTTCGAGAGCCGTGACGACGTGCTCGCGCTGCTGCTGCGCAGTACCTACGAAGACGGTACGGCCATGTCCCGCAACGACATCGGTGACGAGCTGCTGACCCTGCTTGCCGCGGGCCACGAGACCACCGGGTCCACCCTGGCGTGGGCCTTCGAACGCATCACCCGACACCCTCAGGTGCTGGCCAGGCTGGTCGACGAGGCAGCCGGCGACGACAATGAGTACCGCCAGGCCGTCATCAGTGAGGTGCAGCGCTCGCGCACCGTCATCGACTTCGCGGGTCGCCATGTCTATGCGCCGACGTTCGAGCTCGGCGACTGGGTGATCCCGCAGGGCTACTCCGTCCTGGCCAGCATCTCGCTGATGCACGACCGTACCGAGGAGTTCCCGCACCCAGACCGGTTCGACCCCGAGCGCTACCTCGGCACCAGACCGCCGACCTTCGCGTTCATTCCGTTCGGCGGTGGCACCCGGCGCTGCGTCGGCGCGGCGTTCGCCGGGGTCGAGATGGACATCGTGCTACGAACGGTGCTGCGGCACTTCGTGCTCCACACCACGACGGCGCCCGCGGAGAAGGTGCACTCCCGCGGCGTGGCCTACACCCCGAAGGGCGGCGGCCGCATGGTGGTGCACCGCCGCGACACCCCGTTGGCTTAGGAGGAAGCGATGACCGACGCCGCAGTCACCGAGCACGAGGCCCCGGCGACACCGGCCAAGATGCCACCGGCAGTGCCGTTGCCCAAGCCGGTTCAGCTGGTGCTGATGTCCGGCTTCCGCCGGTGGTTCCTGCGCACCGCGATGAAGCGGTACGGACAGGTCTTCGCGATCAACGTGCCGTTCTTCGGGCGCAGCGTGGTGGTCGCCGACCCGACGCTGCTGCGGCAGGTGTACCTCGCGAGCACCGACGATCTGATGAACGTGCAGCCGAACCTGAGCCGGATCTTCGGTCCCGGTTCGGTGTTCGCGCTCGACGGCGTCGAGCACCGCAAGCGGCGCAAGCTGCTAGCCCCGCCGTTCCACGGCCAGAGCATCAAGAACTACGAAAAGGTCATCGAGGAGGAGACGCTCCGCGAGATCGCCACCTGGCCCCACGGCACCGAGTTCGCGACGCTCGAGCCGATGAACCGGATCACGTTGAACGTCATCCTGCGCACCGTGTTCGGGGCCGACGGCGCCGAGCTCGACTATCTGCGCGAGATCATCCCGCCGTGGGCCAAGCTGGGCTCGCGGATGGCCACCCTGCCCGAGCCGTCGTTCTCCACCGGCCGCCGCAGCCCGTGGGGACGGCTGGCCGAGTTCCGCCGTAACTTCGACCGCACGGTGTTCACGCTGATCGACAAGGCCCAGGCCGATCCCGCGCTCGGCGAGCGCACCGACATCCTGGCGCTGCTCCTGGGCAGCACCTACGAGGACGGCACGCCGATGTCACGCCAGGACGTCTCCGACGAGTTGCTCACGCTGCTCGGCGCGGGCCACGAGACCACCGCCTCGACGCTGGGGTGGGCGTTCGAGCGTCTGCGCCGACATCCGGAGGTGCTGGCCAAGCTGGTCGAGGAGAACGACACCGGCGGCAACGAGTATCGCCGGGCGTTCATCGCCGAACTGCAGCGCAACCGGACGGTCATCGACTTCTCCGGTCGCCACGTCGCCGCCCCGCACTTCGATCTCGGACCGTGGCGGATCCCGCACGGCTACACCGTGATGGTGGCGCTGGCCAACATGCACGCCAACCCCGAGGTGTTTCCCGATCCCGAGCGTTTCGACCCGGACCGGTTCCTGGGCAAGCGGCCGCCGACGGCTTGGGTGCCGTTCGGTGGCGGCACGCGGCGCTGCATCGGCGCCGCGTTCGCCGAGGTCGAGATGGACGTCGTATTGCGAACGGTGTTGAGCCGGTTGACCGTCGACACCGACGACGCCCCGGACGAGAAGGTGCACTTCCGGGGCATCGCCTTCACTCCGAAGGACGGCGGCCGCGTCGTGGTGCGCCTCCGCCAGGCCGACCTCTAGGCCTGCTGGGTCTCGCGCTTCGGCAGCTTCCAGCCGGGCCGGGGGAAATGGCAGGTGTAGCCGCTGGGGAAGCGCTCCAGGTAGTCCTGGTGCTCGGGCTCGGCTTCCCAGAAGTCGCTCGCCGGTGTCAACTCCGTGACCACCTTGCCCGGCCACAGGCCCGAGGCGTCGACGTCGGCGATGGTGTCGAGGGCGACGCGCTTCTGCTCGTCGTCGAGATAGAAGATCGCCGACCGGTAGCTAGAGCCGACGTCGTTGCCCTGCCGGTTCTTCGTGGTCGGGTCGTGGATCTGGAAGAAGAACTCCAACAGCGCCCGGTAATCGGTCTGCGCGGGGTCGTAGACGATCTCGATGGCTTCCGCGTGGCCCGGGTGGTTGCGGTAGGTGGCGTTGGCGTTCTGGCCGCCGGTGTAGCCGACGCGCGTGGACACCACGCCGGGCTGCTTGCGGATCAGGTCCTGCATGCCCCAGAAGCAGCCGCCCGCCAGGATCGCCTTCTCGCTTGAACTCATGCCTGTGCCTCCTTGGTGAAGAGCGTCTTGTACTGGCCGTAGCCCTCGGCCTCGAGGTCGTCGAGGTGGATGAACCTCAGCGAAGCGGAGTTGATGCAGTAGCGCAACCCGCCACCGCGCACGTGCGGAGCAGTTCGGTCATCCGAGCGCGGGCCGTCGGTGAACACGTGGCCGAGGTGGCTGTCGCCGTGTGCCGAACGCACCTCGGTGCGGATCATCAGGTGCGAGAAGTCACGCTTCTGCACGACGTTGGTCGCCTCGATGGGTCGGGTGAAGCTCGGCCACCCAGTGCCGCTGTCGAACTTGTCGGTCGAGGCGAACAACGGCTCGCCGGAGACCACATCGACGTAGATGCCCGGCTCGTGGTTGTCCCAGTACTCGCCCGTGAAAGGGCGCTCGGTGCCGTTGCGCTGCGTCACGCGGTACTGCTCCGGCGACAGGGCGGCCACCGCAGCCGGGTTCTTGTTGTAGGTCTTGCTCATAGTGCCTGTATAACCGCCGGCGTAACGCTGGTGTTCCTGGCGCAGATTACGGATGTGTGATGCGCGCAATCGCCGCGGCGGCGGCTCTCGTGCTGGCCGGCGCACTTGCCCCGGTGGCGTCGGCGGAGACGGCCGTGCTGCGGGAGGTCGCGGGTGCGCCCGGCGATGGCAGGCAGTCGTTCACCGACAACCCGGCGATCGTCGACGCGCAACCGATGGCGGCCGAGTCGTTCACGCGAATCGACGACCGAAGGATCGCAGTCCACTTCACCACGGGAACGCCCGCCTGCTACGGCGTGCACGCCACCGTGCAGGAGACACCGCAGACCGTCACCGTCGAACTGCTCAGCGGCACGCTGCCCGAGGCGGTCGACCGGGCCTGCATCATGATCGCAGTGTTCGGCACCATCGACGTCGCGCTGCAGCACCCGCTGGGCGACCGCGCCGTCGTCAGCGTGTACTGACGCTCGACAAACATCAGTAGAACGTGTTCTAGTTCTGGATGTGACCGGCAGCACCTTCAGCCGCGACGAACTCGCCGCGGCGTTCGGGGACTTCGAGGCGACGGTGGACCGCGCGGCGCAGACCCGCGACTGGGATCCCTGGGTCGCGCAATACACCCCCGACGTCACCTACGTCGAGCACGCCGCGGGCACCATGCGCGGCCGCGAGGAGGTGCGCTCGTGGATCTGGAAGACGATGGAGACCTTCCCGGGCAGCTACATGACATGCTTCCCGTCGCTGTGGACGGTGGTCGACGAGCCGACCGGCCGGGTGCTGTGCGAACTCGACAACCCGATGCGCGATCCCGGCGACGGGACGATCATCAGCGCCACCAACATCTCGATCGTCACCTACGCCGGTGACGGGCTGTGGCGTCGTCAGGAGGACGTCTACAACCCGCTGCGGTTCGTGCGGGCCACCGTGAAGTGGTGCCGCAAGGCCGCCGAACTCGGCACGCTGCCGCCGGAGGCGCAAGCGTGGATGAAGCAGTTCGGAGGCGGCAAGTGAGCAAGCTGGTCATCGGCGCCAACGGGTTCCTCGGCTCGCATGTCACCCGACTGCTGGTGGGCGACGGGCACGAGGTGCGCGCGATGGTGCGGCCGAACGCCAACACCATCGGCATCGACGACCTCGCCGTCGAGCGTTTCCACGGCGACATCTGGGACGACGACACGCTGCGAGCCGCGATGTCGGGTGTCGACGACGTCTACTACTGCGTGGTCGACACCCGCGGATGGCTGCGCGACCCGGCGCCGCTGTTCCGCACCAACGTCGAGGGCACCCGCAATGTGCTCGAGGTCGCGAGCCGGGCGGAACTGCGGCGCTTCGTCTACACCAGCAGCTATGTCACCGTCGGTCGCAGGCGCGGCCACGTGGCGACCGAGCACGACGTGGTGTCCGAGCACGGGCTCACGCCGTACGTGCGATCCCGGGTGCAGGCCGAGAGCCTGGTCCTGCAATACGCCCGCGAACATGGTCTGCCCGCGGTCGCGATGTGCGTGTCGACCACCTACGGCAGCGGCGACTGGGGCCGCACTCCGCACGGCGCGGTCATCGCGGGTGCGGCGTTCGGCAAGATCCCCTTCGTGCTGGGTGGCATCGAACTCGAGGCGGTCGGTGTTGACGACGCGGCGCGGGCGCTGATCCTGGCGGCCGAGCACGGCCGCGTCGGTGACCGGTATCTGGTGTCGGAGAAGATGATCAGCAACGCCGACGTGATCACCATCGCCGCCGACGCCGCCGGTATGCCGCCACCGAGCAAGACGATTCCGCTGCCGGTGTCCTACGCGATGGCCGCCGTCGGCAGCATCAAGGCCAAGCTGCGGGGCACCGACGAGCGGCTGTCGCTGAACTCGCTTCGGCTGATGCGCGCCGAGGCGCCGGTGGACTGCGGCAAGGCCCGACGGGAACTGGGCTGGCAACCCCGGCCGGTCGAGGAGTCCATCCGCGAGGCGGCTCGCTTCTGGGCGGGTCTTCGCGACGCCCGTCTGCAACGAAACTGAACTTATGTTGCCGCGGAGACGAAATTTTGACGAAAAGCTACAGTTTCGGCGACATACGGGCTAGACGGCCTTCAGTTCGGCGATCACCTCGGCGTAGAGGCGGGCCTTGATCGCGCCGAACACCGCACCCGCCTTGCCGGCCAACTCCCCGGCGCGGGCGATCGCCGTTTCCAGCACGTCGCCCTCACCCGCGGTCGCCGCCACGATGCCCGCCGCCCGCGCGTCCTCACCGCCGTACCGGCGGGCCGTCGTCATGGCCTCGTGCGCGGTGGCGATGGGCAGCCGCGACCGGATCAGCGCGTTCATTCCCGCGGTGAAGGGGATGCCGAGGTCGACCTCCGGCAGGCAGAAGTAGCCGCGGTCACCGCGCATGACGATCTGGTCGTGCGCCAGCGCCAGCATCGCGCCCGCGGCGAAAGCGTGTCCCTGGACCGCTGCGACGATCGGCGCCGGGAACGCCAGCACACGTGCGAAAAGCCCATGTACCGAAGCAAGATTCGCTTCCGCGGCATCGGGGTTGGCGGCCATGAAATCCAGGTCCAGCCCGTTGGAATAGAACTTGCCGGCACCGGTGGTGACGACGGCGCGCGGCCCGTCGGCGGCTTCGACCTCGTCGAGCGCGGCGTTGACCGCGGTCAAACGGTCCGGATGGAAGCGGTTCTCGTCGTCGCCCAGGGTCAACACGAAGACGGCGCCGTGGCGCTGCAGGTCGGCCATCAGCCGATTACACCACTTCGCGAACCCTGCCAGAACTCGGGCGGTGGTCTGCCAGCGCGCGCTCAACGCGGCTCGTGCCTCGCCGCTTGATCGTCGTCCGACTAGACCTGACTGTCGAACTCCTCAACGCGGCTCGTGCCTCGCCGCTTGATCGTCGTCCGACTAGACCTGACTGTCGAACTCCTCAACGCGGCTCGTGCCTCGCCGCTTGATCGTCGTCCGACTAGACCTGACTGCCGGCTTCGGCCTTCTCCTTCAGCCGCTGCAGCGTCCGGCGGATGTGTTCGCTGTTGGCGCTCGCGCGGTCCTTCACGCCGGTGGCCCAGCCCGCGGGCACCCGGAACCAACCCGGCCGCCGGTCCCATGTGCTCTCGGTGACCCGGCATCCTCCGTCGCCGGTCGCGGTGATGGCGTAGCGCCAGTGCGCGACCGGAATGACTCCACTGCGCACGTCGAACGCGAACACCCGACCCGGATCGGCCTCGGTGACGGTGCACATGGTGTTCCAGGTCCGCGACCCGTTGCGATTGTGGCCCCTGAACACCGCGCCCGGTCGGGCGGCGTCGCCTTTGCGCCATTGCATGGCGTCGGCCTCCTCGGCCAGCGATGCCAGCGTGGGCAGATCGGTGATCAGGCGGTACACCGCGTCGGGGTCGGCGTCGATGGTGATGTCCAACTGCGCGGAAGCTGGTCCGGAACGGCTCATGGGCCGATCGTAGGTCGCTGGTCGGGAAGAATGAAGGCTCTGGACATGTTGGTCGAAGCAGACCCACCGGCGTCAGGAGAGCGATGATGGCCAACCGACCCGTGCTCGAGCCCACCGCCGCGCACCCCATCACCGTGGAGTCGACGGGCAGACATGTCACCGTCCTGGTCAACGGTGAACGCATCGCCGAGACCGACGACGCGCTGACGCTGCAGGAGTCCACTTACCCAGCGGTGCAGTACATCCCGTTGACCGACGTGGCGACCGAGCGGCTACGGCCCAGCGATACGCAGACGTACTGCCCCTTCAAGGGCGACGCCGGGTACTACGACGTCGTCACCGCCGACGGGGAGAGCGTCGTCGAAGACGCGGTCTGGACATACGAGAAGCCGTATCCCGCGGTGAGCCGGATCGCCGGCCACGTCGCTTTCTATCCCGACAAGGCCGACATCAGCGTCACTTAGCCTGAAGCGGTGCACGCAACGGTCAGCATCGCCTTCGGCGGGCCGGTGAGCCCGGCGCTGACATTGGCGCCGCTGCGGCGCGGCCGTCGGGATCCGTGTTTTTACGACGCACCCGACGGTGCGATCTGGCGCACCAGCCTGATGCGCAGCGGGCCGGTCACCGCGCGGATCACACAGTCCGCTGACACCGTCGATTGCGAGGCGTGGGGAAGCGGGGCAACGGAATTCGCCGAGGCGTTGCCCGCGATGATCGGTGCGTTCGACGACAGCACCGGATTCGAACCCGAGGAGCCGACGATCGCGACCGCGCACCGGCGCGTGCGTCACCTGCGGCTGGGGCGGACCGACCGCGTGCTCGAGTCGCTCGTGCCTGCGGTGCTCGAACAACGTGTGTACGGCAAGGACGCCCGTCGCGCGTGGTTCCTGCTCGTCACCAAGTACGGTGCACCCGCCCCTGGTCCGGTGCCCGCCCACATGCGCGTCCCGCCGTCCGGTGAGGTGTGGCGGCGCATCCCGTCGTGGGAGTTCCACCTGGCCAACGTCGACCCCGGCCGGGCCCGCACGGTGGTGATGTGTGCGCAGCGCGCCGACTCGCTGGAGCGGCTGGGCGCCCGGTCGCCTGCAGCCGCCCGCGCCGCGATGACGTCGTTGCCGGGGGTCGGTGAGTGGACGGCAGCCGAGACCGCCCAGCGGGCATGGGGTGACGCCGACGCGTTGTCGGTCGGCGACTACCACCTGGCCAAGATGGTCGGCTGGAGTCTGCTCGGACATCCGATCGACGATCCGGCGATGGTGCAGCTCCTCGAACCGCTGCGCCCGCACCGGCACCGCGCGGTCCGGTTGCTTGAGGTCAGCGGACTCGCCGTACTGCCGCGTTTCGGCGCGCGCCAGGCGATTCCCGATCTGTCCGATTTGTGACGTGCGCGGCGTCGTGGTTACCCATACTTTCGAGGGGGTAGCCGGACGAGCGTCACCATGATATTCAAAGCGAACGTGAGGCCACCGTGACCCTCGGCGTCAATCGGGACCACAGCGTCACGTTCGGCATTGTGTGCAAAGGAGCTTTTGATGTCTGAGTTCACCGTTCCGGGAATGACCGACAAGCAGTCCGCACAGGTCGCCGAGATCCTGCAGAAGCAGCTGAGCCGGTACAACGACCTGCACCTGACCCTCAAGCACGTGCACTGGAATGTCGTCGGCCCGAACTTCATCGGCGTGCACGAGATGATCGATCCTCAGGTCGATCTGGTGCGCGGCTACGCCGACGAGGTCGCCGAGCGCATCGCCACGCTGGGCTTCTCGCCGAAGGGCACGCCGGGCGCGATCCAGTCCGACCGGACGTGGGACGACTACTCGCTCGAGCGCGACACCGTGCAGGCGCACCTGTCTGCGCTGGATCTCGTCTACGACGGCGTCGTCGAGGACACCCGCAAGAACATCCAGGAAACCGAAGAGCTCGACCCGGTGACGCAGGACATGCTGATCAGCCATGCCGGGGAGCTCGAGAAGTTCCAGTGGTTCGTTCGGGCGCACCTCGAGAACGCGGGCGGAAAGTTGAAGCATTCCGGGGCGAAGACCGAGAAGGACGCCGCAGACAAGGCCAGGTAGTACGCATCAGCGATAGGCGGTCAGCCGCGCGATGATGGCGACCTCGCCACGGGGCCCGACGGCCTGGGCCTCGCCGACGCCCGTGCTGCGGCCGACACGCGACGCGGTGCCGACGTAGCGGGATTCGGCCCCGCTGTGAAACGGGCGCAGGAAGTTGACGCGCAGCGACGAGGTCCGCAGCGGCTGCTCGGCCCGGCCGGCGTTTACCGCGGCCGAGGCGACGAGTTCGAGCGCCGTCGCCGACACGCCGCCGTGCACGATCCCGACGCTGTTGTTGAGCACCGGATCGTCGTCCTGGACGAGTGCCGCGCCGCAACCCCCGCTCTCGGCGACGCGCACGGCCATCCGGTCGCTCAGCGTTCCGGCCGGCAGCGGGCCGGTGGGACCCTCGGGAAACGGCGCGAGATGACCGGGTGTGCGGATGTAGAACGACCGCACTGTCGCGCTGGCCAGCAGGGTCTGCCGGTGGCTGAACTCGCACAGGGCCAACGCGACGTCGCGCTTCTTGCCGAAGGGTCGCGCCCGCGCCACCACCGGCATGTCGGGGGCCGTCGCAACGACGTCGGCCGCGTCTGGGTCCAATTCGAGCGACAACTCGCTGGTGACCGTCCATTCGTCGGGCTCGCGGCGGTGGTGGTTGACCAGGCCGCCGGCATGGTCGGCGAGCATCGCCAACGGTGCGACGGTCGGGGCGCCCGTCAGCGGATTGGTCATCTCGCCGACGGGGATGGAGGCGACGCACCCGTGCGGTCCGTCGTCGGACGTCACGATGCCGAATCGGCCGAGTGGGGTGTTCAAGGGATGGGACATCGCCCTACAGCGTGACCGCAGGACTACCGGACGTATACGGGCGGGGGTAAATGACGAGGCTTGGAGGCAACCATGGGGTGCGGGAAGTTAAGAATCTGACCAAGGTTTGCTGCAAACCCTCGACGCGGACAAATCCCCGCTCCGCGGGCTGACTACTCATACACAGCAAACGTCCGATTGCGCAACTGCGCCGGGGTGATCCTGGCCACTACGCCTCGGCGTCGTCATCCATGGGCCCAAAAATGCGGCGTCTCAGCCATTTTCGCTGATCGGCAGAGGTTTTCGGCCAGCTGCGGGCCGCGCGGGCGGGCATCCGGTTAGGTTTCACTAAGTTGGCAAGTCACCCAGTGTTTGTCATATCGTTTTCTTTACTTGAGGCGAGTGGAAAAGGCCGGCGTTCGATGCTGCACGAAGGCACCTCTCCATAGCCGGGCCGGCGGACTGCCGCTGTCGACGGCTGGCAGGTGAAGCTTCGTAAGACTTGCGGAAAAGGGTAGGTGGGAATGGCGCCCCAGAATCACGGGCTGTCTTGCTCCTCGCGTGCGCAGGGGCTGTACAACCCCGCGTTCGAGCATGACGCGTGTGGCGTGGCCATGGTGGCCGACATGCACGGCCGTCGCAGCCGCGACATCGTGGACAAGGCCATCACCGCCCTGGTCAACCTCGAACACCGCGGCGCCCAGGGCGCGGAGCCGAACACCGGTGACGGCGCAGGCATCCTGATCCAGGTCCCCGACGAGTTCCTGCGGGCCGTGGTGGACTTCGAACTGCCCGAGCCGGGCAGCTATGCCACGGGCATCGCGTTCCTGCCGCAGTCGTCCAAGGACGCGGCCACCGCGTGCGAGGCAGTCGAGAAGATCGCAGAGGCCGAGGGCCTGCATGCGCTGGGCTGGCGCGATGTGCCCACCGACGAGTCGTCGCTGGGCGCGTTGGCCCGCGACGCGATGCCGACCTTCCGTCAACTCTTCCTCGCCGGCGCGTCCGGCATGGACCTCGAGCGTCGCGCCTACGTGGTGCGCAAGCGGGCCGAACACGAGCTCGGCACCAAGGGGCCGGGCCAGGACGGGCCAGGCCGCGAAACCGTCTACTTCCCAAGTCTTTCCGGTCAGACGTTCGTCTACAAGGGCATGCTGACCACGCCTCAGCTCAAGGCGTTCTACCTGGACCTGCAGGACGACCGGCTGACCAGCGCGCTCGGCATCGTGCATTCGCGGTTCTCGACCAACACCTTCCCCTCATGGCCGCTCGCGCACCCGTTCCGGCGCATCGCCCACAACGGCGAGATCAACACCGTCACCGGCAACGAGAACTGGATGCGGGCGCGCGAGGCGCTGATCAACACCGACGTCTTCGGTGGTCAGGATCTGGACAAGATCACCCCGGTCTGTACTCCTGGCGCATCGGACACCGCCCGCTTCGACGAGGTTCTCGAACTGCTGCACCTCGGCGGGCGCAGCCTGCCGCATGCGGTGCTGATGATGATTCCCGAGGCCTGGGAGCGCAACGAAAGTATGGACGCGCGTCGCAGGGCTTTTTATCAGTATCACGCCTCTTTGATGGAGCCGTGGGACGGCCCGGCGTCGATGACGTTCACCGACGGCACCGTGATCGGCGCCGTGCTGGACCGCAACGGCCTCCGACCGTCGCGGATCTGGGTCACCGCTGACGGCCTCGTCGTGATGGCGTCGGAGGCCGGTGTGCTCGACCTCGACCCGTCGACCGTGGTGAAGAGGATGCGACTGCAGCCGGGCCGGATGTTCCTGGTCGACACCTCGAAGGGCCGCATCGTCGAGGACGAGGAGATCAAGGCCGAGCTGGCCGCCGAGCATCCGTACCAGGAGTGGCTGGACGCCGGTCTGTTCGACCTCGATGAGCTGCCGCCAGGCGACTACGTGCGCATGCCGCACCACCGGGTGGTGCTGCGTCAGCAGCTGTTCGGCTACACCTACGAGGAGCTCAACCTGCTGGTTGCACCGATGGCGCGTACCGGTGCCGAACCCATCGGGTCGATGGGCACCGACACCCCGATCGCGGTGCTGTCGGCGCGGCCGCGGATGCTCTACGATTACTTCCAGCAGCTGTTCGCCCAGGTGACCAACCCGCCCCTGGACGCCATCCGCGAAGAGGTGGTGACCAGCCTGCAGGGCACCGTCGGCCCGGAGGGCGACCTGCTGAACCCGACACCGGAATCGTGCAGGCAGATCGGGCTGCGGCAGCCGATCCTGCGCAACGCCGAGCTGTCCAAGCTCATCTGCGTGGATCCCGACCACGAGATCCGCGGCCACAAGCACGAGATGCGCGCTGCGGTGATCCGGTGCCTGTACCCGGTAAACCGCGGCGGGCAGGGGCTAAAGGAAGCGCTCGACAACGTGCGGGCGAAGGTGTCGACCGCGATCCGCGACGGCGCCCGCATCATCGTGCTGTCCGACCGTGAGTCCAACGAGCAGATGGCACCGATCCCGTCGCTGCTGTCGGTCTCCGCGGTGCACCACCATCTGGTTCGCGAACGGACCCGCACCAAGGTCGGGCTGGTCGTCGAGGCCGGCGACGCCCGCGAGGTGCACCACATGGCGTGTCTCGTCGGCTTCGGCGCGGCGGCCATCAACCCCTACATGGCGTTCGAGTCGATCGAGGACATGGTCGACCGCGGTGTGATCACCGGCATCAGCAGCGATGCGGCCAAGGCCAACTACGTCAAGGCCGCGGGCAAGGGTGTGCTGAAGGTGATGTCCAAGATGGGCATCTCGACGTTGGCGTCCTACACCGGCGCGCACTTGTTCCAGGCCATCGGCGTCAGCCAGCAGGTGCTCGACGAGTACTTCACCGGGTTGACGTGCCCGGTCGGCGGCATCGAGCTCGAGGACATCGCCGACGACGTCACCACCCGCCATTCGCTGGCGTACCTGGACCGTCCCGACGAGTGGGCGCACCGCGAGCTCGAGGTGGGCGGGGAGTACCAGTGGCGCCGCGAAGGCGAGTACCACCTGTTCAACCCGGACACGGTGTTCAAGCTGCAGCACTCCACCCGCACCGGCCAGTACGAGGTGTTCAAGGAGTACACCAAGCTCGTCGACGATCAGAGCGAGCGGATCGCCTCGCTGCGCGGGCTGTTGAAGCTGCGCGAGGGGATGCGTCCCCCGGTGCCGCTCGACGAGGTGGAGCCGGCAAGCGAGATCGTCAAGCGGTTCTCCACGGGTGCGATGAGCTACGGCTCGATCTCCGCCGAGGCGCACGAGACCCTGGCCATTGCGATGAACCGCCTTGGCGGACGGTCGAACTCCGGCGAGGGCGGCGAGGACGTCAAGCGTTTCGACCGCGACGAGAACGGCGACTGGCGACGTAGCGCGATCAAGCAGGTGGCGTCCGGCCGGTTCGGCGTGACCAGCCACTACCTGAGCAACTGCACCGACATCCAGATCAAGATGGCGCAGGGCGCGAAACCCGGTGAGGGCGGGCAGCTTCCGGGCAATAAGGTCTATCCGTGGGTGGCCGAGGTGCGGCACTCCACTCCTGGCGTCGGTCTGATCTCGCCGCCCCCGCACCACGACATCTACTCGATCGAGGATCTCGCGCAGCTGATCCACGACTTGAAGAACTCCAATCCGCAGGCCCGGGTGCACGTCAAGCTGGTCTCCGAGAACGGCGTGGGAACGGTGGCCGCGGGTGTGTCGAAGGCGCACGCCGACGTGGTGCTGATCTCCGGGCACGACGGCGGCACCGGGGCCACCCCGCTGACCTCGATGAAACATGCGGGCGCGCCGTGGGAACTCGGCCTGGCCGAAACCCAGCAGACACTGCTGCTCAACGGTCTGCGCGACCGGATCGTGGTGCAGGTCGACGGTCAGCTCAAGACCGGCCGCGACGTCGTCATCGCCGCACTGCTTGGCGCCGAGGAGTTCGGCTTCGCCACCGCACCGCTGGTGGTCTCGGGCTGCATCATGATGCGCGTCTGCCACCTCGACACCTGCCCGGTCGGAGTGGCCACCCAGAATCCGTTGCTGCGAAAGCGCTTCACCGGCAAGCCCGAGTTCGTCGAGAACTTCTTCATGTTCATCGCCGAAGAGGTCCGGGAGATGATGGCGCAGTTGGGCTTCCGTACCGTCAACGAGATGGTCGGCCAGGTCGGCTCGCTGGACACCACCAAGGCCGCCGAGCACTGGAAGGCCTACAAGCTCGACTTGGCGCCGGTGTTGCACGAGCCGGAGTCGGCGTTCATGAACCAGGACCTGTACTGCAGTTCGCGTCAGGACCACGGCCTGGACAAGGCGCTCGATCAGCAGTTGATCGTGATGTGCCGCGAGGCGCTGGATTCAGGCTCTCCCGTGCGTTTCTCGACGACCATCGCCAACGTCAACCGCACTGTCGGGACCATGCTGGGCCACGAGGTCACCAAAGCCTATGGCGGACAGGGGCTTCCGGACGGCACCATCGACATCACCTTCGACGGATCGGCGGGCAACAGCTTCGGTGCGTTTTTACCCAAGGGCATCACGCTGCGGGTGTACGGCGACGCCAACGACTACGTGGGCAAGGGACTGTCGGGCGGGCGCATCGTCGTGCGCCCCTCGGACGACGCCCCGGCCGACTACGTCGCCGAGGACAACATCATCGCGGGCAACGTCATCCTGTTCGGCGCCACCAGCGGCCAGGCCTTCATCCGTGGCCAGGTCGGCGAGCGGTTCGCCGTGCGCAACTCGGGTGCGCACGCGGTGGTCGAAGGGGTCGGCGACCACGGTTGCGAGTACATGACCGGCGGCAAGATCGCCATTCTCGGACCCACGGGCCGCAACTTCGCCGCAGGCATGTCCGGCGGGATCAGCTACGTGTACGACCCGAACGGTGAGTTGCCTGCCAACCTCAACGCCGAGATGGTGGAACTGGAAGGACTCGACGACGAGGACGTCTCGTGGCTGCGGGAGATGGTGCAAGCCCATGTCGACGCCACGGACTCCGCTGTCGGAGCACGCATCCTCGATGACTGGGACAACAACGTGAAGCACTTCACCAAGGTGATGCCCCGCGACTTCAAGCGGGTGCTGGCAGCGATCGCCGAGGCCGAACAGCGCGGCCTCGACGAGGATGGCATAGACGAAGCGATCATGGCGGCCGCCGGTGCCTGATCCCCGCGGCTTCCTCAAGTACACTCATCGCGAGACCCCGCAGCGGCGGCCGGTCCCGCTGCGCCTGCGTGACTGGAAAGAGGTCTACGAGGACTTCCCCGAGGACACGCTGCGGGAGCAGGCGACCCGCTGCATGGACTGTGGAATCCCGTTCTGCCACAACGGGTGTCCACTGGGCAACCTGATCCCCGAGTGGAACGACCAGGTCCGCAGCGGCCGGTGGCACGACGCGATCGAGCGTCTGCACGCCACCAACAACTTCCCGGAGTTCACGGGCCGGCTGTGCCCGGCGCCCTGCGAAGGCTCGTGTGTGCTGGGCATAAACCAGGACCCCGTCACCATCAAGCAGATCGAGGTCGAGATCATCGACCGAGCCTTCGACGAGGGCTGGGTGGTGCCGCTGCCGCCGGACGTCAAGACCGGCAAGAAGGTGGCCGTCATCGGCTCCGGGCCGGCCGGGCTGGCCGCCGCACAGCAACTCACCCGCGCCGGGCACGAGGTGACCGTGTTCGAGCGCGACGACCGCATCGGCGGGCTGCTGCGCTACGGCATCCCCGAGTTCAAGATGGAGAAGCGCCACATCGACCGTCGTCTCGAGCAGATGGCGGCCGAGGGCACCGAGTTCTGCACCGGTGTCAACGTCGGGGTCGACATCACCGCACAGCAGCTGCGCTCCGACTTCGACGCGGTGGTCCTGGCCGGCGGCGCGACCGAGGCGCGCGATCTACCGATCCCGGGCCGCGAACTCGACGGCATCCACCAGGCGATGGAGTACCTGCCGTGGGCCAACCGGGTGCAACTCGGTGATCCGGTAACCGACGAGAACGGCCTGCCGCCCATCCACGCCAAGGGCAAGAAGGTCATCATCATCGGCGGTGGCGATACCGGGGCGGACTGCCTGGGTACGGTGCATCGTCAGGGCTGCGAGAGCGTGCACCAGTTCGAGATCATGCCGCGCCCACCGGAGACGCGCGCCGACTCGACGCCGTGGCCGGTCTACCCGCTGATGTACCGGGTCTCCTCAGCGCACGAGGAGGGCGGCGAACGGGTCTACTCGGTCAACACCGAGGAGTTCGTCGGCACCGACGGCCGGGTGACCGGTCTGCGCGGCTACGAGGTCGAGATGAAGGCGGGCAAGTTCGAGAAGGTCGAGGGCACCGACTTCCAGATGGAAGCCGACCTGGTGCTGCTCGCCATGGGCTTCACCGGTCCGGAACGTGAGGGCCTGCTGACCGATCTGCGCGTCGAGATCACCGAGCGCGGCAACGTCGCCCGCAACTCCGACTTCGCCTCGTCGGTGCCGGGCGTCTTCGTGGCCGGCGACATGGGCCGCGGACAGTCGCTGATCGTGTGGGCGATCGCCGAGGGCCGCGCCGCCGCCGCGGGTGTCGACCGCTACCTGATGGGCCATTCCGCCCTTCCGGCGCCGATCAAGCCGACCGCGGTCCCGCAGCGGTAGGCGCCCCCTCGCACCCGGAGGGAAAGCGCGCGACACGCCGCGCAATGACACCCTTTCGCCGCTGACCGCGGGACAGTAGTGCCGATGACGATCGGCCGCTACCGGAGTTCGGCCGCCGGGCCCGAGCTGAACCGGCGGCATTTCATCGCGGCCCTGTCCGCCGTCACACTGGGCGCGATCGGAGTGACCCGGTGCAGCACGGGTGGGCAACCCCAGGTGGCGGGCGTGGCGGCCGAGATTCCTCCGCCGTCGGGCCCACCGGCCGCGTTACTGCCGCCCCCGCCCGTGTCGGAGCGCATTCCGGTGCCCGCGGGCGTGCTGAGCACGTTGCCCGGTGGCGGCGACCTGCTGGCGCTGACCCTGGACGACGGGGTGAGCACCGATGTGGTGCGGGCCTACACGCAGTTCGCCAAGGACACCGGCGTGCGGCTGACGTACTTCGTCAACGGGATCTATCCGTCGTGGACCGATCACGCCGACCTGGTTCGGCCGCTCGTCGACGACGGCCGGGTCCAGCTCGCCAACCACACCTGGTCTCACCCGATGCTCACCAGGCTGCCACTGATCGAGGTCGCCGAGCAGTTCCGCCGCAATCACGAGTTCCTCTGGAAGACCTACGGCGTCGATCCGCGGCCGTACTTCCGCCCGCCCTACGGGGCACACAATGCCCACGTCGACAAGGTGGCCGGCGAACTGGGCTACACCGTCAACACGTCGTGGTCGGGCACGCTGGAGGATCACGTCTCTATCCCGGCGAGCGACATCGTCGCGATGGCCGAGCGCTATTTCCACCCGCAGGCCATCGTGATCGGTCATCTCAACCACACACCGGTCACCGAGGTATACGGGCGGCTGGTGGACGTGATTCGCGCACGCCGGCTGCGCACTGTGACGCTGAACGACGTCTTCCAATAGGCAGCGCACTGAGTCACATCAGTCACTTCTATAACAATTAAAACTTTGGAAACAATTGCGGCGAGTCGCCGTGAGTTTGCCGACACCTGGGTATCTAATGACTGCATAAGGACGCTGCGGTAAGGTTAGCCCTCGGTCAGCTATCGGTATCGACGCAGGAGTAAGTGCCGTGTACCTCAACCCGCTATCACGGTCACGGGTGAGTCGAATCGCCTGGTCAATATTGCGACATCCCCTGAAGAGCCGCGAATTTCCCGCCAGGGCGGAGCGGCTGATCACCCCCGACGAGCTCCGGCTGTACGGCATTTAGCGAACTCGCCGTCGCCTTCAGCGGCCCGCGAACCCTAAGCGAAGCCGCATTTGCCAAATCGTTACCTTCTCGTGACCATCGAATATCTTTGCTAACCCAACAACCCCGACGCTGTGATCTCGTTCGCGAGCGGTTCCAGCACAACCGGGTCGTGTGGCTGCGGCAGGTAGATGATCGCCAGGTCAAGCCCTTCTTCGCCGAGGGCCGCCGCTTCCCCGACGGCCTTGCTGTAGTTGCGGTCGTGGTCCAGTCGCACATGTGCGGAGAGCGTGATCTCCGTGGGATCCCGACCGATGTCGGCACAGTGGGCGGCGAGGACCTCGCGCTTGCGCGCGAATTCCGCAGGCGGTCCGCCGACGAAATTCCAGTGCTGCGCGTAGCGGGCGGTGATGCGCAGCGTCCGTTTCTCGCCGCTGCCGCCGATGCAGATAGGCGGGTGGGGTCGTTGCGGGCCCTTCGGCTCGTTGCGAGCGTCTTCTAGTTGGTAGTACCGCCCGTCGAACGATGTCGTTTCCTGGCTCAGCAGGCGCGTGAGAACTTCGCATGCCTCCTCGAAGCGGTCGAACCGCTCCTTGAGGCTGCCCAGCTCGATGCCGTAGGCGCCGGACTCCTCTTCGTTCCAACCTGCGCCGATGCCCAGTTCGAGCCGACCGTTGGAGATGATGTCCAGTGCCGCAACCATATTGGCGAGTACCGCCGGGTGCCGGTAGTGGATACCGGTGACGAGTACACCCACCCGTAGCCGCCTGGTGGCCTGCGCGAGCGCGCTCAGGGTGGTCCAGCCCTCGAGGCACGGTCCGGCCGGATCGGAGAAGATCGGATAGAAGTGGTCGAACGTCCATCCCGACTCGTAGACGTCGATGTCGTCGGCGGCCTGCCACACGGACAGCATGTCGGCCCACGTTGTGTTCTGCGGTGACGTCTTGAAGGCGAATCTCACTCCGTCGACCCTAGCGTCGAACGGTCCCCGCAGTCCGTCACTCGGCTTCGCCGTACTCGTCGAACCAGTGCGCCAGCTTTCCGCGCCTACTCACCGCACGCAGTCGACGCTCGGCCATGGCGCGGGTCTTGGCGGTGGTGACGATGAGCAACTCGTCGCCGACCGCGATGTGAGTGTCGGGCTGCGGAACGAACGTACGGCCGTCGCGGATGATCAGCGTGATGACGCTGGGGTCGGGCAGCCGCAGTTCGAGCACGGTGACGTTGTGCAGGCGCGAGAACGGCTGCACCGTCATCGTCAACAACTCGGCGTCGAGGACGTCGAGCGGGGCGGACTCCACCTGGATCTCACGCGCGGATTCCTTCGATATCAGGCCCAACCATCGGGCCACGATGCGCAGGCTCGGCCCCTGGATGAGCGTGAAGACCACGACCAGGATGAAGACGATGTTCAACAACCGCCCGCTGTCCGGGACTCCCGCCACGATCGGGAAGGTCGCGAGCACGATCGGCACGGCGCCGCGTAGACCGGCCCACGACAGGAAGATCTGCTCGCGCCACGGAACGCGGAAACCGGCCAGCGAGATCATGACGGACAACGGCCTGGCGACCAGCAGCAGCACCAGCCCGACCGTGACACCGGACACCAACTCGACGGTGAGGTCGCTGGGCGTGACGAGCAGACCGAGAAGGACGAACAGCCCGATCTGCGCCAGCCAACCGAGTCCCTCGGCGAACGACCGCGTCGCCGAGCGGTGCGGCAGGCCGGTATTGGCCAGCACCACCGCGGCCAGATATGCGGCGAGGAACCCGCTGGCGTGAGCGCTACCCGCTGCCGCGAAGGCAACCATGCCCAGCCCGAAGGTCGCGAGCGGATACAGCCCCGATGCCGGAAGGGCGATGCGTCGCAACGCGATAGACCCGAGAAACCCGCATCCGAGCCCGATCGCCGCGCCGACGGCCAGCTCGTAGACGACCGTGGCCAGCGTGTCCACCGGGGCCAGTTCCAGCGGCACCACGCTGAACAGCAGCACGAGGATGACGGCCGGGGCGTCGTTGAAGCCGGATTCGGCTTCGAGCAGTCCGGCGACCCGCCGCGGCAGCGGGACGACCCGCAACACGGAGAACACCGCGGCCGCGTCGGTCGAGGAGACGACCGCTCCGAGGAGCACTGCGAGCTGCCAGTCCATCCCCAGCAGCAGGTGTGCGCCCGCGGCGGTCACCACCATGCTGACGCCCACCCCGACCGTCGCCAGCGCGGCGGCCGGCGCCAGCACGTTTCGGATGTCGGAGAACCGCGTCGTCAGGCCACCTTCGACGAGGATGACGGCGAGGGCCACGGTGCCGAGATGTTCAGCGAGCTGGAAGTCGTCGAAGGCCAGACCCAGCCCGTCCTCGCCGACGATGACACCGACGCCCAGGAACAGCAGCAGGCTGGGCAGGCCGACCCGGCTGGCCGCCCGGGTGGCGATGATGCTGGCCAACAGCACCAGCCCTCCGGCCAGCAGCACCAGATACAGCTGCTGCAAGCTCATTTGGTCCCCGTTGCTCGGGCGCGCCCGGTCGTCTCGACGTGCAGTAAACACCTATCACGGCCACCGGGTAGGCCGTCCCGGTCGGTAGGTGGGCAGGGCGCCGTCCGCATGGGTCAGTATTGAGGCGTGTTCGGGCGCAGGAAGAGGTCTTCCGAGCCACCGGCTGCGGTCGAGGATCGGCCGATGATGCGCGTCGGCATCGCCGGCGCGGGCGCGGTCGGTCGCTCGGTTGCCCACGAGTTGCTCGACTACGGGCACAAGGTCCTGCTCATCGAGCACGATGTGCGGCACTACGAACCGCACACGGTGCCCGGCGCCGACTGGCTGCTCGGCGACGCGTGCGAGCTCTCCGCGCTCGAGGAGTCCGGACTGCACATCTGTGACGTGGTCATCGCCGCGACCGGTGACGACAAGGTCAACCTCGCGGCGTCGCTGTTGGCCAAGACCGAGTTCGGCGTGGGGCGGGTGGTGGCTCGCGTCAACGACATGCGCAACGAGTGGTTGTTCACCGAGTCGTGGGGTGTCGACGTCGCGGTGTCTGCGCCCAGTGCCCTGGTGGCCGCGATCGAGGGCGCCATCGACATCGGCCACGTCGTTCGATTGATGCAGCTGCGTCACGGGCAGGTCAGCCTGGCCAAACTCACGTTGCCCGAAGGGGATTCGCTCGTCGGTCAACGTATACGTGACCTTCCGCTGGCGGACAACACGATGCTGGCCGTCGTCATCCGCTCCAGTGGGATCGTGTTGCCGCAACCGGACGACGTTCTCGAGGCGGGCGACGAGATGCTGTTCCTGGCCGGCGGCACGACACAGAACGAGGTGTCGGCCCTGGTGGACGGCGCGCTGAAGCCGCTGCCCCGGCGATGAGTTCGGCCGGTCGTCGGAGTCGGTATCGACATGACCACCGACATGACCATCGACATGACCAAGGCCTGCCGCCGCACCGCTGATGTGGTGGCCGGCGTCTCCGACGAACAACTGGGCGCGCCGACACCGTGCGAGGGCCTTCCCGTCGACGAGCTCGTCGCACACCTCGGGGGACTGGCGTCCGCGTTCGCCGCCGCCGGGCGCAAGGAGTTCGGCCCGCTCACCGACACACCGCCGGAATTCGGGGCCAAGCCCGAGGCCGGCTGGCGCACCGAGTACCCGCGGCGGCTGATGGACCTGGCCGACGCCTTCGCCGACCCGCCGGCCTGGACGGGCATGTCCCGCGCCGGTGGGGTCGATTTCCCGGGTGAGGTTGCGGGCGTGGTCGCGCTGACCGAGGTGGTGGTCCACGGATGGGACCTGGCGCGCGCGACCGGGCAGCCCTACGAAGTCAACGCCGACACCGCGGCCGCGGTACTGCCGCACGTCGAACAGATCGCCGCCGAGGACCCGGTGGACGGCTTGTTTGCTGCGGCGCGGCCCGTCGCCGACGACGCACCGGTGCTGGACCGGTTGGTCGCGTTGACCGGACGGGACCCGGCCTGGGGTGCGCGCATCGCCTGAGCCGGGCGTCGCCGCGTCGTCGTTTCGCATCTACCGCCGACCAGCACATCGGCGGCCAACTACCGCCGTGGCTCCGGCGCGGTCGACCCGGCCGACGGCCTCGCACTCGATCGCCTCCCGCTTCGCGGTAACCGCCCCAACGGCATAACGCCGGCGCGGGGCAGACTGGAGCCATGGACCCTGTGCTCGCCTTGCGGCAGATCGCTTACTACAAGGACCGGGCTCGAGAAGACCCGCGCCGCGTGATGGCCTACCGCAACGCCGCCGACATCGTCGAGGCGCTTTCCGAGGCCGACCGGGAGCGCCACGGTGCGGCCAACAGTTGGCAGTCGCTGCCCGGCATCGGACCGAAAACGGCAAAGGTCATCGCCCAGGCTTGGGCAGGCCAGGAACCCGATGTACTGGCCGAACTCCGCTCGACCGCGCAGGATTTCGGTGGCGGTGACATCCGAGCAGCGCTGCGCGGTGACCTGCATGTGCACTCGAACTGGTCGGACGGGTCCGCGCCGATCGACGAGATGATGATCGCTGCAAGGGATCTGGGACATGAGTACTGCGCGCTGACCGATCATTCGCCCCGGCTGAGGGTGGCCAACGGATTGTCGTCGGAACGACTGCGCAGACAACTCGACACCATCGACGAACTCCGCGAAACGGTGGCGCCGCTGCGGATACTCACCGGAATCGAGGTCGACATCCTCGAGGACGGCTCGTTGGATCAGGAGGAGGAGCTGCTCGAGCGCCTCGACATCGTGGTCGCCAGTGTGCATTCCAAACTGGCAATGGATGCGCCGTCGATGACGCGACGCATGCTCAAGGCCGTCGCCAACCCGCACACCGATGTGCTCGGCCACTGCACCGGACGCTTGGTCACCGGCGGGCGCGGTATCCGTCCGGAGTCGAAATTCGATGCGGAGAAGGTGTTCACGGCGTGCCGGGACAACGGCACCGCGGTCGAGATCAATTCGCGGCCCGAACGGCGTGATCCGCCGACCCGGTTGCTCAACCTCGCGCTGCAGATCGGCTGCGTCTTCTCCATCGACACCGATTCGCACGCGCCCGGGCAGCTGGAGTTCCTCGGTTACGGGGCGCAGCGGGCGCTCGACGCCGAGGTGCCCGCCGAACGGATCGCCAACACCTGGCCCGCCGACAAGCTGTTGGCGTGGACCACGTCCTGACCTCGTCACACCCCGCGGTTAACGGCCTCAAAGGGGGTACACCACTTCGACAGTCCGTATAGAACTCGGCGTATTGGAGTCGACAGTGGCGAAGAGATCGATCGGTGACAGGGCCGCGGCGCTCGGACAGCGGGCGGCAGAACTGGCTACGGCCGCAGGCGGAGGCCTGGTGGCACGCGTCCGCGGGGTAGCCGGGGAAGCGGCCGGAAAGGTCGGCCTGGGGGACTCATCGAAGGACCCGGAGTCGGCACAGCGCGGCGCGCCTGCGAAGAAGGCCGCGGCGAAGAAGGCTCCCGCCAAGAAGGCGCCGGCCAAGAAGGCCCCCGCCAAGAAGGCCCCCGCCAAGAAGGCCGCCGCGAAGAAGGCCCCCGCCAAGAAGGCGCCGGCCAAGAAGGCCGCCGCGAAGAAGAGTTCCCCGCAGGGGTCGGCCAAGACGGAAGCCGCCGATCCGCCGCCTGCGCCCGCCAAGAAGGCCGCCCCCGCGAAGAAGGCCGCCCCGGCCAAGAAGGCGACGCCGGCCAAGAAGGCCCCGCCGAAAGGGTCCGGCTCAGTCGGGTAGTTGCGGCATCTCCAACCCGGGATCGCGGCCCACCAGCACGCCGCGCGTCAGTGCGGTGTTGCCGAAGCGCCGCCGCACTCCGTCGACCGCCTCATCGATCGCCGTGGTGTCGGCGTTTTCGCAGAACGGTAGCTCCATCTGCTGCGCGCCGTCGCGGTCGATATTCGAGACCGCGAATCCGACGAGCGTCAGGCCGCGTTCGGCGATCAGCGGTGCGGCGGCGGCGACCAGATCCCGTGCGGTCTGCAGGATCGCATCGGTCGACGCGGTGGCCCGCGGCATGGTGTGCGAGCGAGTTGCCCGGCCGAAGTCGTCGAACCGCAACCGGAGCACGACGGTGCGACCGGTGCGGCCTGCGGTGCGCATCCGCCGCGTGATCCGGTCGATCAGGTTCACCACGACGGCGTCGATCTCGGCCGTCGACATCGAGTTACCCGCCCGCCCCAGCGCCCGCTGCGCACCGACCGATCGGCGCCGCACTCCGGTGACCACCCGTCGGCGATCGATGTTGCGCGACAGCGCGAAGAGTCGGCCACCCATCGCCCCGCCGACCAGGGAGGACAGCGTCGTCTCGCTCAACTCGGCGACGTCGGCCACCGTCTCGATGCCGTAGGAGTGCAGCTTATCGGCCGTCTTGGCGCCGACGCCCCACAGCCGTCGCACCGGCAGGGGATGAAGGAACGCGAGCTCGCGGTCGGGCGGCACCAGCAGCAGCCCGTCCGGCTTGGCCTCCTGACTGGCGACCTTGGCCAGGAACTTCGTCCGCGCAATGCCGACCGTGATCGGCAGGCCCACGCGGTCGCGAACCCGGGCCCGGAGCGTGGCGGCGATCTGGACCGGTGTGCCCGACACCCGCCGGAGGCCCGACACGTCGAGAAACGCCTCGTCCACCGAGAGTGGCTCGACGATCGGGGTGGTGTCGCGGAAAACATCGAACACTGCCTCGCTGGCCCGCGAGTAGGCGGACATGCGCGGCGGCACGACCACGGCGTGCGGGCAGAGCGAGCGGGCCTGCCGTCCGCCCATCGCGGTGCGCACCCCGTACGCCTTGGCCTCGTAGCTCGCGGCCAGCACCACCCCGCCGCCGACGATCACCGGGCGGCCGCGCAACGACGGCTCGTCGCGCTGCTCGACCGATGCATAGAACGCGTCGAGATCCGCGTGCAGGATGCTGGCCTCCGTCCCGGACACGAACATATGTTCGCATCCGGGTACGACTACTGGAGAGTCGTCCCGTAAATGCTGGTCACCCAGATGTGCGCGAGAGTGTCGACCAGTTGAGCGGGGGCGACGGCAGGTTGTTCGGCGGCATACGCCGCGAGCATCATGCGCTCGTTCATCAAGTTCAACGACGTCGCCAGGTCCTTCGCCGGGATGGTCTGCGGTGCTGCACCGCGGGAGCGCTCGGTCTCGATGGAGACGGTGGTGTGGTCGATCCACTTCTGCATGAAGCGCGACCACA